>NZ_JAFNPE010000001.1:0-269931 GCF_026535805.1 Lactobacillus sp. B3795
AGAGCTTTGAGCTTCAGAACTTTGAGCAGAAGATTGGGCACTAGAACTTTGAGCTTCAGAGCTTTGAGCAGAAGATTGGGCGCTAGAACTTTGAGCTTCAGAACTTGAAGCAGAAGATTGGGCACTAGAGCTTTGAGCTTCAGAGCTTTGAGCAGAAGATTGGGCACTAGAACTTTGAGCTTCAGAGCTTTGAGCAGAAGATTGGGCACTAGAACTTTGAGCTTCANGAACTTGAAGCAGAGGATTGAACACTAGAACTGTTAGCTTGTGAACTTGCAGAAGATTGAGCGCTTGATGCACTAGATGATGCATTGCTTGTTGTATCGTCTGACTTGTAGTTTAAGGCAACATTGTAAATACCAGTGTAGTAAGGTTGTTCTGAATTTTGTCCTAGTGTACTTCTGAAGGCAAGGGTAGCCATGGTAGGAAGATCTCCGCCGTTGTATTTGTAAGCTAGGTAACTGATACCGTTAGATGAGTAACCATCTGGAGAGCTGTATACATTTCCATCTGTACCGTACGCAGTGAATCCAGCAGATTGTAAAGTAATCACAAGTTGATTTCTGTTAGTATCTGCAGTTGCGTATTCAGGAGAGGTATTAATGTCATCAAGGTTAATTGGGATCTTAATAACGTCACCAACTTTTGGCTTGTTAAGGGTATAAGTTTCGTTAACGGCTTGATTTAAAGCAGAGCCTCCACCAATTTGGTATCCAGCCATGAATGAAAGATCTGATAGCTGGTTATTATCCACCATGAATGTTTGCAAGTTAGGGTAAAGTGTTGATAGTCCCTTCATTGCAGAGATATCTTTAATGTGGTTTCCGTTAACGGAAATTTGATTTAATTGTTTCCAGTTGGTGTGAGCAAAACTATTGATGTCAGAAATTTCGTTATTATCGGCTGTGATTTGTATGATGTTTGGGAAGTCAGCGCTTGAGATAACGTTGATATCCTTGATGTGGTTGTTTGAAACGTTAATTTCTTGAATGTTATCCCATTTAACCTTTGCAATTGAGCTGATATCAGAGATGTTGTTGAAAGAAGCATCAAGGCTTTGTAAGTTAGGCCAAGTGATGCTTGCAATTGGTGAAATATCGGAGATTTGGTTATGAGAAGCACTTAGAGTTTTTAGTTGTTCCCAATCTTTACCCGCAAGTGGGCTAAAGTCACTGATTTTGTTGGAATCAACAATAATACTTTGGATGTTTGGAATGTCAATGTGTTTCATAAAATCAATGCTATCGATTTGGTTGTTTGACAAATTGATACTAGTTAATTTGGTATTGTTCCATCCATCCAAATTGTTAATCATTTGACTGTTAATATTTGAAGATTGAACAGAAAGAGATGTCAAATTAGGTAGATTCTTTAATGGTGAAAAGTTAATTTGAGGATCGAACTTAACATTGTTTAACTTAACGGTTGTTAGGTTAGTAAGGTTTTCGATACCTGTTAATGATGCAATTGGAGTTTGCTCATTACTTCCATCTAATGTTGTTAGTTTATTGATATCACTTTGTGTTACATCATTGATGCTTTTTACAGCACCATATGAATTTCTTACGTATCTATTGACAGACTGTACAATAATGTCCTGTAATGTCTTATCAGGAAACATAGTAGAAGCATCAAAATGATCTTGAGTTTCCGCAGCATAAGCGATTACATTATCATTTGGATTAAAGTTTTTGTTAGCGATGCTTGTTACTTCTAAAGCACCGAAAGTCAATGTAGAAAGAATAATAGCTTTTTTTGCTAATTTTTTCATTGAATTCACTTCCTAATAATTAGTATAGACAAACTATATATTTATTCTATGCAATTTTCTATAAATATAAGTTTAAATTTTTTCAAAATATATAAAGCTTTTATAAAGAAGATTACATAAATATTAAAGTGTGCATAAAAGCGTTTTAACTACTACAATATATATGTGGCATTTTATTTTTAGATAGCGTACAATTAAAAACTAATGAGAAAATGATGATAAAGAAGGAGTGTTATTGATGGCTGAATTAGTTAGATTATTTAATCGATTTCAACCTGACCACTACGACATCTATTTAGATGTTAGCCGTAGTGAAAAGAAATTTAGTGGAAAGACCACAATTTACGGTAATGCAAGTGAACCAGAAATCGGTATTCACGAAAAAGACTTTGATGTTACAAGCGTTTCAGTAGATGGAACCCCCGTTGAATTTAACGTTGATAATGACAATGAAGTAATTAACGTATCTTTAGGTAAGACCGGTGAAGTGGCTGTAACTATTGAATACTCCGCCAAGTTAACTGATACTATGATGGGAATTTATCCATCTTATTACCAAGTTAATGGTGAACAAAAACAATTAGTAGGAACTCAATTTGAAACCAACTTTGCTAGACAAGCATTCCCATGTATTGATGAACCAGAAGCAAAAGCTAAATTTAAACTAGCACTTAAGTTTGACGAACAACCTGGTGAAACTGCTTTAGCAAACATGCCAGAAGTAAAAGTTGAAAATGGTGTTCATTATTTTGACGAAACTGTTAAAATGTCTACTTACTTAGTTGCATTTGCCTTTGGTGACATGCAAAGTAAGATGACTGAAACTAAGAGTGGTGTAAAAGTCGGTGTCTTCGGTACTAAAGCCCACGACGCCAAAGAACTAGATTTTGCCTTAGATATTGCTAAGCGCTCAATCGAATTTTTCGAAGACTTCTACCAAACTCCATACCCACTTCCACATTCATGGCAATTAGCGCTACCTGACTTCTCAGCAGGTGCGATGGAAAACTGGGGACTAGTAACTTATCGTGAAGCATACCTATTACTAGATCCTGACAACACTTCATTTGAAGTAAAACAACGTGTTGCAACAGTTATTGCCCATGAATTAGCTCACCAATGGTTCGGTGACTTAGTAACCATGAGATGGTGGGATGACCTATGGTTGAACGAAAGTTTTGCCAACATGATGGAATACGTTGCAATCGATGCAATCGAACCTTCATGGAACATTTGGGAAGTATTCCAAACTACTGATGTTCCAGCAGCACTAAAACGTGATGCCGTTGACGGTGTTCAATCAGTTCACGTTGAAGTTCATCACCCAGCTGAAATTGATGCTTTATTTGATGGAGCTATCGTTTACGCCAAGGGTGCCAGAATGTTAGTAATGGTTCGTGCCTTAATCGGTGACGACGCACTACGTGAAGGACTAAAGAACTACTTTGCTGCTCACAAGTACGGTAACGCCGCTGGTGCTGACTTATGGGATGCACTTGGTAAGGCTGCCGGTATGGATCTAGGCAAGATTATGGAATCATGGCTAGAACAACCAGGTTACCCAGTTGTGAACGCATACGTTGAAGACAACCGCTTGAAGTTAGCTCAAAAGCAATTCTTCACCGGTGAAGGTAAGGATGAAGGCCGTCGTTGGCAAATTCCTTTAAACGCAAACTATGACCAAGCACCTGACATCTTCAGTGAAGAAACTGTTGATTTAGGTGACTACCAAGAATTACGCAAACTAAATGGCAAACCATTTAGAGTAAATGTTGGTAACAACTCACACTTTATCGTTAAATACGATGACACATTACAAGAAGACATCTTAAACGATGCAGATAACCTATCTCCAATCGATAAGATGCAACTACTACAAGACCTTCGTTTACTAGCTGAAGCAAAACAAGTGTCATACGCTGACGTTGTTCCGGTATTAAAACAATTTGCTGATAGTGAATCTAATGTGATTAACGACTCTGTTTACACACTAGCCAACAACTTGAAGAAGTTCGTGGAACCAGGAACTGAAGACGAAGACAACTTGAAGAGCCTATTCAGACAACTAAGTGACAAGCAACTAGAACGCTTAGGTCTAGTAAGTGTCGATGGCGAAAGCAACAACGATAAGTTGACTCGTCCATACATCTTAGGTGCTGCACTATACGATGACAACAAAGACTTCGCCGAAGCTGCTCACGCAATCTTCCAAGATCACCAATCAAACTTGTTATCATTACCTGCTGATACCCGTGTATACATCTTAGCTAATGAAATGAAGAACTACTCAAACGCTGAAGAATTCGATTCATTGGTTGAAGAATACAAACAATCAACTGACCCAAGTTACAAGCAAGATATCTGCGCTGCGGTAACTCTAACAAAGGATGCTAAGTTACTAGGTAAGCTAGTTGCTAACTTTGAAGACAGTAGCGTTGTAAAACCTCAAGACTTACGTGCTTGGTTCTCAGGTGTATTGAGAAACCCAGCCGGTCAACAATTCGCATGGGACTGGATCAGAAACGAATGGCAATGGCTAGAAGATACTGTTGGTGGTGACATGGAATTCGCCACATTTATCACAGTTATCGCAAACATTTTCCATACCAGAACTCGTCTAGATGAATTCAAAGCATTTTTTGAACCAAAACTAGACACTCCAGGTTTAACCCGTGAAATCAAGATGGATACTAGAGCAATCACAAGTACCGTTGAATTGGTTGAATCAGAAAAAGACGCTGTTAGATCAGCAATTAAATAACAATAAAGAAAAGAGACCTAATTATTAGGCCTCTTTTTTAATATTCATAATATAAATGTAATAATTTGTAAACTAAAATCCCGCCAAAACGTTGTAATATATAGCTATTGATTTCGTTAAGGGGGATAAAATTTAAATGAGCAAAATCAAAAACATGATGGTAGCTTGTTTAGCTATCTTTATGCTTGGATCATCATTTGTTGCTGTGAGTGTAAGTGCCGATGCCAACAGTAATTACACCAAATCCATGGATAAGTACAACAAGACAAGCAGTGCTACTTATGTCATGAACATGGATACTAACCAGGTTTATTACCAAAAAAATGCCACATCCAAACGTGCCGTTGCTTCGACTGCTAAGATTATGACATTATACTTAGCGATTCAAAAGGCGCAAACTACCAAAAATGGATGGAACCAAAAGGTTAAAATCTCACCTAGTTTAGCAAGAATGAGTAGACATCATTCTCTAGGTAGTTACGTATTAAAGGCTAACAAGAAATACACCGTAAGAAACCTATACAAAGCTTCGTTGATTGCATCATCTAACAGTGCAACCATCGCGCTTGGTCAATGGGTATCTGGAACTAACAACAAGTTCATCAAGAAGATGAACAGCCAAGTGAAGGCATGGGGCATTGCTTCTCAAGCACGTTTCGTTTCTTCATCTGGTTTGGAAAACGCCGACTTATATCCATACTACATTCGTTATGGTTCACGTTACGACTATAACCGCGTCTCCGCAAAGGCCTTAGCCGTAATTGCATCACATCTATTGAAACTATATCCAGCGATTGTAAATGACGCCAAAATCTATCGTTACCACCAAAATGGTCAAACATTAAAGAACGCCAATGAATTATTGGCTGGTGGGTTAAGATATGATGCAGCGTTACACGTGGATGGTCTAAAGACTGGATACACTCCATTGGCAGGTAACTGTCTGGTAAGTACTAGTCAATTACCAAACAAGAACCGTGTGATTATCGTGTCATTGAACGACAGATTTAACGCCTACGATCAATATCGTATGTACAAAATGATTTACAAGACATTTCCTGAATTTAAATAGTTAAAAATGGCCAACTTTTGCTAAGTTGGTCTTTTTTTGTGCAAATATTCGTGTTTTTCACGAACTATAATATATTATTTTTAAATATTGTTCGCTTTTTAGTTGACGAATGTTAAATCGATTGTTATGATGAATTTAACCATTTAGAGGGGAGACTTTAAAAAATGGATGTAGCAGTTGTAATGGGTTCTATCTCTGACTTCCCTAAAATACAGGGAACTATTGATACTTTAGATAGTTTAGGAATTAGTTATAACACTAAAATTATCTCAGCTCATCGGATGCCAAACGAATTACAGGCTTTTGGCCGTTCAGCAAAATACGAACAATACAAAGTAATTATTGCTGCGGCGGGTGGTGCAGCACATTTGCCAGGGATGTTAGCGGCAAATACAACCTTACCGGTCATCGGAATTCCGGTTAAGACCAGCACCTTAAATGGAGTCGATTCACTACTATCAATCGTTCAAATGCCTTCAGGAGTACCAGTTGCGACCGTCGCGATTGGTGATGCTGGAGCAAAGAACGCTGCATTGTTAGCAGCTCAGATTCTAGCAATCAGCGATGAAAAAATCGCCCAAAATCTAGATGACTTCCGTGAAAGACAAACAAAGGAGGCAATTGATAGTAATGAACAATTACACTAAGCCAATTTTGCCACCAGCTACCATCGGCATCTTAGGTGGTGGTCAACTAGGTCAGATGATGGCGTTAGTTGCTAAAGAAATGGGATACAAGGTTGGGGTCTTAGATCCAACCCCTGATGCTCCAGCAGCACAAGTTGCTGATTTTCAAATTATCGCTGACTACGATGACGAATTAGCCATGAAACGGTTAGCTGAAAAATCAGATGTTTTAACTTACGAGTTTGAAAACGTCGACCAAAAAGCAATTAAAAAGGTTTCGGATACTACATATATCCCGCAGCCAATTAGTGAACTAGAAATCACTAGCAACCGAAACAAGGAAAAGGGCTTTTTACAAAGCATTGGAGCACCTGTTACTGACTACTCGCCAGTAAATAACGCCGATGATTTATTAAGGGCGTACCAAAAAATTTCTACTCCTGCGATTTTAAAAACCGCTGAGGGTGGCTATGATGGCCACGGTCAATTCGATATCAATAACGAAGACGATCTAAAGGAAGCCATTAAACACTTGGACGGCATTGAGTGGATCTACGAAAGAAAGCAACCTTTTGTACAGGAAGTTTCCATAATGGTAGACCGAGATGTTTCCGGTAAGGTGATTGTCTTCCCACTTAGCGAAAATATTCATAAGGATCACATCTTACACACTAGTATCGTGCCAGCAAGAACTGACGACAGCGTTCATAAGGATGCTGAAAAGATTGCTGAAAACATCGCTTCAGAAATGAAACTAGTCGGTGTCTTAGGAATCGAATTCTTCCTAATGGAAGATGGCAGATTACTTGTTAACGAGCTAGCACCAAGACCACATAATTCGGGCCACTACACCATTGAGGCCTGCAACGTTTCTCAATTTAAAGCACATATTTTAAGTATTTGTAATCTATCCTTACCAGATATCAAGTTAATTGATAATGCCGTTATGGTGAACCTATTGGGTGACAATTTAACACTCGGTCGAAACGAGTTGGTTAACCACCCAAACTGGAACTTCCATGATTATGGTAAGGCTGAAATTAAGCATCAAAGAAAAATGGGTCACATCACTGTGACCGGTTCATCAATCGATCAATTATTGCAAGACGTTAAATTATTTAGATGAGGAGAATTAAAATGACTACATTAGTTGCATCAGGTAAGACTAAGGAACTTTACACCACCGATGACTCAAGTGTATTGCGTGTGCACTACACAGACCACACCACTGCGGGGGATGGTTTGCGTAATGAATTAATCGAAAACAAGGGTGCGGTTAACAACGAAATTTCAAGTATGATTTTCACATACCTAAACGAAAATGGTGTTGCTACGCACTTTATTGAACGTGTTAACGAAACAGATCAATTAAATAAAAAAGTTGAAATGATTCCGCTGGAAGTTGTAATTAGAAACTTTGCGGCCGGACATTTCCAAAAAAGATTCGGCACTGATTATCTTCAAACATTGAAAGAACCAGTTGTCGAATTTTTTTATAAAGATAATGATTTACACGATCCTATCGTTACTAAGTCTGATGCAATTGGCTTGGATTTAATCGAAGCAGACAAGTTAGCACAACTAGAAAAAGACGGCCTAAAGGTGAACCAAATCCTAACAGAATTATTCGACAAGATGAACGTTACCTTGGTTGATTTCAAACTTGAGTTTGGAATTAACGAAGACGGTGAAATCATCCTAGCTGATGAAATCTCACCTGATTCATGTCGTTTACTTGATAAAGATACTAACGAATCACTAGATAAAGATGTCTTTCGAAAAGAAGCAGGAGATATGATGCCAGGTTACCTAGAAATTCTAAAACGTTTACGAGCAGCCATATAGGGAGGAAGAAAATATGTATTTAGCACAAATCTATGTCCATCACAAAGCATCAATTTTAGATCCTCAAGGTGAAGCAGTATTGAACGCCTTACAACGTTTGGGTTACGACAAGGTCGACTCAGTCAAACAAGGTAAGTACTTTGAAGTCAACATCAAATCCGACAGCGAAGATGAAGCATCAAAGATTGTTAACGACATTGCCAAAGATTTATTGGTGAACCACAACATGGAATCATACGAATTTGAACTAAAGGAAGTGGCGAAATGAAATTTGCAGTAATTAGTTTTCCCGGCTCCAACTGTGATATGGATATGTATTATGCAGTGCGCGATTCACTAAATGAAGACGTTGACCTAGTTACTTCAGATGCTACTAACTTAGATGGATACGATGGTGTCCTAATCCCCGGTGGTTTCTCATACGGTGATTACCTAAGAAGTGGTGCTGTTGCCCGTTTTGCACCGGTTATGGAATCAGTTAAGGAAATGGCCGCTGAAGGCAAACCAGTATTGGGTGTCTGTAATGGTTTCCAAATCCTAACGGAAGCTAACCTGCTACCGGGTTCACTTCAACACAACACCAGCATGGAATTCATTTCAGATTGGTCCAAGCTACGCGTGCAAAATAACGACACAATGTTTACCGACCAATACGAAGAATCAGAAGTCATCGATATTCCAATCGCTCACGGTGAAGGTAACTACTACTGTGACGACGAAACTTTAGCCCAATTAAAGGCTAACGATCAAATCGTCTTCACTTACGAAGATAATCCCAACGGTAGTTGTGACAACATCGCCGGTGTCGTGAACGAGCAAGGGAATGTTTTAGGGATGATGCCTCATCCGGAACGTGCCGTTGAAAGCATTTTAGGTGGAACCGACGGCTTGAAGCTATTCAAGTCATTATTAAATCACGTTAGGAGCTAACAAGATGGAAAAGCCAAAGACAATTACACCCCAAGATATTAAAGATCAAAAGATTTACCAAGACTGGGGTCTAACTGATTTTGAATATAACTTAATCTCAAATGACATTTTGCACCGCTTACCTAACTACACCGAAACCGGTTTGTACTCAGGAATGTGGAGCGAACACTGTTCATACAAGAACTCAAAGCCAGTGCTTAGAAAGTTCTGGTCAGATGGTTCTCGTGTCCTACAAGGACCTGGTGAAGGTGCCGGGGTTCTAGACATCGGTGATGGCCAAGCGGTCGTATTTAAAGCCGAAAGTCATAACCATCCAAGTTACGTTGAACCATACGAAGGTGCAGCTACCGGTGTCGGTGGAATCATCAGAGACATCTTCTCAATGGGAGCCAAACCAGTGGCTTCACTTGATAGCCTTCGTTTTGGTGAACTAACTAATGACAAGAATCGTTTCCTATTAGACAAGGTCGTTGCCGGAATCGCTGGTTACGGTAACTGTATCGGGGTTCCAACGGTCGGTGGTGAAATTAGTTTCGACCCATGCTACGACGGAAACCCATTGGTCAACGTTATGTGTGTCGGTTTGATGGATCAAGCAGACATCGAAGCCGGACGTGCTTCAGGTGCCGGTAACTCAATCATCTACGTCGGTGCCAAGACCGGACGTGATGGAATAAACGGTGCTACTTTCGCATCAAGTCAATTCAGTACCGAAGAAGAATCAGACCGTTCAGCCGTTCAAGTTGGTGATCCGTTCATGGAAAAACTACTTGTTGACGCCTGTCTAGAAGTGACTCATAACCACAAGGACATCCTAGTCGGAATTCAAGACATGGGTGCCGCTGGATTAGTATCATCATCAGCTGAAATGGCCGACAAGGCTAACAGTGGGGTCGACTTAGACTTAGACCTAGTTCCACAAAGAGAAATTGGCATGACTCCATATGAAATCATGCTTTCAGAATCTCAAGAAAGAATGTTGCTATGTGTTAAGGCTGGCCACGAAGACGAAGTCCTAGAAGTATTTGAAAAACACCATCTAGACGCTGTCGTAATTGGTCACGTTAACGACGACAAACAATACCGTTTATACCAACACGGTGAACTTGTTTGTGACATTCCAACTTCAAGTTTGGTTAACGATGTTCCTGAATACCAACACGATGTTGTTGAACCTGACCGTTTGAAGAACGTCGACGAAGCTAAAACACCCGTTATCAGCGATGTTAACGACATGGTAAAGACAATTATCGGACAACCTACCATTGCTTCTAAAGAATCTGTTTATCGCCAATACGACTGCCGTGTTCAAGCTAACACCGTTGTTCAACCTGGTAGTGACTCAGGAGTAATTCGTGTGCGTGGTACTAACAAATCACTTGCCATGACTACTGATGCCAACGGTCGATACATTTACCTAGATCCAAAACTAGGTGGCCAAATTGCCGTATCAGAAGCTGCAAGAAACATCGTCGCAAGCGGTGCGGTGCCAATCGGAATTACCGACTGTTTGAACTTCGGTAACCCTGACGATTCAGAAAGTTACTTCGAAATGGATCAATCAGTTGAAGGGATTTCAAAGGCCTGCGAAAAATTCGATACACCGGTAATCGCCGGAAACGTTTCGCTATACAACGAAACAGACAACAAGGCGATTTATCCAACTCCAATGATTGGGATGGTTGGTCTAATCGAAGATAACCAATACATTACCCGATCAGATATCAAGGAAGTTGGCGAATTGGTTTACGTTATCGGAGACACTAATGATGACTTTGCCGGTTCAGAAATTCAAAAACACCTAGAAGGACAAATCTCAGGAAAAATCCACTTTGACCTAGAAGAAGAATTTAGCAACCAACGCTTAATCCTAGATTTAATTCACAACCACCTAATCGAATCAGCTCATGATGTTAGTGAAGGTGGAATTGTCGTTTCCATCCTTGAATCACTATTCGAACATAATCTTGGTTTGAAGGGTGAAATCGATATTACTAAAGCACAACTATTCTCAGAAACTCAATCAAGATACGTTGTATCAGTTAGCCAAGAAGATCAAGCAGCCTTCGAAAAACTAGCTGGTAAGAAAGCACACTTGATTGGTGTTACTGACGACAGCCAACAAATCAACTTACAACTACAAGATGGTCAATACGTTGATGACGTGACTGCTCTAAAAACCATCTGGAAGGAAAGTTTATCATGCCAAATGAAGTCAAAAGCTTAAACGATGAATGTGGTGTCTTTGGTGTCTGGGGCGTTGAAGGTCCAGCTGCTAAGGTCGCTTACAGTGGTCTCCACGCTTTACAACATCGTGGTCAAGAAGGTGCTGGAATTCTTGCCATTGATGCCAACAAACGACTAAACCGATATCGCGGACAAGGTTTACTTGGAGCCATTTTTGATGACCCGCATGCCTTTGATCGACTACATGG
The DNA here is from genome assembly GCF_026535805.1 of Lactobacillus sp. B3795. Taxonomy (NCBI): domain Bacteria; kingdom Bacillati; phylum Bacillota; class Bacilli; order Lactobacillales; family Lactobacillaceae; genus Lactobacillus; species Lactobacillus sp. B3795. The sequence continues at coordinate 11,441 of NZ_JAFNPE010000001.1, forward strand.
GAATGCAGCACTAGGTCACATTCGTTACGCAACAGCTGGAAGCCACACCATCAACAATGTGCAACCATTTATGTTTGAAAATACCGAAACTCATTTCGCACTATCACACAACGGAAACCTAACTAATGCCGACACTCTAAAAGAAATGCTTAGAAAGACTGGAACCATCTTCCAATCCGATTCTGATAGTGAAATTTTCGGTGACTTAATCGAAATCAGTAACCAAGACACCTTCCTAGGTCGTATCAAGGAAGCCGCCAACCAAATGCACGGTGGTTTTGCCTACGTATTACTTAGTCCTGACGCAATGTATGCGGTATGTGATCCCAACGGATTACGTCCATTGGTAATCGGTAGAAGAAAAGACGGTGCCGTGGTTATTTGTAGTGAAACCTGTGCCTTGGATCAAGTCCAAGCTGAATATGTTAGGGATGTTCAACCAGGAGAAGTTGTCATTGTCGATGACTCCGGTATCAAGATTGACCACTTCACCGAAGATACTGAACTAACCATCTGTTCAATGGAATACGTCTACTTCGCTCGTCCCGACTCAGTCATTCATGGGGTTTCAGTCCATGAAGCTAGAAAACGCATGGGTGCTTTGGTCGCTCGTGAAAATCCAACTAAGGCGGACGTCGTAATCGGGGTGCCTAACTCATCACTATCTGCAGCAATGGGATATGCGATTGAAAGTGGCATTCCTTATGAAATGGGCTTGATCAAGAATCAATACGTTGCCAGAACATTTATCGAACCAACTCAAGAACGACGTGAACGTGGGGTTTCAATGAAACTTTCCGTGGTTAAATCAGTCATTAAGGACAAGGATGTCATCCTAGTTGATGACTCAATCGTCCGTGGAACCACCAGTCGTTTTATCGCCAAAATGCTAAAGGATGCTGGTGCTAAATCAGTCCACGTTAGAATTGCTTCACCTGATTTGAAGTACCCATGTTTTTACGGAATTGATATTCAAAAACCAAGTGAACTAATTGGTGCTAACCACAGTGTTGAAGAAATCAAGGACATCATCGAAGCGGACTCATTGAAGTACCTAAGTGTTGAAGGTTTAATCGAAGCAATTGACTTAGATTGTGACAACCAATACCACGGTCTATGTACAGCATACTTCGATGGTAAGTACCCAACACCTTTGTATGACTACCAAGAAACATACGATGCAGAAGCAAAGAGATTACACCTATACGAGGAGGATGAAGTGAATGGCTAACCAATATAAAGAAGCTGGTGTCGATGTTGAAAGCGGCGAAAAAGCGGTAAATTCAATCAAAGATATGGTCGCTTCTACTTATGACCAAAGCGTAGTCGACGGTCTGGGTGGATTCGGCGCAATGTATTCACTTCAATCTCATTTTGCAAAATACGATGATCCGGTTCTAATTTCTGGAACCGATGGTGTCGGAACTAAATTGATGTTGGCCATTCAGGCTAAACGTCATACCACAATCGGAATCGACTTGGTTGCAATGTGTGCCAATGACATCCTAGCGCAAGGAGCTAAACCATTATTCTTTTTAGACTACATTGGAATCGGTAAGTTGCTTCCAGAAGAAGTGAAGGAAATCGTTTCAGGTGTTGTGATGGGATGTAAGCAAGCTGGTCTTTCATTAATTGGTGGTGAAATGGCTGAAATGCCTGGCATCTACAAGCAAGACGACTACGACTTAAGTGGTTTTGCGGTTGGAATTGCTGACAAGAAACGTTTACTAGGGGCACAAAACGTTAAGGAGGGTGACAAACTAATTGGTTTGAAATCATCCGGAATTCATTCCAATGGGTACTCACTAGTTCGTAAGATTATCAAGGATGCTGAACTTGATTTAAACGCCACATACCAAGGATTATCACAACCATTGATTGACGAACTACTAACCCCAACACGTTTGTATTACCACTACGTTAAGGGCATCGTCGAATCTGGTGCGATTCATGCGATTGCCAACATCACCGGTGGTGGAATTGCCGATAACCTATCAAGGGTAATTCCAAACGACTTAACCGCTAAGATTGACCGTTCATCATGGACGGTACCAAACATTTTCAAGTGCCTACAAGACTGGGGTAACTTGGATCAAAGCGACATGGATCTTGTGTTTAACCAGGGAATCGGCATGGTGTTAGTCGCTCCAGAAGAATACGTTCAAGCAGTGACAAATTACCTTTCCGATAATGGCCTAGAATATTTTGAGATTGGTGAGGTGGTAAAACGTGAGCAAGAAGCAGTTGAAATCAGATAAACTCCCCGTTGCAATTTTTGCATCGGGAAATGGAACTAACTTCGACGCGATTGCTGAAGCTGACCTACCAATTGATATCAAATTGTTGGTATGTGATCACCATGATGCGTTTGTGGTGCAACGAGCCGAAAAAAAGAACGTTGAAGTCTTGATTGCGGAACTGCATAAGGGTGAAAAAAGAGCGATTCGTGAGGGTCGCATTCTAGAAGAACTCAAGAAAAAAGGCGTCCAAGTCATTATCTTGGCCGGCTACATGAGAATCGTTGGGGAAACGTTACTGAACGCCTACCCCAACAAGATTATCAACATTCATCCAGCGCTCTTGCCGAGTTTTCCCGGCAAACAGGGTATCTTAGATGCCTACAACGCTGGAGTTGATAAGACGGGAGTCACAATTCACTTTGTGGATTCGGGAATCGACTCCGGTCAGATTATTGCTCAAGAGGTAGTTTATAGAAAAGAAGGTGATTCGTTAGCGGATTTGGAAAATCGAATTCATGATGTTGAACATCAGTTGTACCCACGCACGATTTTACAATTAATTGAAAAGGGAGTTATTTAAATTGAAAAAGTTAGCATTGTTAAGTGTCTCAGATAAGAATGGAATTGTTGAATTTGCCAAGCAACTAGAACAACGTGATTACGATATTGTCTCAACCGGTGGAACATTGAAGACTTTATTAGACAACGGTGTAGACGCGATTGCCGTTGAAGAAATTACTAATTTCTCTGAAATGTTAGACGGTCGTGTGAAGACACTACATCCACGCATTCATGCTGGAATTCTTGCTCGTCGCGACAATGAAGAACACATGCAACAACTAAAGGAACAAAACATTGGTCTAATCGATCTAGTTTGTGTCAACCTATACCCATTTAAAGAAACCATTGAAAAGCCGGACGTTACATATGCCGATGCGATTGAAAACATTGATATCGGTGGTCCTTCAATGCTAAGAGCCGCTGCTAAAAACAGCCAAGACGTCATCGTAATTACCGACGTAGCAGACTACGACGACTACATCGCTAGATACGACGCTAACGAAATCGACGCTGAATACAGAAGCGCTTTGGCAGCGAAGGTCTTTAGACATACTGCAGCTTACGACGCATTAATCGCCAACTACCTAACCAAAGAAGAATTCCCAGAAAAGCTAACTTACACATATGAAAAGGTAGAAGCAATGCGTTACGGTGAAAACAGTCACCAAAAAGCTGCATACTACAAGGAACCAATTCCTGAAACATACTCACTAGCTAATGCCAAACAACTACATGGTAAGAAGCTATCATACAACAACGTAAGGGATGCCGACGCCGCACTTCGTATCGTCGCAGAATTCCCAGACCAAGCTACTGTCGTGGCATTAAAACACATGAACCCATGTGGTATCGGTACTGCCGACGACCTACTAACCGCTTGGAACCTAGCTTACGAATCAGATTCAACTTCAATCTTTGGTGGAATCATTGCTCTAAACCGTGAAGTTGATTTAGCCACTGCCGAAAAGATGCACGCCATCTTCTTGGAAATCGTAATCGCTCCATCATTCACCGACGAAGCTTACGACGTATTGGCTAAGAAGAAAAACATCCGTTTACTAACTGTTGATTTCGACAAGATTAACCCAGATAAGAAGGATCTAGTTTCTGTTCTAGGTGGGATGCTAGTTCAAGAACGTGACTTACTTCATGAAGAACCAACTGAATACAAGGTTGTATCAAAGAAGCAACCAACTGAAAAGCAAATGAAGGCTTTAGCATTTGCCCAAAACGCCGTTAAACACGTTAAGAGTAATGCGATTGTTGTTACCACCGACCATCAAACTTTAGGTGTTGGTTCTGGTCAACCAAACCGTATTGACTCAACTAAGATTGCTATCAAGAAGGCTGAAACTAAGTCAGATTACGCAAACGCAGTATTAGGTTCAGATGCTTACTTCCCAATGGATGACTGTGTGGAATTCGCTGCTAAACACGGTATTACAGCAATTGTTGAACCTGGTGGAAGTATCCGTGATCAAGATTCAATTGATAAAGCAGATGAATTAGGCATTGCCCTTGTATTTAGTGGCAACCGTCATTTCAAACACTAGAGTGAGGTTATGAAGAAGATGGAAAAATGGTTATTGATTGGTTCAGGCGGTCGCGAATATGCGATGGCACAAAGTTTAGCTAAAAACGACAATCGAGAAGTTTTTGTAGCACCCGGTAATCCAATGATGAACGTCATCGACGGGGTTCAAACCGTTGATATCGAAGAATTGGATTTTGATGGTCTAATCGAATTTGCCTTGGATAATCAGATTGATTGGACAGTAGTTGGTCCCGAAAAACCACTTAGTGACGGCATTGTTGACCGTTTTACTGATGCTGGATTGAAAGTCTTTGGACCTAATAAAGAAGCTGCTCAATTGGAAAGCTCCAAGGAGTTTGCCAAAGAGGCCATGCAATCAGCAGATGTTCCAACCGCTGCTTATGCGACCTTTAGTAATCATGACGACGCTCTTTCGTACATGGAAGGACACGATTTCCCAATCGTTGTGAAACTAAACGGTTTGGCTGCCGGAAAAGGTGTTTTCATAATCAAAGATTTAGATGAAGCTAAGGAAACTTTGGCTAAAATCTTTGATAATGATGCCAACCAGGAAATTCTGATTGAAGAATACTTAGATGGTCAAGAATTCTCGATGATTGTGACGGTAAACGGATTGGATGTCATAACCATGCCATTAGCGCAAGATCACAAACGTATCTATGACGGTGATAAGGGGCCCAATACCGGTGGGATGGGCGCTTACAGTCCACTTCCTCAATTCGGTGACGACGTCTTAAACGAGGGGTTAGTGAAGGTGATTAGACCCGTGTTGGCTGAAATGCACAAGCGAGGCATTTTGTTCCAAGGTTTTCTATACGCTGGATTAATCCTGACTAAAGACGGTGTCAAAGTCATCGAATTCAACGTTCGAATGGGTGATCCGGAAACTCAAGTTATCTTGCCACAGTTGCAAGGTGATTTGGGGGATGTGATTGTCAAACTAATGAACCATCAAGAACAAACCGTTGATTGGCAAACCGACCGATACTTCCTTGGCAACGTCTTAGCTGCTAAGGGCTATCCTGGTAACCATAAAAACGGGCTTACACTTCCTCAATTTAGCGATGAGAAACTTTCATTGGCCTACGCGGGAGTCGAAGAACAAGACGAAAAATTAGTCAGCTCTGGCGGACGTATCATGATGGTAATTTCCTCAGACAAAGATTTAAAGGCTGCTCAAGCAAACGTTAATCAAGCAATTAAGGATAACGTTGATTCAAACGACTACGCTTATCGAACCGACATCGGTGATAAGGCGTTTAGATAAAACAAAAAAGCTATGGTTGATGCCATAGCTTTTTTGCTGCAAGTTTTTATCTTTGTATATTAGGTTAATAAAGTATAGACTTTTGGTTATACATATTTTAGGGAGTTGAAACAATGGAAAATTACGCACAACAATACGCTGATATTAAAAAAGCGATGCGAAAAGACGAGGCGGCTTTTAACAAGATTGACCGTCGTTTAACCCAAAAAATTAACAACGAAGATTTTAAAGTAATCGATGCCGATAAGGCCCTACAAGAAAACTACACATTTGGTAAACGCTTAGCTGACAAGGTTGCTAAGGTCGGTGGATCATGGGGATTTGTTATCTCATTTGTTGTCTTTTTAGTTGGCTGGATGTTCATTAACGTCATGCAACTATTCGGCTGGCATTTTGATCCATACCCATTCATTCTTTTGAACTTGGCACTTTCGTGTATTTCCGCCATTCAAGCACCCATCATCATGATGAGTCAAAACCGTGCTGGTGAAAAAGACGATTTAGACCGTCGAAATGACTACCACGTTAACCTACGTTCTGAAGAAGAATTGAAGCTATTGCACGCCAAGGTTGATTTACAAACCAAGTATAACAAACACCAAAGCCAATTGAACCAACTACAAATGGAAATGCTAATTCGTATAGAAGCTTCCCAACGTGAGAAAAATATCGAAGATAATTTACAAAACAAAAAGGATGATTAATTATTTAATCATCCCTTTTTATTCACCTTTTTATGTAAAAAGGGGTTGTTTTAATCGTAAATAGTGGTAATATACGTATAATATATTAAATATAGATAATATAGTTCGTATTTTGAAAGGATGAATAAAATGGATATTGTCAAAGAGTCAAAGGGATTTAGTACTAACCAAAAAAGGACGTTAGCATCTACATCCACCGGGTTTGCTTTGGAGAATATGGATAGCATGTTTTTATCGTTTGCGTTATCTTCAATGATTTTAACTTTACATATTAGCCCCGCAGCAGCCGGATTAACCTCATCAATTACAAACATTGGAAAGTTTGTTGGAGCTTTATTATTCGGGATTTTAGCTGATAAGTTTGGCCGTGTTAAGGTCTTCTCATACACCATCTTCTTGTTCGCGATTGCGACTGGATTATTATTCTTTGTACATAACATTTATGAAATTTACGCACTTCGTTTCATCGCCGGAATTGGTGCCGGTGGTGAATTCGGTGCCGGGGTGGCCTTGATTGCTGAAAACTTCAGGGGTCACAAGATTGGAAAACTTGTTTCTTGGGCAGCTACCGGTGGTCAATTGGGAGCCATCGTCGCCGCTGTTATTGCCGCAATTGTTTTACCACTATACGGTTGGAACACATTGTTCTTATTTGGACTAATTCCAGTACTATTGGCATTCTTTATTCGTCGTCACTTAAAGGAAAGCCCAGCCTTTGAAGAAGAAAAGGCTAAACGCGACAATCAAGCACCTAAGGTGTCCGTATTAGAACTATTTAAGACTCCTGCTATTGCGTGGCAAACATTTGGTTTGATGGTCATGATCATCGTCGAAAAGGCCGGATACTACGGTATCATGAGTTGGTTGCCAACCATTATGCAAAAACAATTACACACATCCATTTCTAAATCATCACTATGGATGGTGGTTACCATCATCGGTATCTGTGTTGGAATGGCCACATTTGGTTACATTTTAGACTGGTTAGGACCTCGTCTAGCGTTTGGACTATATATGATTGTCGCTGCGGTTTCAATTTATGGAATCGCGATCGCTCACAGCCCAATCACATTGTTACTATCTAGTGCATTTGCTGGTTTCTTCGCTTCTGGATTCTACGGTGGATTCGGTGCCGTGATTAGTCGCCTATACCCAACTAGAATCAGAAGTACCGCTAACAACACTATTATGGCATGTGGTCAGTTAATTGGTGGACTATCACCATTTGTGATGGGATTCTTGATGGTTAAGTACTCACTATTTGAAATCATGATGATGTTATCTTCAATGTACATCGTGGCTGTATTAGTAATGCTATCAATCAGAAATATCGGTAAATTTAATAAAGAATACGCAAAATAAAAAGTTGGTAGGAGACTGCCGGCTTTTTTATTTTTCCGAACATTATTGCGGTGGAATAGTTATTTTTATCGTGAATTTAGATTAAAAACAGAAAAATGTTGCCATTTTTGCGACAAAGTAGCATAATATACGTATATTATAAAAATAAATCAAATTAATGTTCGTGATTAGACGAAAAGAGGAACTTATAGATGGATGTCATTAACGAGTCAAAGCACTTCAGTTTTGATCAAAAAAAGACGCTTGCCTCCACCACGGTTGGGTTTGCACTAGAAAATATGGATAGCATGTTCTTATCATTTGCGCTATCATCAATGATTTTGAGTTTACATATTAGTCCCGCAGCTGCCGGGCTTACTTCAACAATTACCAATTTAGGAAAACTATTTGGTGGATTGTTATTCGGAATTTTGGCTGATCGATTTGGTCGTGTCAAAATCTTCTCACATACCATTTTCTTGTTCGCGATTGCGACAGGATTACTATTCTTTGCTCATAACATTTATGAAATCTACCTACTAAGATTTTTAGCCGGAGTCGGTTCCGGTGGTGAATTCGGGGCAGGGGTATCTCTTATTTCTGAACACTTCCAAGGATTTAAGGTCGGAAAGATTATTTCCTTTTCAGCCGCCGGTGGTCAAATGGGTGGAATCATGGCAGCAATTATCGCTTCCATTGTGCTTCCAATGTTTGGCTGGAACACACTATTCCTATTCGGTCTAATTCCAGTTGCTTTGGCTTACTTCATTCGTCGTCACCTAAAGGAAAGTCCAGTTTACGAAGCGGAAGTAAAGAAGAACAATAAGCTTCCACATGTTTCATTCTCCGAACTATTTAAGACCCCACAATTGGCATGGCAAACCATTGTCATTACCATCATGGTGATTGTTGAAAATGCCGGTTACTATGGTCTAATGATCTGGTTACCAACTATCATGCAAAAGCAACTTCATGTCTCAATTTCAAAGTCATCACTATGGATGATTGCCACAATCGTGGGTATCAGTTTGGGAATGATTAGTTTCGGTTACATCATGGACAAGATTGGCCCTAGAGTCGCATTTGCATTCTTTATGCTATCAGCTGCGGTTGCAATCTATGGAATTGCGATTGCCCACAGTGCAATGATGCTACTAGTATTTAGCGCATTAGCCGGATTCTTCGCTGCTGGTTTCTACGGTGGCTTTGGTGCCATCATCAGTCGCCTATATCCTACCAACATTAGAACCACTGCCAACAACATGATCATGGCAATTGGTAAATCAGTTGGTGGTTTCTCACCAGTATTGATGGGATTATTAATGGCTAAGTTCTCATTGATTCAAATCATGGTATTCATGTCACTAATGTATCTAGTGGCTGTTATCGCCATGTTGACTCTTAAGAAGCTTAGAAACTTTAACCATGGTTATATGTAGAATAAATAAAAACTGAATTTGGTATAAGCGAAAATTGACCCATTGTCTATTTTTAGTTATTATTAAGTTAAGAAATAATTATAAAATGATTAGATGTAATTATTTTCATTTATATTTAGGGGGATTTTCATAATGGATAACGGTTCAGACAACCAACAACCAGATTTTCAACAACAAAACGGTCAACCAAATGGTGGTAACCAATCAATTTACATCAATCAAGCTAAGACTAATGGTATCGGTACAGCCGGTTTCGTTCTATCATTAATCGCTTTATTGGTTACTTCATGGATTCCATTCGTTGACTTCGTAGTATGGTTATTAGGTGCCATCTTCTCAATTATTGGTTTATTCAAGCAACCTAAGGGTCTTGCAATCGCAGGTACTATCATTTCATTTATTGGTATTATCTTCATCTTGTTCGTTGTATCAATTCTATTCGGTGCAGCATTAGCTTAATACTAATAAAATAAAGGTGCTTGATTTGATCGATGATTAAAATAAGTACATAAATAAAAAAGCACTATCCATTAGGATAGTGCTTTTTTATTGCCGTCAACGACATCTTTTACGATATCGGATAGGGTGATTTTGCTCATTTCGATTTCGGCTTGTTGTTGAACTTCATCGTATGCCTTATGCAAAGCAGATTGAATGTTGGCCCCGACAGGACATTGTTGATTGGTTTCTTCATCAACGTGGAATAAATCGGGTTCTTCGATTGCTTTGTAGACATCTAAAAGAGTGATCTCAGTAGTTGGTTTACTTAACGACACGGCTGCTCGGCCGGGTTCACTGGTGATTAATCCAGCATTTTTGAGTGACGACATTAGACGACGAACAAGGCTGGGATTAGAGTTGATACTTCCAGCGATTGCGCGACTTGATAGATCGTCTTCTACAATTTCAGAAGCGCCAATATAGGTCAAAATATGAACAGCATCACTTAAACGGTGTGAATACTTCATTATTTGATAACCTTCTTGATGGCGTCTTCGATTGGAGTAAGTGAATGACTAATTACGGCAGTTAAGTCATTTGTTTCTTCATCCAATTGACCATCGGCGATTAATGCTTGGATATCTGAAACGATTCCAACAGTGGCATCGTCTAATCCAGCTTCCTTTAGACCGTTCTTGTAGTCTTCAGCAGATGCTGAGATGACAGGAAACTCTTTACCAGTTGCCTTCTTTAATGCTTCTGCTAGGTCGGCGTAAGTACGACGTTCACCAGCAAATTCATAGATTTCTTTTGGTGATTTGCTTAATAGAACACGAACAGCACCTTCAGCGTATTCTGATTCTAGTGCCCAACCAACGTGACCGTCGCCGGCAGCGTATACAAATGGTTGTCCTTCGCTCGCTGGTTTTAGAACAGTTGCTTCGTTTTCTAGGTACCAGTTGTTACGAACGAATGCGTGGGCAATGCCACTTTCCTTGATAGCTGCTTCTGTTTGAGTGTGATCATGTGATAGGAAGTTATCAGCAGTTTCGGCGTGTGGGAAACTAGTGTAAACGATAAATTCAACGCCTGCTTTTTTAGCGGCATCAATCACGTTTTGGTGTTGAGTCATACGAGGTAGGACAGGGCTTGGTTGTGATGAGACAAATAATAGCTTATCGATACCTTCAAGTGATTCCGCCATTTGATCAGGGTTACCGTAATCGAATGGACGAACGTCTAGACCAGCTGGAAGTTGTTTTTCAGCCTTTTCAACGTTTCTTGCTAAAGCGACGATGTCTGTTCTGTGGACGTTTTTCATTAAAACTTTGATTGCTTCTTTACCGAAGTTACCGGTAACAGCACTAATTGCGTATTTCATAATTTCATCAACCTTTCTAGTTGTTACTTTATAATTAACATGTTACATATAAGATAACAGGTGGATGGAAATAATGCAACAAAAAAAGCTTCCAAATTTTTAGAAGCTTTCAAAATGTTATTCTCTTGGTTTACTGAAATCAGTAAAGTCACCATCTGTATCGTTAACAGATTGAGTACTTGATGAATCACTTTTTTGTTGTGGTTCAACGTTTGCTGAAGATGGTTGATTGTTTACTGGTTGGTTGTTGATAGGTTGACCAGTGTTTGGATCAAAATTGTTTTGTTGTTGTGGTTGGTTGCTGTAGTTTACAACTGAAGCACCATTGAATGAAGTATAGTTAATACCACTTAATTCTTCAACTGATTTACCAGTGATTTGATTGATTCCTCTGTATGCAGCTTTTAGACGGCTTTCTTTTAACCATGATTGGATTGAGAAAGCATCGACGATCCACCAGATCCAAACGGCACTTAGGAAACCAAGACCGATGATAAAGAAGATTGTACCCCATCCAACGATTTCTAGGGTTAGCATTAAGGCAGCGTAAGGTTTCTTAAATAGGAAACGGTGGGCACCGAATATCCCAAAAAATATCCATAGCAACCATGCGGCAACCGGACTAACGGCATTATTTTCCACGTAATCGTTTACCATTAGTTGTTCTTGGGTAGATAATTTCTTACGTGCAGCGAAAACTTGTTGTTCTAAAATATCGACATTGTTCATATGAAAATCCCCTTAAACATTTTGTATAGTTTTAATTATACCATTATTAGATAAACCGAAGAATTCTTAATAATTTCTTTAATTGATTTTTTGTAAGTGATTAATTAAGATGTACTTAGAATATGAAAAGGGGAAATATAATTATGATTAAAGCATACAAACAATTTTGGAAAAACTACTTTAACTTTACTGGAGTAAGTACCAGATCAGAATTCTGGTGGGTATTCTTGATTAACTCAATCATCTACGCAATCTTTGCACTAGCATTCGGTGGTGTTGCAGTTGTTACCGCATTTGCAACCGGCCATGCCGATAAGTCATTCGGTATTGCTGCGCTAATTGGTATCGCAGTATGTATCCTATACACTATCGCAACTGTAATTCCTACAATTTCACTATACTTCCGTCGTTACCGTGACGCAGGTGTAACTCCATGGTTCCTACTAATTACCTACGGTGTTCCAACTGTATTGAAGGGTTCAAACATCTACGACAAGTATGTACTAGTTCAAACCCTAGTTCTAATTATCTCAATCATTGGTTTTATTATTCTAGTAATGCCAAGCAAAGATAGAAAATAATTAAACATCAAAAAGGGCGGTGAACCGCTCTTTTTTTGTGTCAAAATGCAGGAATTATTGGTACATTAATTTTTCAGTGTAACATTAAATTTAAAGAAAATTTGGATGTGGTAAGATGCTAAGCTTTATTGAAGGCTTCTCAATGTATTGGACTCGATACTTTGATTTTAAAGGCCGCAGCACTAGATCAGAATTTTGGTGGAGTTTTTTGGGATTAACGCTTATCACTGGAGTTATTGCCGGAATTGAAAAAATCGATAGTAGAGTCGGTCTACTAATTTACCTAATTTTTTCAATCATCACGGTGATTCCGAACATTTCACAATACGTGAGGCGTTTTCGAGACATCGGAATAAGTCCGTATTGGGTTATCATCACATTTATCATACCGTCATTACTTGTATATACAATTAAACATCTACCATGGTATCTACAAGTACTTGATATTTTATTGATTCTTTCGGATATCGTTTTATCAGTTCTACCAAGTAAGGAAGACTAAAAAAGAGCTAGATTTCTCTAGCTCTTTTTTGTTTAGTTTAATTCGTTTGGAATTAGCTTGGTCTTTAGTTCGATGTTGTCTTTGTAATCGACTGGGATTTCAATGATTACTGGCCCGTTGATGTCCTTAGCACGGTTTAAAGCACTGTTTAAATCGCCAACGCTGTTGGCACGGATACCGGTAGCACCAAAACTTTCAGCGTATTTAACGTAGTCAACGTAGCCGAACTTAACTCCGGCGTCGTGACCGTATTTGGCAACTTCTTGGAACTTAACCATGTCGTAGTAACCATCAACCCAGATCAATTGAATGATGTTTAGGTTTAGGCGAACGGCGGTTTCTAGTTCTTGTCCTGAGAAGAGGAATCCACCATCTCCAGAAATTGAGATGACTGGTTCATCTGGATGAGTTAACGCTGCACCGATGGCCCATGGAAGCGATACCCCAAGGGTTTGCATACCGTTGCTGAATAGCAAATGACGGGGTTTGTAAGTCTTGAAGTAACGACCCATCCAGATGTAGTGACTTCCGATATCGACAGTTACAATGGTGTCTTCACTGACGAATTTTTGAAGTGATTGAATCACTGAGATAGGGTGCAAACCATTTTCAGTGGTTTCGTGAACTTCTTCGATGGTTTCGGTGAAGTGATCACGCAACTTGTGTAGGTGGTCGGTAACTTCCTTGGAAAGTTCCATTGAATCATCGATGTATTCGGTTAAGGCGTCGATACTTTCTGCAATGTCGGCATTAACGATGATACTTGGTTGGTATTCAGCGGTGATTTCTGGGGAAACTGTATCGATGTTAATTACTTGGGTGTGGGCTTGGTTCCAGTTTCTGGCTTCGTATTCGACTGGATCGTATCCAACGGCAATTACTAAATCGCTGTTTTTCAAGATGGTGTCACCGATTTGGTTATCAAATAGACTGACACGACCGTAGTAATTATCAACAAGTTCCTTTGAAATAACACCAGCGCCTTGGTAGGTTTCAACGACTGGGATTGAGAACTTATGTAGCAATTTGTGGAGGGCGGAACTGACTTCAGGAGTTGATGCGCGCATACCAGCTAAAATAACCGGTTGCTTGGAGTTTTCAATTAAGTGGGCGATTTCCTTCATACGAGTCTTATCAACACTACCGTTGGTAATCTTAGGTAGTTTATCGATTACTGGACGGGAGACTTCATCACCTAAGACGTCTTGAGGGACTGAGATAAAGGCAGCACCTTTCTTAGGTGATTGAGCTGTGATGTAGGCGTTTGAGAAAGTTTCTGAGATGTTGTTGGCATCTTGGACTTCCACGCTAGACTTGGTAGTACTCTTTAATAAGTCGGCAGAGTTAATGCTTTGGTGGGTAAGACGCAATAAATCATCTCGTTTTACTTGGCCTCCAATGGCAATGATTGGATCACCTTCAGAGGTAGCGGTGATTAATCCGGTTGCTAGGTTGGAAACGCCGGGGCCAGAAGTGACGGCAACGACGCCGGGTTCACCGGTTAAACGACCGATCGCAGCAGCGATGAATGCGGCATTTTGTTCATGTCTGGTAACGATTAGTTTAGGTGTTCTTTCATCATCGAAATCTTGTAGGTCTTCGAATAGTTGATCGACTTTAGCGCCGGGAATCCCGAAGACGTATTTAATGTTTTGGTTGATCATGCTTTGAATCAAAGCTTTTGATCCGGTAGTTGGTTTATCCATAATATCACCTCAAATATGATAAATAATTCTGACAGATTGATTGAATTCTGATACTCTAGAATAGTAAATAATATTATAGGTCAATCTAATTGACCTTTCTATAATAATAGCACTATTCTATATAAGGTCAACTTAATTGACCTAAAGGAGAATAAAATGATCGATAAAAAGAAATTAATGGTCTTTTACTTTGCGTACCAAGAAATCAATAGAATCGTCGATTTATCAAAGTATAACCTAACTTCAAATCAACAAAAAATGTTATTCTCAATCGATACAATTGATGAGATTACCATCAAACAATTATTACAAATTTTAGATATTTCAAAACAGGCGTTAAACGTGGCGTGCCGCGATTTGCGAGAACGTAACCTCGTTTATACCGGTCCGGCTAAATCTGATAAGAGAAAAAAAGTCGTGTATTTAACAGATGATGGACGAAAATTAATCGAACAAATTGAAGCTGAACAGTTGAACTTTATCAACGCTATTTGTAATAGTACCAACTACAATTGGGAAGATACGATGAAGAAGTTAACCAATAGCTATCTAGAAGATATTCAAAAATAAAAAACGTTGTTGAATAGCAACGTTTTTATTTTGTCTCGATAACGACATAGTAGTTATTTGATTGGTTGGTTTGACCGTTTAAGATGCTGGTATTCTTGGCAGCAACCCCAATCTTTGTGATATTACCATCTGTTAATAACTTGGTGTAGTTTGCATCGGAACTATTTGAGATGTCGGAGTACAAAATCCAACTTAATGAAGTTCCACGGTAGTTGTTTTCATCACTGAATTGCCAGTACGAAACGCTATCAGAGTTAGCGGGAACTGGACTAGTTTCAATTGAAGTAATCTTGTCGTTGGCATCTTTTTCCAGATCATAGTCTAGTTGAAGTGGGGCTAGACCATTGTAGCTTCTAGCGGTATTGATGACCCCAATCGTGTTAACCGCCATTTGATGGTTAAATGATGCGGTCTTATTTAATTGAATGGCACCGTGCCAAGCGTATCCGATTAGTTGATGATTTTGGTATAGGGCTTGGTAGATTGCTTGAATTTTTTTACCGTTTTTGTATTTTTGAACGTGGTAACTGGTACCAACGGTCACTGGTTGATCTTGTAGTTGGTATAATCGTTTGGCACGCTTAGTAAACGTTAAATCAGTGTATAAATATTCATAATGCTTTGAATTGATGACCCCGACACCATGATTGTTCTCGTCGGATACACTGTAGATATATGGTTTAGTATTTTTAGCCTTAGCGAAAGCTTCATAACCGTTTGTTGATACCGCAAAGGTAGACATAAGGGTTAATAGAATTAAGAATTTTTTCATTGTTACACCTTCTTTGTTGATAATAGTATAGCAGTAATAATATCGAATAAATGTTAAACTAAGGTTACAAAAAGAGGTAAAAATATGAAACAAGACAAATTATTGGTAGCCGCAATGGTCGTCGTGGGAATTATCCTGCTGGCCTGTATTGTGGCGTACGTTGCCTAAATAAAAAAGCATCGGAGACTCGATGCTTTTTTATTATAATTTGTCAGCGACCGCAATCACGACGAACAATAAAATGATTAGTAGGTTAGCGAGTTTGTGTTTCATCAAAATAGCGATGAATTCTCTGATAATCGCGTTTGGTAGGAAGAATCCACTGGTCTTTGAACCAATACCACTGATTTTCATACCGGCGTTCTCAGCGTAAGCTGTGGCACGGTAGATGTGATAGTTGTTTGAAACAAAGATGCCGTTATTTGGATCTAATTTGTATCTATCGACAATCTTCTTAGAAAACGCGAAGTTTTGAATCGTGTTGACCGATTTATCTTCTGCGACAACGTCGTCTGGATTAATGCCTTTTTGTAGGACATAGTCTCTCATGGCCACACCCTCTGGAATCTTTTCATCGCCACCTTGACCACCGGAACAGATGATTAGGGGATGTTTATCGGAAACATTGATTTGTTTTTGATAGAAATCAATCGCACGGTCAATTCGAGATGCCAATAGTGGGGAGACCTCGTTTCCGTTTAGCAGACCAGCACCTAATACAATGATGAAGTCTTTGTCAGGCTTTGGACGATAGAAGTTACAAATCCAGACTGAAAAGGAGAAAATCAAGAAGATACTAATCATGTAGAATGAACCCATTTCGGTAAAGTGTTCAATCATTAGATTGTATGGCTTTGGAATCAGTTTGCGCAAGAATAGGAAACTCATTAGCGGATAAATCAACAAGAAGACACCAATGATTAATGTTAACAAGTTGGCTAGTGAGTGACTTTCTCGTCGCCACACGATAATTCCGTTCCAGATTAATAGAACGGCGTGTAAGGCGTAGATTAACGTTAAGGTAACCATGATTGCCAAGGCAATGACTAAAAAGATGACGTGTAAAATCTTACTACTACTGATTAGTGAGAAGAACATCACGTTCCCAGCCAGAGCAAACACCGACATTAAGAATAGGAAACCATTCCAAAATGTTGCCTTTTTCTTATAAAACGACCAACATAAAAGGCCGATACAAATTATTAATGTTAAAGGTATTAAATACATATATATCATCCTTATCTCTTAGGATAAAAAAGCTCACAAATAATTGTGAGCTTTTGTTTATCTCCATTTTACACTATACCAGTGCTCCAGGAACATATTTCTTATTAACTAATTTGTTGTGTGGCACCATTACGAAGTGGATACCACCGAATTTGTCAAAGGCAACCGCAAAGTAGTTTGGTTGGTACTTCTTGTGGATG
This sequence comes from Lactobacillus sp. B3795, assembly GCF_026535805.1. Taxonomy (NCBI): domain Bacteria; kingdom Bacillati; phylum Bacillota; class Bacilli; order Lactobacillales; family Lactobacillaceae; genus Lactobacillus; species Lactobacillus sp. B3795. Next base: position 28,657 of record NZ_JAFNPE010000001.1, read on the forward strand.
TCTAAGTTCATTAAAGCAGTGGCGTGACCCCAATATGATGGGCCGTCTTCAAATAATTGAAGGGCAATTGAGTTGTATACAGCGTGCTTTAAGGCGGCCATGGTTACGACACGCTTCTTAAGCTTAGTGCTAGTTAAAGCAAACGATGGGTTATCACTGTAGTTTTCTTCGGCCACATCTGAGATGTTGTACTTCTTAGAAGCAACGGATCTAGTTCTTAAGTCATGACCAGTCTTTTTACCAGTGTTGTTCCAGTTGTCCTTGCTGTAAACATCAGCAAAGGTTTGGGCAACGGCAATGGTGTTTTTAGAAGACTTGTATTGGATTCCCTTAGCTTGTTTAATTGCTGGGTTTAAGATGCTCAAAGCAAATTGAGTAAGTTCTTTTCTTTGGCTGTAAGTCATCTTGTTTAGGTTAACGTTTCGACTTAAGTCCTTCTTGCTTGGTGTAAATGAGTTCATTGCTAAACCTTTTAGACCAATCTTACCCATAGCAACTTGTAGATTGTAGTTACCAATGGATTTTTGACTTGCTGCCTTCTTCAAAGCGGCGTTAGTGTACCCCTTAGGTAACTTAATGACGTTTTTAGGATTCTTTTTAGCCTTGTAGTTAATCTTGGTTACGAAGTTTGCATCGGAACCAGGATCGGTAACTTGGTTACCAGAAACCTTCATCGCTTGAGTTGGAATAAAGTTATTCAAGTCAGCGGTGGTTAACTTACTGATTGATTTGGTAGTTGCGACTTTGGCATCATCAGTAGTTTGTTGTTTGAATTTTTTAATTAATGCAGATTCGTTTTTAGCGGAGCTAGCATGAGAAGTCACAGCTGGTGCTGATGAAGCAAGCACTGAACCGATTAAAGCGGCAGCGGCGATCATTTTAATAGTTTTCTTCATAATTAATTACCTATCTACTTCCTAATAAATATACAGCTAATCCAACTAGGATTACCCCGATTACAACAATGAATAAACCAAATTTAATTAATTTACCACCGATTCCGTCCCAAGCAGGTTGATTAGACATCGCACGAAGCTTGAAGAAGAACCAGCCGATACCCATACAGATGGCACCGAATAAAAAGACACCGTATGCGAAAAGCATAAAGAAACTTTGTGTTTGTTGCATGGTTTTCACCCCTTATTGAAATATTTGTCTAAATTATATTATCACAATTGATATCAGGCTAGAATATATCCCTAAAAACTTAAAGATTACTTAATAATTACAGAAACTTTCCTTAAGTGTTATAATTCTTAATTATGTGTCAAAGATTTCAAAAATAAGGAGATGAGTTCACCCTTGGGTGATCGAGCGATAAACTGGAAACAAAACCTAAACGTCTTATGGTTTGGGACATTCGTAGCTGGAATCGGATTTAGTAGTATCAGTCCATTCATTGCATTATTTATAGGTCAACTGGGCGATTACAACGCCACGCAAACATCAATTTACAGTGGGATGGCATTTGCAGCGCCATTTCTAGTGAAGATGATTGTTTCGCCATTGTGGGGTATCTTGGCCGATAAGTACGGTCGAAAGCCAATGTTACTTAGAGCATCCTTGGGGATGGCCGTCGTAATTGGTGCAATGAGTCTGGTAACTAGTGCATGGCAATTAATTGTCCTTCGTCTTTTACAAGGAGTCTTTTCTGGATTTATCAGTAACGCCAACGCCTTGGTGGCTGCTGAAACGCCAAAGAGTCATGTAGGTCATGCTTCAGGAAAACTAGCGACAGGGAACGTATCAGGAACATTAATCGGACCAATGATTGGTGGATTAATCGCCGATACATTTGGCTACCGTTATACATTCTTAATTACTGGATTAGCAATGATGGTAGCATTCATCCTAAGTATCTTTTTCGTTCATGAAAACTTCAAGCCAGTGCCACATGAAAAAGGGGAAAAACAACCCCATTTCTTATCTGGAATTCCAACTAAGCAAATCTTATTTGGAATGTTTTTAACCACCTTATTTATTCAAGCAACTAATAACTCAATCTCACCAATCTTGAGTTTGTACGTTAAACAATTAGATCCAACATCGACTAATATTGCGTTGACCGCGGGAATTATCCAAGCCATCAACGGGGTGGCGATGATATCGGTCGCACCGTTCTTTGGTCGTTTGGGCGATAAGATTGGTTCGCATCAAATCTTGAAATTCGGATTGGTATTTTCGATGGGTGTCTTTTTCCTAACGACATTCGTGCAAAATGTCTGGCAATTAGGTGCCTTGCGTTTTCTAATCGGGATTTCCGATGCGGCATTGTTACCAACGGTTCAAGCAATCCTAGCTAAGTACAGTCCACACGACCGAATTAGTCAGGTCTTTAGTTGGAACCAAAGCTTTCAAGCTGCCGGAAACGTGACTGGTCCAATGATTGGTTCAGCGGTCGTATTAATTGGTGGCTACCGTGGAGTCTTCATTGCTACCACTATTTTAGCCGGAATTAACTTGTTCCTAGTTCGCAAGAATATCAAATCAATTGAAACCGACAAGAACTAAATATTTGTTAATTGATGAAACATCATTATAATTAATAGGATAATATTTGGAGGTGGATTGCGATGACTAGAGAAGAAATTGACAACAATTTACTAACATTAAAGAGAACGCGTTCACACATCATTAACGCACTAGATGGTACCAACCGTGACAGCAACGTCATTCGAGATATCGACCATCTAGTGGAGTACTTAAATGAAACAGATGAACGTGAAATAACACAAGAATATGTTGATCGTAAGTTTAGAATCATCAAAGGTGAAATTAACTGTTCACTTGATTGTTTCAATAACGCGATGAAAGCATTGACTAAGTAGGCATCCGAGAGGGTGTCTTTTTCTTTTATTTTAATAATTATGCGAGTATAATAGCTTACATTAAGTAAGCGAAAGGAAGATGAATATGTCAAAATTACTTGCACCGGCAAATGTTGGTGGACTATCTCTTAAGAATCGAGTAGTGATGTCACCAATGTGTACCTATGAAGTGATTCGTGAAAATGGAATCGCGACACCATTTCACTTTGCTCACTATGGGATGCGTGCAATTAGCGGTGTTGGTTTGATTATTACCGAATCAACTGCCGTTGACCCAAGAGGTCGTATTAGTAACAACGACCTAGGATTATGGAATGACGAACAAGTTAGTGAATTCAGTCGTTTGGTTGACTCACTTCACTACCTAGGTTCAAAGGTAGGGGTTCAATTGAACCATGCTGGTAGAAAGGCAGCCGACGAAGATGTTCCAGTTGCACCAAGTGCGATTGCATTTAGCGATGACAGCAATACACCTGTTGAATTAAGCAGAGAAGATATCGCAAACATTGTTTCCGAATTCGGCCAAGCTGCCAAACGTGCTAGTGATGCCGGGGTAGACATGATTGAAATTCATGGTGCTCATGGTTACTTGTTGAACCAATTCTTATCAGCCGTTTCTAACAAACGTGATGATGAATACGGTGGCAGTTTAGAAAATCGTTTCCGCATTGTTTCTCAAGTCATCGATGCTGTGAAGGAAAACTTTGCTGGACCAGTCTGGATTCGTTTATCACTAACCGATTACGATGAAAGTGGTTTGCAAAACACCATGGAAGATTGGCAACAAATCGGTAAGTGGTTAGAAGAAGCCGGCATCAAACTAATTGATGTTTCAACCGGTGGATTATTACCAAAGGGACCTAACTTCCCAGTTCATGACGGATATCAAACTCCATTTGCCACTGAACTTAAAAAAGCGGTAGATATTGATGTCTCAACTGTTGGTTTGTTAGATAACCCTGGATTAGCCGAATACATCCTACAAAATGATCAAGCTGACTTGATTATGGAAGGACGTGCATTGCTAAGAAACACTAACTGGTTAGCAGATGCTGCTAAAGAATTACATGATCATGACTTCAAGGTCTTTGATGCGTCTTACGAACGTGGCCAAAAGTAAAAAATAAAAAGATATCCATCTGGATATCTTTTTTTATTGGTAAAATTTTGTCATCTAATTTTAATTTGTTATATAATTATTCTATTACAGCGAATAAAATGAGGTGATTATATGTATTGGACAGACGAAAGAATTATGACATACCGTGCGAAGATTAAGGGGGCATGGTACGTTCAAAAATTCCAACAATACTATCAATTCGACCTTCGTAAACCAGAAGATAAGATGAGAATGTATCGTCAATTGGAACCCAAAACAATTAAGTCCTATTTTGATGATTTAATCGACACCTACGAAAAGAAATTCTTGGAACACCTTGATAACATGAGTACCGATGATCTTTTGGAAACACTAGATTCATTAAGGGATGAAGGATATATTGATATCATGTAAAAAAAGAACCGATATAATATCGGTTCTTTTTTATTAGTTATTAGTGTTTAGACTAACTGATTGCTTTTCACTAAGCTTCTTATCCTTAAAGGTAAGGTTGTAGGCATGTGAATTGTCATATTGGTAGGTCATAAATGACATTCCATCAGCTTCTTGTTGTGAAAGTGGTGATCCTAAAGTTGCTTGAACGTCTGAGAATGAAGTGTTCTTAGCAATCTTTTCAATCTTAGCTTTCTTCACGATTTTAGCAGCGGTGTTTTGTTGGTAACCCTTGCTTAAAACCTTGTCCTTGTAAACAATTACAAATATGTATTGTAGTTGTGCGTTACCACCAATTTGCCAAGTATATTGCTTTGCCGTGTCATTGTTAGTAAGGGTAGTGTCGGTAGTCTTAGATGGGTTTCCTAGTAGGCTAACAACCTTTTTGTAACTTGAACCACCGTGTAATTGTTGATCGGTGTACTTGATTTGTTGGTACTTTTCTAATGAGATACCTGATGTATTCAAGGCATCTGATAGGGAAGGCTTTGGACCAGAAATTGTTTGATTGGTATCTTCTACCTTCTTCTTACCACAAGCACTTAATACTAGTAGGCAAGTAAAAAGTGCAAGGAAAATCTTAAAAGTTTTATTCATACTATATCTCCTCAATATGTTCTATTAGTATTTTAATCAAATTAGGGGACAAATATCAATAATTTAAATTATTTATTCATAATTTAATCATGATTTTTTTACAAACCAAAAACTTGTAATCGATGGATTTCCCTAATACCATGGATGGTGAAGAAAGAAAAAAGGAGGTTGTATCTATGAGTAAGATTGCTGCAATTGTTACCAGCGGATACGAAGATTCTGAATTAACTTCACCTATGAAGGCGTTAAAGGATGCGGGTCATCAAGTCGAAATTATCGAAGACATGGCCGGAAACACAATTACCGGTGAACATGGTGATACACAAAAGGTTGATTTAGGTATCGACGATGCCAACTTTGATGATTATGATGCATTGCTATTACCTGGCGGTGGCTCTCCAGATGCATTGAGAGCAGATGATCGTTTCAATGATTTTGTAAAACGTTTCCTATTGGCTAATAAGCCTGTATTTGCAATTTGTCACGGTCCTCAATTCTTTATTCAAACCGGTTTGGCAAGTGAATTGAAGTTGACTGCATACACAACAATCAGATATGACCTATTCTATGCCGGTGCTGAAGTTCATGATGAACCAGTCGTAGTAGATGAAAAACACAAACTAGTCACAAGCAGAACTCCTGATGATTTAGATGCATTCAATGCTGAAATCGTTAAGTTCGTAAAATAATATGTAAAAAAAAGAAGCCTTTTGGGCTTCTTTTTTATCTTCTGATGACAATTCCACAAATTTCAGTCATTGAAGTGTTGATTAGGCGGTAGAATACCTTCTTGAATTCTTCAACTGATAATGGAATTGGTTGTGAAATCCATGACATAATCGCGTCTAAAATGACTCTGAAGAAGAAAGTTAACACATAGTACTTAGGGATGCCATATTCCTTTTCATCGTAGTTCTCGAAGTAAGGAACTAGGAATTTGGAATAATGACTGCTTAAAAATGAGAATAGTTGTGGTTCGTAGAATTCGTATAGAACCTTGATGTATTCACGATCATCGTAGACGATTGGGAATACCTTTTCGCTTAGAATATAGAAAAAGTTATCATAATTTTTATCAACGTTAACAAATTGTTCATCTAAAGAATGGCTGATGCTAGTTTCGATGAAGTTAACGATGTCAATTTTATTCTTAAAGTGATTGTAAAAAGTACCACGAGAAATATTTGCGTTTTCAATGATGTCATTTGTACTAATTGTGTTAATGTCTTGATGAGCCGATAAATTTAGAAAAGACATTACGATTCTTTTCTTGGATTTGCTTTTAATAAACATTCTGATTAAATCCCCCTTATAAATTTTTCCTATTCAGGGCTGAGTAATGTGAATTACATTAAATCTTTGCCATGCTTATAATTATAATCTTATCTAGCGAGATAAATACTTAAGTTTTTGCAAATTTAATTAAGTTTATACAAAAAAGTTTAAAATATATTTTAATTATGATTGATATAAAAAGTATTTATAGAAAGGGTACTTTTTATAAGTTAACCTTAACTTAAAATCATTGAATTCTAAGTAACGATTAAATGTTTATAAAAAGTGGTTAAATAATCTTTATTAGTTATTGAAAAACAGTGGTGTGGGTCATATAATTATTTTTGCTGAGTTGTTAGCAAAACATTGACTTGATTATTGAAAACTTTTAGAAATTAACAATAATCAAAAAGTTATACACACTGTCTAATAACTCGTTTCAACAAGATTATCGATATACTGTTATGGTTTAACATACTATCAACAAATTACTACATATGAATTTGGAAAAGAAATTATGGCGAGAGTTATAAAATCGATTCGGATTTTACAACTCTTTTTTTATGCCGCCAGGTTGGTTTGTAGAAGCGTTGCCGTTTATCAAACGGATGGAAGAACTTGAGCAAGATAAAGATGATGGAGTAAATACTGTGTAGTTTATATAAAGGAGTAGAAAATTTTGGATCATTACACGCTATTAACTAGATGCATCGCTGAATTTATTGGAACAGCCATCATGGTCGCATTGGGTAACGGATCAGTTGCTAATGTTGAATTGAAGGGAACTAAAGGTTTCCATGGTGGATGGGTATTAATTGGTTTTGGATACGGAATCGGGGTTATGATTCCCGCAATGATGTTTGCGACAATTTCCGGAGCCCAAATTAATCCCGCTATGACACTTGCTTTGGCTTTTACAAACCAATTCCCATGGCACGAAGTATTACCATATATTGTTGCTCAACTATTAGGGGCAACCGTTGGTCAAATCGCCGTGGTACTTACTTACAAGCCATACTATGACAAGACTACTAACTGTGAATGTGTTTTGGGAACTTTTGCAACCATTGACTCAGCTCACAGTTACCTAAATGGTTTCATTAACGAATTAATCGGAACATTCCTATTGGTATTGGGTGCGTTAGCAATGACTGCCGACAAACTAGATCCACGCGCTGATTTTATCGCACTTGGTTTTCTAGTAATGTGTTTGGTTGTTTCATTCGGTGGACCAACCGGACCAGCATTGAACCCTGCTAGGGATATCATGCCAAGAATTGTACACGCCTTTTGTCCATTCAAGAACAAGGGTGGCTCACACTGGAAGTACAGTTGGGTGCCAATCGTAGCGCCAATCATTGGTGCAACCCTTGCTGCAATCCTATACAAAGCCGTATTTTAATCATTTAAAAAATAAAAGAGAGGAAAATATTAAGATTTTCTTCTCTTTTTTATTTTTGATTAAGTTTTAAATATACAAAATGAACTACTTGTATAAATAAAAAATCAAAAGCCTAGTTTATAGCGGACTTAGTAAAAAATAATTTGATAAAAGTCTATTGATTGCCGTTTTGACAGTGTTTTATCAAAATTATATTATTGTTTTCGAAGAGTTGGTTAACAGCTTAATCGTTATCGCAACTATTAAGATTGTTAGTCTTCCCTTTGTTTAATCCTCGCGATTAAACTCTAGATGCTTATTTATTAGAATATGATTACTTGATTTAGATGCCCCTGAATTTGTCTAGCAAGTGATTTATGCACCTTCAGAATTGCTTAAAAGCCGTGGAATTGTAGCATAACATAACACCAATAATAATAAATTTTGGTTGTGCATCGACTCACTGAGAACCACAACAAATTACTATCATGAAATCGTGTAACCTTAGTCTAACTTTCTTTGAGAACTTTATTCATACACTTTCTTATAAAACTATCTCTAGTTCTGCTGCTTATCAAGTCGCGCTGGTAAGTAGCAGATAAAAATCCGTTAATTTATGAATTTCCCCGAGTTTGTAAATTAATTCTCTCGTCCATAAGTAGATAAATAAAGTTAAAACATTTATTACGTTTGCATGTGTTCATATAAATATTACTATGCACTTTCATGGTATGCTCACTCCAGAAAAACGATTATGAATTCTTCCCTGAATATAATTAGTAAACAAAGAGCAAACCAGTTCTTACGTGAATCGATATTCCATAAATAAGCTGATCGTAAATTAAAATTGTTCAAGGCACTGAGTGATTTTAATTTTTCCATCAATAACCGATACTGTCGTAGGTATCGGTTATTTTTTTATCTATATTTAATGTGTTGTGATAAACTTGAATAAATCAATTAGGAGATGAAAAGTAATGAATAATGCTAATACTAATACCTTGTACCAATACGGTACATTAGCAATGTTAGTTCCCGGATTATTCGAAGGAACTCTACCATTAAAAGAACTATTAAAACACGGTGATACCGGTATCGGTACTGGTGACGGGTTAGATGGTGAACTAGTTATCTTAAACGGCGTTGCTTACCAAATCGATGGTGATGGTAAGGTTAACGAACTAGATGATGACTTTATGGTGCCATTCGGTGACGTGCACTTTGCTAGTTTTGAACATTTAGCTAACGTGCATGCACTAGTTAAGATGGAAGACCTAGAAGAAAAGGTATCTTCCAAGTTAGACTGGAACAACGTGTTCTACGCTGTGAAGGCGCACGGAACTTTCAAGTCTGTAAAGGCTAGATCAGTTCATAAGCAAGAAAAGCCATACCCAACCCTTGTTGAATGTGCTCATAAACAAAACGAATTCGATGCTGAAGACGTTGAAGGAACTGTGATTGGATACTTCTCACCGCAAATCTTCAATGGTGCAGCCGTTGGTGGATTCCACCTTCACTTCTTGGCTGACGACAAATCAGTAGGGGGCCATTTACTAGATTTTGAAATGGTTTCTGGTGATATTAAGGTTCAAAAACTTGATGAATTAGTGCAAAAACTACCATCATCAAATGATGACTTTATGAAACACGATTTCTCAAAGGATGACATCGCCGGTGCCATCGGAGAAGCTGAATAAAAATAAAAAGGACTGACATTTTTGTCAGTCCTTTTTTATCTACTTAGTAGTAGTGGTATTAGTGTTGGTAGTACCAGTTGATTGGTTTGTGTTAGTAGTTCTTGAAGTGGTGGTATTAGTTGAAGTAGTTTGCTTTGGTGTAAATACTTCACGGAATACCCATCCTTCTAATGAAGAAGCGTATACGTAAACCTTGTAGTTGCCTTGTTTTTGGTTGTATTGGTACCATTGATCACCGTTTGCTGGGGTGTAAGTCTTTGGAAGAATTACACGACTATCACCTGGGTTGTATAGTGATTGTAGACCAGTGGTTCCGTTAGCTAGTTTCAATACTAGTGTGTTTGATGAGATAGCGTAAGGTTGGTTGTTGTTGATGGTAACCTTGTAGCTCTTGCCATCTATTACTAACATGTCGTTTGAATCGTCGACCTTCATCGCCTTAACGGGATCACCAAACTTAAGAACAGTCTTACCAGTATTAATTGGAGTGTTCAATGCGTAGTAAGCATCTTTAGCTTCCTTAGTGCTTAAATCGTTGCTAGGAACGGTCTTCTTGCTGGTAATGTAAACGGGAACGCGTTTGATCCAGTCTGACTTAGTGGTCTTAGTAATCCAGATACCGTTCTTGATTTCTGGAACGCTTCCACCGATTAGCATCCATTGACCGTCATTTAATTTTCTAACTAAAACAATTTGGTTTTTAGCAATGGTACTCTTCTTGATGATCTTCTTGGATTGGATGGTGTTGTTTTTAATAGCATATCCGTAAACAGTGGTCTTCTTTGTAACCGCGTATAAAGGAACGTTATTATTAGTGTTAGTAGTTACCTTAGTAGTTTTCTTAGCGGCAGTTTTTTTAGCGACTTGCTTCATCCAAGTAGTCTTAGCTTGGCTAGTTGTTAGAACGGTGTTCTTAGGAGTCTTAACACCAGTAATCTTCCAAGTGTTTCCCTTCACGTGAGTGACGGAGATTTTGACTCCCTTTTTGATGTTAACCTTTTTTAGAACTTTCTTAGATATGTTCTTCTTAACTACCTTGTGTTCGGTTGCCACAATGTTCTTAGTAGTGGTAACGACACGTGCTTGATTCCAGTAACTGGAAGATTTGCTTGGTAGTGAGCTGGCATTGGCAGCAACAGCAGGTGTAGCAATTAAGACAGCACCGGCTAAAGCGGTCATGATGCTTTTTTGAAACTTCATGTATGAATCCTTCTTTCATATAATATTATAACTATCTTAACTTATAATTAGATTTTTTTCTACATCTTCAGAAGATTGTAATTTTTTTTAATATTTCGGGTTACATTTGTAGACAAAGAAAGGCGGATTTGATATATTCTTAATCAAGCAAGATTATTTAATGTAAAACATATTTTATAAGGGGTGCCAAATAATGAAGAAAAGAAACATTATGACTTCACTTTCAGTTGCTGCTTTATCACTATCATTACTATCAGGTGTAGCTGCAAATGCTGATTCAATGAGTAACATGCATGACATGTCATCAATGAAGATGGAAAAGAAGACTACTAAGAAAGCTACCAAGAATTCTGCTAAGAAATCATCAATGAAGATGACTAAGAAGTCAGCAAAGAAGACTACCGCCAAGAAATCAACTATGAAGATGACTAAAGAATCTTCAAAGAAGATGAACATGAAACACTCAATGATGGGTGGCATGATGATGGATGGTTTAGAAATGAACATGAACTCTAAACTACCAAAGGGCTTGAAGAAAGCTACTCATGCTAAATTCCACGTTGGCCAAAAGGTAACGCTAAAGGCTAAGCACATGGAAGGTATGTACAACGCTAAGGCCACTGTTGCCGGTGTCTACAAGACCGACCTATATGAAATTGACTTCATGCCAACAAACGGCGGCAAGATGGTTAAGAACCACAAGTGGGTAGTAGCTAGCGAACTAAAAGCAAAGGGTGCCCTAAAAGCTGGTAAAAAAGTAACTGTTTTAGCCGATCATATGTACGATATGAAGGGTGCTAAAGGTAAGATTGTTAAGGTTCACAAAGGACCTGCTTACGTAGTAACATTCAAGGATACTAAGACTAAGATGGTTATGAAGAACCACAAGTGGTTAACACAACAAGAATTACAAGCAATTAAATAACAATCAAAAAAGACCTGACAAACGTCAGGTCTTTTTATTTTATAGTAATGATTTAATTCCAAGTAGGACTAACATGATTCCAATAAATGGTTTTAGGTAATTACTAATTGAGCTCTTAGCAAGACCACTAGCTAACATTGGGGCAACAACAGCACCAACGATTGCTCCGGCGGTTAGTGGTAGTCCGGCGTGCCAATCGATTGATCCACCGGCTAAATGGAATAACATACCAACAGTGGACATGAACGCCAACACGTATGTTGATGTGGCAGTTGCGTTGAATGTTTCAAGACCTAGGATGAATAGTCCGGCAGTGATGACTGCACCACCACTCATTCCAGCAACTCCAACCATCAGACCGGCTAAACATCCGTATAGGGATGCCTTTAGGCGATCGTGGCCATTGTTATCGATGGCTGCTTCGGATACGGGTTTGGTTTTTCTAAGCATGTTAACACCTAAGATAATCATGATTAGACCGATAATCCATTTGTAAAATGAATCCGGGATGAAATGAGATAGGATGGAACCAACTACTACTGATGGTAGTGCGGCAATTAGCATTTGGTTTCCAATTTTGACGTCAATTTTTCCTTGGCGGTAGTAACTGATTGCCCCGATGATTAATGGAGGTAAACTAGTTACCAAGGAAGTAGATGCTGCATTGGCCGCGTTTAGACCGATGACTCCGGTCAAAATTCCTAGATAAATGGCACCTCCACCACCACCTAATAGGATGGTTAGCATTCCAACCGCGACTCCAAAGACGACTAAAAAGATAATACTAGACATGATCATAATCCTCTCTAAATTAAGTTATTTGCTTTTTTACTATTTATTAATTACAATATGTAATTATAGCATTCAATATGTAATTATCAATTTATATGCTTGGAGGCATCGATGTGAGAACAGCGACAATTTCAAAGAAAGATATTATAAAAACCGCAATCATCATGATTGAAAAGGGTGACAAAATCACGTTTTCCATCATTTCTAGGAAGATGAAGATTACATCTCAATCGTTATATAACTACTTTAAGAACCAAAAGGAATTAGAGTACGCAATTGTTGGGACTGTTATTTCATCAGCTTGTACAATTGCCCAAGCCAAAACATTCGGCAAAAGTGGCCATGATGGCGTCATTTCACTATCTCTAATGTTTAGAAAAATGGGCGTCAGACACATCAATTTGGCGCAATTTGTGATTTCACATCACCGTACCAACCAATACAAAATTGTGACGGATGCCTTTAATGAATTGAAAGTTTTATTGGATCGCATGCTGGAAAGTTACATTGAATCAGATAAGCTATTAAAGGCCAGTCGATTAATTAGAAGCCTGGTGGTTGGCGACATTTTAAACGTCGGAACTGGCTGGTTTAAGAGCCCAGAGGTGAGGGCAGAATCCAGTTTCGTTGAGATGTTAAATCTTAGTTTAAATGCTTTAAAGAATTCTTAATTCATCGATTTTATTTGAAAAATCAATTTATTTTTTAAGTAATTTGGATTATATTTGTTATTATATATTCAGAGTGTTTTTTAGAAAGGATACATAATAATGAAAAAAATTACCGGCTGGGTAAAGCATTGGTACAGATACAAGACTGATGAACCATACATTATTGCTGCTGCAATCATTGGGGCACTATGTCTTTTAGGATCAATTGCTTTAGACCACAAAAAAAGATTTTACATGTACGTTTTAATCTTAATTTTAATTGCGATTTGGGCACTATTTAGAAGTGTTACCTTCAAGAAGAACTTCGTTCGTCAATTCGTTGATGAAAATAAGTTCGAAGGTAAGGATAAGGGATTAGATTTAGGTACAGGTACTGGTTATGCTTTAATCAAGCTAGCTCGTGATACTAAACTAAACAAAGTTTATGGTGTTGAAGATAAATACCAATACACCATCAAACGCCTTGAAAAAAATGCATACCTAGAAAACGTTAAAGACCGTATTGAAATTACCACTGCAGATATCGAAAACCTACCATTCGATGATAAGGAATTCGATGTTATCACCGCTATCTCTGCAAATGGTAACCAATTGAGTACCCCTAAGAAGTCAGTTTACACCGATATCGCTTTTGAAATCGCTCGTGTAGTTGCTGATAAGGGAACCATCTTTATGGTAAACACTCCTCGTATGACAAAGAAATATGCCAACGAGTTCGAAAACAGAGGACTAAAAGTTGAGTACATGCACAGAAGATTCGAACGTTTCTTCTTCCTACGTGCAATCAAAGTTACCAACAAATAAAAAAGCCGACCTGATTAGGTCGACTTTTTTATTTTGTCTAGAAGTGGTGAACACGGTTGAAGAAGTCAACGAATAGTTGGTTTTCTTCATCGTATTGATCCCACATGTTTTCTGGGTGCCATTGCACACATTGAATTGACTTGTCGTCGTTTTCTAGTCCTTCAATCATACCATCATCGGCACGGGCTACGACGTGAAGTCCTTCGGCTACATCCTTAGCTGCTTCGTGGTGGAATGAGTTAACGAACGCACGCGCACCAAATGTCTTGGCTAGCAATGAATCTTCATCGATACTAATGTGGTGTACAGGTGAGTATCCGATTGCTTTTTGTTCGTGTTGTAATTGTGGTAATCCGTTTTGTGGGGTGAATTGAGCACCGATGTCTTGGTACAATGTTCCGCCCATAGCAACGTTTACGATTTGTAATCCGCGGCAAATTGCTAGGATTGGTTTGTGCATTCTAATTGCTTGTTTAACTAGCGCTAATTCGAATTCATCTCTAGTTTCAAATGTACGACCAATTTGGGCAATTGGTTCTTCGCCGTAATACTTAGGCAATACATCTGGACCACCGGTGAAGATAACTCCATCGACAGTTTCTAATAATTCAGCAGCCATGCTTGGCTTTCCAACCGGAAAGATAACTGGAGTGATGTTGTTGTCTAGCAAACAATTCATCAAGGTCCTTTGGGCAAAATGACCTTCTCTTTGACGGAAGGGTTCATCTTGGCTAAAGATGATGTCTGATGTAACTCCAATACGCATATGAATCAGTCCCTTTTTAAATTATAGTGATAATATAGCTATTCTATCATTTTATTTGATAATTGCCACTGATAATCATTAGCGTACGATATTTTCAATTGCATTGGCTTTTTAGATGTGCTATTTTTGATAACATATTGTGGAGAATTATGATGGAATAATTTTCAAACAGGGGGATGAAGTTTTATGAAGTTCAAGTCAATTGCAAAACTAGGTGTAGTGGCGTTTGCCGCAACAATGGTGCTTGCCGCTTGCGGTAAATCATCAGATAAAACATCTAGAACAGATTCATTGAATTGGATGAGTAATACAACATTGACCACCCTAGATCCTTCTAAGGCTGTCGATGTTACTAGTGATCAAGTGCTATACAACGCAATGCGTGGTCTAGTAACTCCCGATAAGGGAAACAAAATCGACCTAGCAATTGCTAAGAGTTACAAGATTACTAACGGTGGAAAGACTTACACTTTCACCTTAAGAAATACTAAGTGGAGCAATGGTAAGAAGGTTACTGCCGGTGACTTCGAATACGGAATCAAACGTAGTGCTGACCCTAAGACCGCTTCACAAATGGCTTATTACATGGCCAACATTATGAACTACGATAAGGTTAAGACTGGTTCAATGTCAGCTGACAAACTTGGTGTTAAGGCAATGGGCGACGACAAGTTGCAAATTACTTTGACTAAGCCACAAGCCGACTTCCTAAATGTCTTAGCATTACCTGTCTTTTACCCACAACAAAAGTCTTACGTTGAAAAGTACGGTACTGCCTACGGAACCACTTCAGACAAGATGGTATACGACGGACCATTTGCTGTTACCAACTGGAAGGGTAGTAACGACGCTTGGACACTATCCAAGAACAACAATTACTACGATAACCACAACGTGAAGTTAAAGGACATTAACTACTCAGTGATTAAGGACCCACAAACCGCATTGGATGAATACCAATCAGGTAAGTTGGATCAAACACTATTAGCTGGTAAACAACAAGTTAACACTTACAAGCACAACAAAGACTTTGTGAACCATAAGCAATTCATGGTTCAATACCTTTCAATCAACCAAAAGAATGTTCCAGCGCTAAAGAACAAGAACCTAAGAAAGGCATTATCATTAGCGATTAATCGTGAAGAACTAACTCAAAACGTCTTGGGTGACGGTTCATTTGCAGCTAGAGGATTGGTTCCAGATACTTTAGCATACATGAACGGTAAGGACTTCAACGACTACGCTACTGTTAAGGATGCCACTACTGGTGACATGACCAAGGCTAAGCAACTATGGGCTAAGGGATTAAAGGAAATTGGTAAGAAGACTGTATCAATTTCAATCATGAACAACAACGACCAAACCAGTCGTGCTGTCACTGAATTTTTACAAACTGAATTGGATAAACTTCCAGGCCTAAAGGTAACTGCACAAATCTTACCTAACAACGTAGCTTCCGGTCGTTCTCTAAAATCAGACTACGAACTATCAGTTTCTGGTTGGGACCCATCAATTAGTGACCCAATCTCACCACTACAAACTAAAGTATCAACTAGTCCAATTAACACTTCTAAGTGGGGTAACTCAATGTATGACATGTACATTGACCGTTCCAACAACGAAGATGCTAACAACAAAGACAAGCGTTTCTTTGATCTAGTTAACGCTCAAAAGGTCATCCTAAACGATCAAGGAATTATTCCATTGATTCAAAAGGCACAACCTGAACTAATGAAGACAAATATTCATGGCGTTAAGTACCTAGGGAATGGTCCAGTTTGGGACTTCTCTCACGCTTACATTAAATAAATCATAAAAGCCACCAAAATTTTTGGTGGTTTTTATTTTGGCTCAAAGCTTGCTACCGTTGATTTTTGATGACGTTTAACAACCAAAGTTCGGTTTTTGCGACAAAAAAAGCGAGTCATTAGAGTTGCTAAAAATTTCATTCGGATGTATTATGCTTATAAATTATAAGGAGGGGTTCATTATGAAGATGTCTAACGAAGAACAAATGTGTTGTTGTCAGTATCGAAGCATGAACTCTATTCTTATTTTCTAATCAAGAAAACGTTTTTTAATTAGATTATAACAGGGTGTCATGGTTCGGCTTTTTAGCGTAGAATCATGACGCCCTTTTTCTTTTTTTAGATGGCCATCTATGTAAAGAAGTACTTATTAAACAAAGGAGTATGGATATGAAGAAGTCACGGATATTATCAATTGTTTTGACCACAGCGTTATTAGGTTTGGTATTAACTGCTTGTGGTAAGAGTCAATCAAGCAACAAGAAACATCTAAATTGGACTACCAATGCATCAATTTCCTCACTTGATCCATCAAAGGCCGTTGATACTAATACTCAACAAGCCGTTTATAATGCGTTTTCTGGTTTAGTATCTCCAGATGGTAGTAACAAGGTGCGTTTAGCAACCGCCAAGAGCTACCACGTTTCAAAGGATGGTAAGACATACACATTCGAATTGAAACACACTAAGTGGAGTAACGGCCAAGAATTAACCGCTAAGGATTTTGAATACGGAATCAAACGTAGTGCTGATCCAAAGACTGCCTCACAAGAAGCTTACTACATGGCTAACATTGAAAACTATGCAGCCATTTCTAAGTCACAACTATCACCAGATAAGTTGGGGGTAAAGGCAACTGGTAAGTACACACTACAAATTAAACTAATTAAGCCACAACCATACTTCTTGAACTTATTAGTATTACCAGTGTTCTACCCACAATCAGAAAGCATTGTTAAGAAATACGGTAAGAGCTACGGTACTACAAGTAGCAAAATGCTATACAATGGTGCATTTAAGATTACTAACTGGACTGGTACTAACGATTCATGGACTTTAACCAAGAACAAGGAATACTACAATGCTGACAAGACAAAACTAGACAGCATCAAGTACACAGTTATTAAGGACCCACAAACTGCTCTAAACGAATACCAAAGCGGTAAGTTAGATCAAACTACTTTAGTGGGTAAACAACAATACAGCAGTTACAAGAATTCAAAGGACTTCCACTTGAGAAAGATTTACAGTGTAAGATACCTATCACTAAGTAACAAGAACGAACCAGCCTTTAGAAATGTTAACATCAGAAAAGCTCTATCATTAATCATCGATAGAAAAGAATTACTAAACGATGTTTTAGGTAACGGTTCAACCCAAGCACGTGGAATTGTGCCTGATACTTTAGCATCACGTAACGGTAAGGACTTTAACGACTACGCTAGCGTTTCCGATGCAGTTAACGGTAACGTTGAACAAGCTAAGAAACTATGGAAGAAAGGTCTAAGTGAAATCGGCAAGAAGGACTTAACCATCTCAATCAACAGTAACAATGGTGAAGATGCTAAACCAATCGTTGAATTCATTCAAAACCAATTCTCCAAGCTACCAGGTCTAAAGGTTAACCTAACATTACTTCCAAACACAGTTGCGACTGCTCGTTTCCTAAGCGGTCAATACCAAGTTGCTGTAACAGGTTGGAGCCCATCAATCAGTGATCCAATCTCACCTCTAAACATTAGATACTCAACTAATGCAATGAACACAGCTAAGTGGAGCAATGCTGAATACGACAAGTTGATTGATAAATCAAATGACGACGACGCTTTGAACCCAGCAAAACGTTGGAATGATTTAGTTGATGCTCAAAAGGTATTATTAAACGACCAAGGTCTAATTCCTCTATTCCAACCAGCACAAGCTGAACTAATTAAGAGTGATATTCACAATGTTCGTTTCTACGGAAATGGCCCAATCTGGGACTTCTCTGAAACTTACGTTAAATAATCAATAAAAAGGTCATCCGTTATCGGATGATCTTTTTACTTTTTTTAAATTATAGTTTTTTATAATAATGTTATAATTATAGAATATTAAAAAGCGATTAGGGGAATTTAATTATAATGAATCAAAAAAGTAGACTGCATGACTTCTGGCGCAATCATTCGATTTTTTTATTGATTTTTATGGTCATGTCTTTTATGAGTGTCACAATCATGTGGCACAGCAAGTCTATCATGGTTGGATCTGACTTGATTTTTCATTGGGAACGCATTTGGGATTTACGTGAATCATTAGTTAACAAGAGTCCGTTTCCGCTTGTAGCATTAAACGGTTATAACCAAACCGGTTCTGCTGTGATGGCATTGTATCCACAGTTAGGGATGCTACCAATTGCTTTACTTTCATTAGTAATCAAATCGTTTATTCCGTTGGTTTATATCGTCTTGATTCTAAGAAACTTCTTTGCATTACTTGTTGCATATTTCGCTAGTTACAGTTATAACCGAAGCCGCAAAATCAGCTTCGTCTTTGCATCCGGTTACACATTAGCTACCACAATTTTGTTCCACGCGGTGCTTAGCTATGACATCGGTCGATCATCATCCATTATTTATTTACCACTAGTTTTATTTGGTTTTCTAAACCTACTAGAGAAAAATGACTGGATTGAATTAACTCTTGGTATGAGCGCTGTCATCATGTGTCACGTGGTGAATACCGCAATTACCATTTTGTTCTTAATTGTGATGACATTAATTAATCTTGCTAAGATTCTTAAAAAAGATAAGATAATTGCACTAAGTAAAGCGGTGGGAGTAACCGTCCTTGTAACTGCACTATATTGGATTCCGTTTGTCATTATTGTCGGTAATAACTCGATTAGTTTACCACCATCGTATTGGAAACTTTATGGAGCTAGCATTAACACTTGGTATTTATCAATTATTCATAATAGTGTGAATCCATACTTTAGTGTGATTAATCTACTTGGATTGGTATTTGGGATTGTCTTCTTCACACGTTTGGATAAATATTCTAAGCAACTATTGTTCGTTGGAATCGGCTTTCTAGTCCTATGTAGCAAGTTGTTTCCATGGGATTTAGTGGCCAAGACGAGTCTTAACGCCTCGCTTCAATTTACATGGCGTTTAAATATCATTCCGCAACTAATTTTCTGCTATATCTTTGCTGAAATCGTTGTGAAGATGTTTAGAAAAGAGTCGTTTACTTGGGCTGCAATTACGGTAGCAACATTGTCGATTTTATTGCTTCAATTGAATGCGCAACAAACGATAGTCAACGAAACAAAAGGTTATATTGAATTGAGTCATAAATTCGTAGCTGACGGTAAAAAGTATCGTTTGGATAATAACCATGATTTTAAAGATATACTGTTCAGTAACTATGGCTTTGTTGATTACTTCCCAAGTGCTGCTGTGAGTTCTTTTGATAACACTAATAAGCACATTGCCACCTATAACGGTAATCAACGACTAAAAGTGAAGCTATTAGGTGATGGTAAGTACTCATTTAAAGCACCAGTTTCGATTAAGAAAATGGCATTGCCATTCCTACACTACAATGGGATTGCTTACGAAGTACGCGTCGATGGTAGGGTCGTTAAGACCAAGGCTAACAAGCATTCTCTACTAACGATTTCCCATCTTTCAGCTGGTCGTCATCATGTTCAAATCATCGTGCACAGAACGAAGAAAGAACTACTCTCATACTTGTTTGCGATTGTTGGAATTGTTTTATTAATTGCCGCAATTGTTAAGAAGTACGTGTTTAACAAGAATAAATAATAAAAAACCACAAGTCGATATAACTTGTGGTTTTTATTTTGTCTTTATTACCACTTAGCGAGTAAAAAATACCACTTATCCAATATTGCATTATTTATTTCCTCCATTGACTTATTATTACCATATCGAATAGGAGGTCAGGTAAATGTTAGAAGTAAAAGGTTTAACTAAAACATTCAAGAATAAAATTGCAGTTGATCACATCGATTTGCAAATTAATGATGGTCAACTTGTCGCTTTTCTAGGTCATAACGGAGCCGGAAAATCGACAACCATTAACATGTTAATTGGTCTATTAAAACCAGATGAAGGAGAGATTCAACTAAACGGCTTGACCCCCAATGATAAAAATTACAACGATTCATTAGGTGTTGTCTTCCAAAATAGTGTTCTAGATAAATCTTTATCTGTCGAAGATAACTTAAAGATTGCTGGCAGACTTTATAAGAATTTTGATGCTGATTTTCAAAAGGATTTGCTAGATAAGTTAGAAATCAAATCCATTCAAAAACAAAAGTATGGCTCATTATCCGGTGGACAAAGAAGACGTGTCGATATTGCGCGTGCATTGCTAAGTAAGCCAAAATTATTATTTTTGGATGAACCATCAACTGGTTTAGATATTCAGACCAGAAATAAGATTTGGGAAGTGCTAAATGAGCTACGCCATGAAATGGGATTAACCATTATATTGACAACTCACTACTTGGAAGAAGCTGATCAATCTGATTGGGTATATGTACTGGATAAGGGAAAGATTGTAGCCTCTGATACTGTTGACAATCTAAAGGCGCGTTATGCACAGAATACATTGATACTTTACGTAAACGACTTATCCACTGTGGATAAATTATCCATGCTTGATGACGTTAAAGTTTTGCACAATAAGGTGTTATTAAAAGTTAATTCATATCAAGAAGCAATCAGCATTATAGAAGAATACAAAAATGATATTTCAGACTTTGAATATATTCACGGATCAATGGACGATATCTTTATTGCTTTGACCGGAAAGGAGATTAAGTAATGATTTTAGCTAGTTTAATCAATCGTAATTTGAAATTATATTTTAGTGATAGAAAGCGCATTATCTTTTCACTAATGGGTGCACTAATCTCGGTGGTCTTGTACGTGGTTTTCTTGAAAAATAACATTCAAAAGGGCTGGACAGGTATTGATGATGGGGTCAAACTACTGGATTATTGGTTAATTGGTGGAACCATTGCGATTACTGCCATCACAACTACTGGGGATGCTTTGCACCAAAGAATCTATGATATTGAAAGTAAACGCATGGATGACCTAATGATGACCAATGCGAATAAATCAGTGATTGATATGAGCTACGTCATTAGTGCTACTTTGATTGGCTTGATGATGCAGGTAATTGTTTATGTCATCCTATCAGTTTTATTCATGTTGATGGATCAACTTCCCTTTAACTTTGCTATTTCGGGTCAACTATTGGGCGCAATGTTGATTGGTAGTGTGGTTTGGACACTCTTCAACATGATTATCTTGATGTTTGTTAAAAAGGCATCAGTAATCCCATCATTGAATGCGATTATTTCCAGTTCTGCGGGTTTCTTTGCGGGAGTCTACATGCCATTAGGATTGCTTCCAAGTGGTGCCAGCAAGATTCTAAAGTATACACCTGCTCCCTACGATGCTTCGCTGGTAAGAAATATTTTGATGGACTCACAAATAAAGACGAGTTTTCAACATGTGGATAGTCACGTGCTAAGTAATTTTAAATCCACAATGGGACTTGTGATTAATGGCTTGGAAAAATCAATCGGGGATGCATGGGTATGCGTATCATTTATCGGTGTTTTCCTAATTGCATTTGTGATGCTAACTAGATTTAGAAAAAATGCAAAGTAGTTATGATAAGATATAAAAAAGGAGGTGGGTAGATTGAAGATTGATTTTAATAAGGATGGTCGATTGAACGATGACGAAATTAACGTGTTGGTCAGTGCCAAAGAACTAACCCCTGAAGTCATTGACCTACTATCGATGCTAAAGGATGCATCGAATGAAAATGATAATTGGCTTCCAGTTAATACTAACGACCGTGTTCAGATGATTGCTGTTGATGATATTGTCGGCATTGAGGTCTATCAAAATGAATTGAATATCTACACCACTGAGGAACAGTTTGTCACCACTGGGACTTTAAAAGATATGTATGAAAAATTGAAAAAACATCACTTTATTCAAATCAGTAAATCCGCGATTATCAATATTGATCACTTAGATTATATGGAAACAGCATTTTCAGGAAACATGACGGCATTTTTAACTAATGATTTAAAGTTAAATGTTAGTCGTAAGTATTTACCTGGTTTGAAGAAAAGTCTAAGGATGTGAGAAATTATGAACTTATTTTGGAATCTATTTAAGCGTTTCTTTATGGGGATGTTGTATGGATCATTTTTATATGTAGTTACCGGATTGTACTTTAATAGCAGTTCCTATAACATATCTGATAGGTTAATCTTTTTATTCGCAAGTGGATTAATCGGATTATTGAGTGTGATATTTAAGAGTGAAAGAATCGGTATTGTATGGGAATTTGTCATTCATGGTGCTTTATCATACATGATTGTTGTCGCATTGAATCTCGTAATTACACCATATTTTGATTTTTGGAATCCAAACATCTTTATCACCTTTACCGTTGAATTCATAGTCATTTATGTGATTATTTGTAGCAGTAGCATCGCTATGTTTCATCGTTCAACCAAAGAAATTAATGATGAAATCACTAAACGTAAACAAAAAATGAATCAAAAAAATAATTAAGAAGAGCTTAAAAAAGCAGCCGATAATGGCTGCTTTTATTTTGTTTTAACTTAGTATGATAGAATGAACCTATAATTAATTTAACGGATGTGATTAAATGTTAAACCAAAAGATTAAGGATAATTGGAAATGGATCTTAATTCCAATCATCTTGATTGCAGAATTGTTAATCGATGATTACGTGATGCCACATGTTTATAAATTTGTGTTCCATCTATTTGCCTTCAATCCAGTCGAACACTTCTACACTTACTTAAACATCTACAAGATTGTGTCAATTTTGGTAATTTGTTTATTGAACTACTGGATTATCAAACAAAAGATATTCTTCAAACCCAGTGAGACCAAGGTGGGGTGGCTAGTATTTCTAGTTATCTGCTTTACCATTGTACTTACATGTTTTACGCATAAGAACTTCTGGATTGCGTTAGACGTTGGAACCATTGCTGCGTTACCCGAAGAATTGATGTTTAGAGGAATCATTCTAGCATTTGTATTAAAACTAATGACGAGAAAATCAACTGATCAATGGAGAATCATTACCAGTTTGGTTATTTCTGCGTTAATTTTTGGTGGTTTCCACTACATTAACCTTACCAGCCAATCATTTGCTTTTACTTCTCTTCAAGTGGTCAATGCAGCCGCATTAGGAATGCTATTGGGTGCCGTATACATTAAGAGTGGGACCATCATCGTTCCAATGGCGCTTCACTTTATTTATGATTTCTTGGTGACATTGATTAAGGGAATGTCAGCAACCAACTATACAAATGTCCAAACTAACCAATGGTGGGGCCTATCTATGTATGTCTTGATATATTCAATCGTGGCGGTCTCAATCATTAATTACAAGCCATCTGACAACAAAATTTTACCAAAACTTAAGAATTTATAGCACCGTTCAATGGTAAAATACGTCTTGAGTATTATATAAGAGTATAAAAATCAAGAGTTTAAAAATGTTTTTCATTGATAACATCTAGAAAGAAGGATGAACGGTGCGTAACAGTGACACTTGGAGATCGGACCACCTCTTAAAACGTGGTTTCATCGGTTTTTGCCTAATCTGCATGGTTGCTAGTTCAATTCAGTTTATTCCTGTTCAATATATTCAATCTAATCAGGCCAACGTTAATAATGTGGCTTTAACTATTGAATTCTTTGGTGCCTACATCATTATGCTAAACTTCGCGGTTTACGCGTACAGACGATACGGTAACGGGAATATATTTAAGGTGCTAAGTCTAAAGGACTATCAACTAACAGCTTTCGCAACTGTGATGGCATTTTTAATTGCCCAGGCTTATATTTACATGTTCGATATTTTCTTCCAAAATAGATTCCAAATTGAAGCAATCCACTTTTCAGAAGACCTGTATAATAATACATGGTCGTTAATTCTATTAGTGATTGGGTTCGTCTTCTTGTCTCCAATTCTAGAAGAACTGGTATTTAGAGCCTACATCCTAGACGTGGCGTTCTCCGATAAATGGCGATGGTTAGGTGAGATTGTTTCCGCATTATTCTATGGATTATTCCATATGAGATATCATAATCTATTCTCGTTTATCTTCTTTGCCCAATATGGTTTTTGGATGGCCTGGTTATATAACCAAACTAGAAACGTTAGGGCCGCAATTTTGATGCACATAGTATTAAATGCTGTGACGATATCGATTGTTGGTTATTATTATCACTAAAAAAGCAATGCCTCATTCTGGCATTGCTTTTTGTGTACATTTAATTATTTGTTTGGGTGAGTCATGTTTGAAACGTTGACCCACTTGTCGAAATCTTTTTCATCAATATTAAAGTGTTGAGCTGATTTCTTTAGGGTGGTGTTATTTTTTTCAGCCCATTGGGCGATTTTGGCGCTCTTTTCGTAACCAATGTGAGGGCTTAAGGCAGTCACTAGCATCAATGAATTGTTCAATAGTTCGTTGATGCGATCGACGTTTACAATTAAACCATCAACTAATTTTTCGGTGAATGACTTAATTGATTCATTCAACAATTCGGTACTTTCCAAGAAACTATCGATGATGATTGGTTTGTAAACGTTCATTTCGAAGTTTCCTTGGCTATTAGCAAAGGTAATGGTAGCGTCGTTTCCAAATACTTTTGCGGAAACCATCGTCAATGCTTCAATCTGAGTAGGGTTGACCTTACCAGGCATGATTGATGATCCCGGTTCGTTACTTGGAATTGATAGTTCGTTGTATCCAGCACGAGGTCCGGAAGAAAGAAAACGGATATCGTTTCCAATCTTGATTAAATCGGATGCCAAGGTCTTAAAAATACCGTGAACCGAAGTGATTTCGGAATGGTCGGCCAGACCATGGAACTTGTTTTCTGCCACTTTGTAGTTGGTGTTTTCGTTGTGATTGATGGTATCGACGACGTCTTGGTCAAAACCATTTTTAGTGTTTAGACCAGTTCCGACGGCGGTGCCACCGATTGGCAATTCTAGTAGTGATTGTTTGATGGCGTTTAAAGTGACAACGTCGTGTTCAAGTGTTGATTTCCAACCACTTATTTCTTGGCCGACTGTGATAGGAGTGGCATCTTGTAAGTGAGTACGACCAATCTTGATGATTGATGCGAACTCATTTTGTTTCTTATCAAACGATGCGATTAGGTTTTCAACGGTCTTAATGACACTGTTGGTGGCTTGATATGCTGCCATCATCATGGCGGTAGGGAAAGTGTCATTTGAGCTTTGTGATTGGTTGACGTGATCATTTGGATGAACGTGGGCGTCTGGGTGTAGTTTATTGGCAAGGTTTGCGACTACTTCGTTGACGTTCATGTTGGTTTGGGTTCCACTCCCGGTTTGATAAACGTGAAGTGGAAAGGCATCCTTATAGTCGCCATCGATTAGTTTGTCGATTGCTTCGTTGATGGCGAAATACTTTTTATCATCTAGTGTTTGATTATTGTGGTTAACAAAAGCGACGGCTTTTTTAATCTTCAACAGTGCATAGATGACTTCCATTGGCATGGTGCGACCAATGTTAAAATTATGTAGACTACGTTGCGTTTGGGGGCCAAATAAAGCGTCTTTAGGGACTTTGACCTCACCTAATGAATCGTGTTCAATGCGAAATTCCATCATATCAAGTCCTTTTATTAGAATATACGATAATTATAGCCATTTTCCTTAGCTCTTACTACCGAAAACATTATCCAAATGATACAATAGAATATACATATTATGTAGGAGTAGCAATATATCATGCATATAGACTTAAGATTTTTTATCGCTGAACTACTTGTCTTATGGATGCCGTTATCCATCGTAGTTTTGGTGTCAGAATTGCTTAAATTTAACTGGTTTCTGACTGGATTGTTATTACTATTGGTATACTTCTTGGTAGTCTTGTTTAACAGGGCTAACAGGGTGGTTTATTTTCTTTTCCACGTGCAAAAGCAATCAAGTAACCAATTGTTAGAATCAATCATCTTCTTTTTGGTGCTATTAATTTCAGTGATTCTGTCAGTAAAACTATTTGACGATTCCGCGGTCGGAATTATTGTGTTTATGTTGATCAGCACACTAGCTGGTTCTGTCGTAATTGACGCAAAATAACCACAGATAGTTTCAAAAATAAAAATAAAAAATTTAATATTTAATTATTACTGTAATTTCGGTAATTTGACCCCTATCTCGACTTTTGGGACCCTTGCAAAAAATATTGAGCATGGTAGTATATATAGTGTTGTTTTTAAGAAAGAACACTATATATTGTATGCATACATATTTTAGGTTCCAAATATAGAGATAGGGGTTTTTCATTGTGTCAGCTTATTTTAAATTTTTGGCCCACCAACTAAAGGGTTGGCCACAACAAAATTACTACTTATTCTTCTTTAGTTTAGGTGCTCAAGTTATGACATTGGTAAATGCACCAATTACATGGCTTTCAATTTTAACTTTCATCGGTACTACCTTAGGGGTACTATGTGTCCTTGCAATTAACGCTGCTAAGTCAGTTAACGGGGTGTTGGGAATTCTATCAGCAATCTGCTTCATCATTGTTGGTTTCTCAGCAAAGAACTACTTAAGTATCGGTGAACAATTAGCATACGTTATTACATTAGACATTCCAGTGCTATTAAGTACAGACTGGAACGTGAACATGGTTTCAAAGATTAGAAAGTTCACTGCTAAGAGTTGGGCAATTTCAATTATCTTCACTCTAGCCGTTTACCTAATTTCTGGTTTCGCAATCAAAGCACTTACTAACGAACCACGTCCATTCTACGATGCCTTTAGTTTTGCTGTTTGTTTAACTGCCGGAATCATCTGTTTCCTACGTTACAACAACCAATACTTCTGGTGGTTAGCTTCAGGTCTAGCCCAAGTCGTTCTATGGTTCATCACATTCAGAGAAGGATCAGCAACTCTTGCGATGTTTGTTAACTCAGCAATTTACGTTGCTAACGATATCCTAGCCTTCACTGTTTCTCCATGGTTCAACGAACGCGAAAAGAAACGTTTAATGAAGGAAGAACAAGCTTACGCTGAAAAAGTGGAAGCTGACGCTTAATAATCACAAAAAAAGCTACCAATTATTGGTAGCTTTTTTATTATGCTTTGATATCTGTATCGACGATGATTCGAACACGTGAATCGTTGATGTTGAAGTCATCATGAATTTCTAGTAATTGGTTAAATGTTTCATCCTTAACACCGTTGATGGACTTGTTTTTGATGTTATCCAATGTAATATCATCATTGAAATAGTCCTTGGCCAGTGCAAGAGAGAACTTAATCATATTGTCTGAATCAAAGAAAATCTTATTCTTGTAGACGTCAAAAATACGGGTGTCGTATTCAAATTTTTCGTCTGCGCTTAGTTGTCGATCCTTTAATTCCAATGGACTCTTACCGGCTAATAATAGGTATGAGTAGCAGTTTGTTTCATTATTAATTAGTTTGTAGAATGTAAACGTCAATTGAGGTTCGATGTTTAGACCACAAACGTCATAAATTTCCGCTCCCATGTCGATTAGGGTATATCCTTCGCCTAGCATTAATGAAAGATGATTGTGTTCTTCGAACAATGGTAGGTGGGCTGGTAGGAACTCTTCGAAGTTGGTTTGTTCAAACCCGTGGTTAGAGTTGAATTCGCGAATGCCGTTTAGCTTTTCGGTAGTGGCATCGGTTGGAAACATTTGAACATTGGCATCGTATTTGTTTTCAATCTTGTCAAAGCTCATCTTCTTGAATGTTCCGATGGGACTATCGATTAGAGCGTGTGACATTGATTGACCGATAAGGTAGTCGGTAGCAAAGATTGGATCCTTGCTGTCAGTCATATCGGTCATTTCTTCGATTGCCTTTTGAGCTGGACCATAGAAACGATCGCCTTCAACACTGTTGTTCAAGGCGCGTTCCATTAGTTCGTTTGCTTCGGCAATGTTGCCGTTATTCATTAGGATTTTACCTAAGTAATAGTTGGCAGCCACGTACTTGCTATCGTATAAGATTGCTTGTTGAAATAGATGTACTCCGGTTGGATCTAATGATGAGCCGGATTCTGTAAAAATAATTCCTAGTTTAGTTAAAATTTCAGAACGACTTGGAATTTTTCCTTCGATTTCTTCAGTAGTCATAACCCCTGCTGGGTATTGTGAGATAGCAGAGCTTAGTAAAGAAATGGCGTCGTCTCTTTTATTGTCATCGATACATTGTGTAGCTAATTCGATGAATTTATTTAATTGTTGGGCTTTGTCTTTACCCAATTCAATAGCGTCCATTTGAAAACTCCTGACTTGAATTTATATATCTATTATAATCATTTTTGCTAAAATAAAAAACTTTACTATTAATATGGATTTATGTAATATTGAAGCTAATCAAAAGGGGGAAGCGAGGAGATAGATTGAAAAGACTGAAATGGCTGGCTTCGATTGTCTTGCCATTGGTTGCTTTGATGTGGTTTGTACCAGTTACAACGCATGCAGAAAGCACCAATCCAACACCTACCAAAGAGTATGTTGTTGATGATTATGCCAATATATTGACTGATAAGACAAAACAATTGGTAATTAATAAAGAAAAAGAATATCAAAAAACTAAAACACAACCTCAAATTGTCATGATGACCGTGAAAAGTACCGGGAATCAAGATATTGACGGTTATTCCGATAGCTTGCTAGACAACGCTAGATGGAAATTTGGTAAGAAGGGTTTGGACAATGGGGTATTAATCTTATTTGCCCAAAACGGTGGTAAGAACAATGTCCGTATCTCCACCGGATACGGTGTTGAAGACATCCTACCAGATGCTACCACCAACCAAATCCTACAGGCTAACAAGTCGTTGTTGAAATCAAGCAGCAACGATGAGATTAACCAAGGATTGCAAAATACCTTTAACCAGGTAGCCACTATTCTAGACAAGCGCTATGCCAACAAGTCATTAAATGACGCCAAAGCAGAGGCAGAGAAAAATAATAACAACACATTTGCCGGTGTTTTATTGGCACTCGTGATTTTAGTTATTATTGGAACTGCCATCTGGGTATTAAAGAGTAATGGCGATGACGACGATAACCACCGTAATGGCGGTGGCAGCGGTGGTCGCTATGATTCCGGAGATGCATTCTTATTAGGCGCATTGCTCGGTGGATTAGGTGGCTCCGGTAGAGGCGGTTCATTTGGTGGTGGATCATCAGGTGGATTTAGCTCGTCTGGAGGCGGCGGAAACTTTGGGGGCGGAGGTTCCTCAATTTAAATTAAGGAGATAAATTATGATTGAAAATAAACCATTTTACAAAAAAGGCTGGTTCATATCACTAGCAGTTGTTGTCGTTTTATTATTTGCTTTAATTGGTGGATTCATCAAGTCTGCTAACAGCATGGCTACCAGTGAACAAGGCGTTGAAGAACAATTAGGTCAAGTCCAAACAGTCCTACAACGTCGTGCTGATTTAATCCCTAACTTGGTTAACGCCGTTAAGGGTCAACAAAAACAAGAAAAATCAGTATACAGCGACATCACTAAGGCGCGTACTCAATACTACAACGCCAAGAACCAATACAATAATGCCAGTTCAACTTCCGATAAGGTAAACGCCTTGAATACTCAAGAACGTTCATTGAACATCTTGGTTGGATCAATTAAGGAAGCATATCCAAACCTTGCATCTAACTCAAACATGCAAACATTAATGGTTCAACTAGAAGGTAGTGAAAACCGTATCAGTGTTGAAAGAAACAGATACAACCAAGCAGCTAGGGCTTACAATGACAAGATTGTTAAGTTCCCAGGTTCAATTGTTGCTGGAATGACTGGTCACAAGAAGGTTAACTACTTCACAGCTGATTCAAACGCTCAAAACGCACCATCAGTTAACTTCTAATTATATATACGCAAAAATAAAAAACGTTGAGATTAATTTCTCAACGTTTTTTTTATTACTTCACGATGTCGATAGCTTTATTAACTTTCTTAGCGTGAATTTGTGATAGTGATAGTTTGTTGTGCTTTTGACTGATAACGGATTTCTTAGTGTAGTTGTCTTGAGTAACTAACAGCATATCTTCGTTGTTACCTTTATCGACCAATTGAAAGGCATCTGGACTAGTTACGATAATTGTTTGATGTGGGCGAATTGGTTCGTTTTCCCAACTTTGTTCATAGCGATTCAATTTGGCTTGTTCATTGGCATTCTTGTTGGTGTAAGCAGATGAGTAGGCAAGTGGTTGATCTAGCTTCTTGTCCTTACCATCAACCTTGGCTGAAGCTAGTAGTTTAGTGTTGTTTACGATTTGGCCGGCGGTTAACATCTTATCTGAATTGTTAGTGGCTTTGAAACTGTATAGAACCATGTCGAAACGTTTCTTACCATTGTTATCGTAGCTAGTACCACGATAGGTCTTGTAGAAAGTAATGCTACCTTTTTTAGTGACCAGTTTAGTTTGGTTGTTTTCGTTTATTAATTTAACGTACTTAGTGGGTTTAGTTGATTGATCCGCTTCTTGCTTAGTCTTGGAATTTGAACATGCGCTAAGTGTTACAACTGCTAATAAAGCAAATCCAATAATTGATAATTTTTTCATATTGCGCCTCCACGTAATTTATACAACTTTATTTTAGCACTTTTCAACACAAATAAAACGGCTACCCCCAATGGATAGCCGTTAAGTTTTTATTAAATTTTGGCTTCCTTATGACCGGAAGTCTTGTAGATGATTAATCCGATGATGGCACCAACGATAGCTGGAATTACCCAGTCCATACCAATTGAGGCAAACGGTAAAATCTTTTGTTCCGCATTGATTAATGTACGGATGAAAGAGATGTTTGAGATAACTGGTGGAAAGGCTGCCAACATATCGAAGAATGCTGGGATTAGAGTAAAGATAATGGTGAATAGGTAAACGTTTCTATCCTTGTTAAATAGTGGTGAGCATAATGCTA
Source organism: Lactobacillus sp. B3795 (assembly GCF_026535805.1). Classification (NCBI taxonomy): domain Bacteria; kingdom Bacillati; phylum Bacillota; class Bacilli; order Lactobacillales; family Lactobacillaceae; genus Lactobacillus; species Lactobacillus sp. B3795. The sequence goes on from NZ_JAFNPE010000001.1 coordinate 60,002, forward strand.
GGATGATTAATACAATCGCAAATGGATATAGGAACATCAATACTGGAGTTGACCAAGTGATGATAAGTGATAGACCTTCGTTTGCAATGATAAATGATATGAAGCAGTTAAATGCTAACCATTGGTGGTATGAGAAACGAGGGAAGTGTTCGTGGAAATCTTGGGCGAACGCAGCAACAAGTCCTACGGCTGTGGTAACACAGGTTAGAGTCATCAATGTTGCTAGTAAGGCGTGGCCGGTAATTCCTAAGTAGTGACCCATGAATTGGTTGAAAGTAGTTCCACCGTCATCAGTACTAATCTTGAATAGGTTCAATGAAGTGGCACCAATCCAGATTAGGATGATGTAGATGATTCCAACCAATGCTTCGGAGATTAGACCGGCTCTGGCAGTTACCTTTGCATTTGACTTAGGAGATGTCTTTCCTAGTTGGTTAACAGCGGAAACAACGGTAACCCCAAAGGCTAAACCAGCCAATGCATCCATGGTGTTGTAACCCTGCAAGAAACCATTGAAGAATGATTGGTGTTGGTAAGCTTGGGTAACTGGTTGTGCTGAAGCAGCACCCATTGGATGTAAGAATGCCAATAAGAAGGCTAGGAACAATAGTGCCAAGAATAATGGGTTTAAAATCTTACCTAGGTTATCGATGATACTTGATGTTCGATATGATAGATAGAATGTAGCAATGAAGAATAGTGCGGTGAAGATAAACATTGCTAGTTTGATGTAGTGATCAGGGATGAATGGTTGAATCCCAACTGTGAAGTTAACGCTGGCAGTTCTAGGTGCGGCAAACAATGGTCCCAATGTTGAATGAACTAATACCAAGAAAATGATTGCAAATACTGGTCCCAGTGGTTTGGCAATGTCGTATACTCCCTTGGCACGAGAGATACTGATTGATAGAACTGAAAGTAGTGGTAATAATACCCCAGAAGCTAGAAAACCTAGCATGGCAGGTACCCAGTTGGCACCTGATAATTGACCCAAGTGAATTGGGAAGATTAGGTTACCCGCACCGAAGAATAGTGCGAATAGCATTGAACCGATGATTAGATATTGTTTGATTGACAATGGTTTTGTATTAATGTCTTTGATTTCGTCTTGCATAATAAGCGCTCCTTTAATAATTGTGTTCTTGATTTGTTATATGTGCTAACTACTCACAACGTTTTTCATAACCATCATCTCCTTTTTTTAAAGCAATAAAAAAGCACCCTTAGCTCGTATTGAACCAAGGGTGCTTTGTGCACGGTACCACCTTTAATTGCTAGACAAATAGTCTAGCCACTTCACGTACTAACATACGCTAACACTGTAATGGGTGTACCCAATATACGTTACTCTCCAACGGATTTCGGTATATAGCTCCAAAGATACTTTCGCAATTTAGTAGTTATCCCGTTTCCAGAAAGTAGGGACTCTCTTGAACTAGCCGAATTGTTACTCTGCTTTTTCATCGCTTTTTTAAACAGATTTATTGAATATAAAAAATATATCAGCAAAATTTATGAAAGTCAAATTTTATTTTAGAGAATCTAATTCATCGGTAGAAATGAATTTCTTGTCTACTAATTCAGGATGACTTTGTTTAAAGACGTATTCCTTAATTGGTTGCTTGGTAGGAACCGATGTGTAAATCTTGAAATCAGTGAACTTGTCGGCGTTACTTGTGACCATGACATTATAACTTTCATCACCATTAACCTTAAGTGTAGCAGGCCAGTATGTGTTGATTTCATATAATGATCTGATGTACACGGCGTTAGTTGTACGGTATCTTTCCATTACCAATGGACCTGGACCAGATACTGGGTCGGTTGGATGATCACCCCTAAAGATGTAGTCGCCGACTTGAATCTTGGCTTGATTACCGTAGTACCAGTCACCGTAGAAATCACGGGTGATTGGTTTGTAGATTGGACTAGCAGGAATTGGAATAGTGTATTGCTTTGGTTGTTCTTTTTTCTTAGCAGTTTCTTTTTTGCTGCTTGAACTAGATGACATAGAAGATGAACTACTGCTAGTTGATACAGTAGAACTTGTTGCCTTTGAGCTGCTTGATTCAGCAGTATTATGGGGTTGATCGTTATGTTTAACGGATGCAAACGCCACTGTTCCTAGGATTAAAACAGCAACAATTGATATAACAGAAATGATTACTTTTTTACTGTTCAAAATAGCACTTCCTTTCTTACTTAAGTATGTTATCACTCTTGAACAATAAAAAAAGAGTTGAACATTTCGCTCAACTCTGATTGTTTGTTTAAACGTTAGTCTGTAACGGTTTGTAAATATTTTTTATTTTTGTACCAGTGACACATTAGGCCAAGTAGTAAACCTACGACCGCAAATGGTACCCAATCCATTCCGATTGATGCCAATGGAAGATAACTTTGTTGAAAGTTGCCGACCATTTTGGCAAATGCACTTTGTGATACGACTGGTGGAAATGATGCTAGCATGTCCATCAATGCTGGCACAGTGGTTAATAATACGACCCAGAAGTAGACGACTGAATCACGTTTGAATAGTGGTGAGAATACTGATAGTAGGATTAATACCATTGCGAATGGGTATAGGAACATTAGCATTGGAGTTGACCATTGGATGATGGTATCTAGTCCAAAGTTAGCAGTTAGAAATGATGCGGCACACATTAGTCCTAACCATTGAACGTAGCTTAATACTGGGAAATGTTTGTGGAAATCTTGGGCGAATGCGGCAACTAATCCCATCGCAGTAGTTAGACATGTAAGGGTTAGCAATGTTGCTAGTAGGGCGTGGCCGGTTGCACCTAGGTAGTAAGTCATTAATTGGTTAAAGGCGACACCACCATCTGCTGATGCCTTGAAATGACCTAGGGTAGTGGCACCCAACCAGATTAGGACAACGTAGATTAATCCGACTAGTGCTTCGGCTAGGAAACCGGATTTGGCAGTTACTTTGGCGTTGCTAAGTGGGTTAGTCTTACCAAGTTGGTTAACGGCGGTTACGACAGTAACACCAAAGGCAAGTCCGGCTAGGGCATCCATGGTGTTGTAACCTTCCAAGAAACCATTGAAGAATGATCCACTTTGATAAGCTGCGGTGACCGGTTGGCTACCCGCTGAGCTCATTGGATGTAGAAATGCCAAGAAGAATACTACGAATAGTAATACTAAAAAGATAGGGTTCAATAGTTTACCAACACTAGCCATGATTGATGATTCCTTGTATGAAAGAAGGAATGCGGCTAGAAAGAATAGAAATGAGAATACTAGCAAACCATAGTGCATAAAGTTACTTGGTAGTAATGGTTGAACACCGACTGCAAAAGGAACGGTAGCGGTACGAGGGGTACCAAATAAAGGTCCGATGGTAGCGTGGATTAATACCATGAATACCAATGCAAATGTTGATCCCAGTGGGGTTCCAATGTCATAGACACCCTTTGAACGAGTCACACTGATGGCTAGAACTGATAGTAAGGGTAATACCACTCCTGTACATAAGAAACCAAGCATGGCGGTGAACCAATGAGCACCAGCTAGTTGGCCTAAGTGAAGTGGGAAAATTAAGTTACCAGCACCAAAGAATAGTGCGAATAACAGTGAACTGACGACTAAATATTGTTTTACTGATAATGGCTTTTTGTTTAAGTCTTCCATAATAAATCTCCTTTAAAAATTGTATGTGTTTGAATTGAATCGCTATGTGTAAAATGTCAATCGGACTATCCATGCCATCATCTCCTTTTTTATGTATTAATTAACTGATTGCGGGGCACAAAAAAACGCCCTTAATCTAACTTCACAATTAGACTAAGGGCGTCATTCGACACGGTACCACCTTACATTCGTAGCTTAAAAAAGCTACCTTGACGTACTAACATACGCTGACGCTGTAAGGGGCGCTCCCCATGCACTTTACTTTTTGTTCAGTACATCGCTCGAAAGGGATTTTCGTAACTTAATCAACGCTTCCTTTCACCAGACGAAGCTCGCTTTGGTTGACGTCAGTTATTACTCAACTTTCTCATCGCAATCGTTTATTTGTCATTATATTAAAACTGGATTAGAAAAAAGTCAAATAAAATTGGTAAAGAAGCTTAACCAATTTTATACTTTTCTTAATAAACCTCTTGAAACGACAGTGATATAATATTAATATACTATAAACCAAATAATAGCTGTCAATTTTTCAGTATGCATAGAGGAGATATATACAATGAAGATTGATAATTATGTTCCAAAAAATCAACGAAGAGAAGTTTCTGACAAACGAATTCGTAATCTAAAAATTATGAGTAAAGTGGCTATCTTTACTTCATCACTAATGTACATTGCTTACATTCCAGAAATTATGCAAAACTTTTCTGGTAACCCAGTTAGCCCAATCCAACCATTCGTGGCCACTATTAACGCTACCTTGTGGACCCTATATGGTTGGTTTAAGACCTACAAAGATTGGCCTTTAATTATTTCAAATGTTCCGGGAGTTATTTTTGGTTTAATAACACTTGTTACAGTGTTTATTCATTAAAAAGGCTTATGACGACAGATCGTAAAACGGTCTGTTTTTTTGTTTGCAAAAAAGAACATTTGTTCGTATAATATATTTTACTGAAAGGAGGAACCCAAAATGGATTATTCAAATGAACCCAAAGGGGTCTTTATGGTCATTGATAATAAGTCGTTTTATGCCAGTGTTGAGTGCGTTCAATTAGGTTTAAATCCACTGACGGCTAGCTTAGTGGTGATGTCTGATCAAGACAATACCAACGGTGGATTAATCTTAGCATCGTCTCCGACAGCTAAGAGACGATTCCACATTACGAACGTGACTAGAAAGCGTGATTTGCCTTGGGATGATTCATTAATTGTGGTTCCTCCAAGGATGAATTTGTACATTCAAAAGAACTTGGCAATCAATAAAATTTTCCATGAGTTCGCCGATGAAGAACACTGTTTTCCATACTCAATCGACGAGACCATCTTGGATTTGACCCACACATGGCAATTGTTCGGCGATAGTCCTGCCCAAGTAGCCAGAAAAATTCAAAAGACGGTCAGACAACGCCTTGGTCTATACACGACAGTTGGAATTGGTGACAATCCAGTGCAAGCCAAGCTAGCGTTGGACTTGTTTGCTAAACACAATAAGGACCTAGTCGGCCAATTAAGCTATGACACTTTTGCCAAGAATGTTTGGCCAATTGAACCCATCGATAAGATTTGGAGTATTGGTAAACATACCGCTGAAAACCTAGCCAAACTAGGGATTCATAACCTAGGTGAATTGGCGAGAACAGATCCATATCAATTAAAGGCGCACTTAGGTGTGATGGGCTACCAACTTTTTGCGATTGCGTGGGGAATTGACCGTGCTCAATTAGATCAAAAGGTGCCAATCAAGGATAAGGGCTTGTCCAATTCCCAGGTACTACCAAGGGACTACAAGGACCAACACGAACTAGAAGTCGTTATTACTGAAATCGCCGAACAAGTGGCATCTCGTTTACGCCACAGAAAGAAACAAACCAGCTGTGTTCATCTTTACCTCGGCTTTTCGTACGCGGAAAGTGAAGGCAGCGATCGAACCAGCATTTCACACGAACAAAAAATTACCACGACTTCGGATAACCGTGAATTGGTTGGAGCAGTCATGGATTTATTCCATAAGTATTGGCACGGCGAAAGGGTCAGAAATGTCGGTGTCTCATATACCAGATTAAGCAGCAGTAATGCTCAACAATTAGACATTTTTGCCGATCCAGAGGTGCAAATTAAGAAATCAAAAGTCGATAAAGTAGCAGATGAAATCAGGGACAAGTTTGGCGCCACTGCCATCTTTAAAGGTCACAGTCTAGAAAAGGGTGGCACAATGTTAAAACGTTCCGGATTAGTAGGTGGTCACAATGGAGGAAATGCATATGACTAATCAACAAACAGCAAAATTAATACTAGATAGAGCAGAACCATTATTTAAGCGTGAATATAACGTTCAATACAGAATTAAAGTCGTATTTGATCATTACGACCATCAATTTAATTTCTACATGATTAGATACAAACCAGGTCACATCACGCGAGTAACACCATTGCACCACGTGGAAAGTACTTGGATTGCTGACTTGGAGGAAATCTTAAACCTAATCGAAAAGGACCTAAAGTTAACCATCGTGTTCACTGGATTCGAAGGCATTAAATGGGACAGTCGTAATTCCTACATTCAACGTCCCAAAAGAAAGGTCGGATAAAGTTGTTAAATCACCACATTGACGACAATACAGTGCAAAACTTCTTTGACTATTACTATCACGACAGAGGGATGCTAAAGTGGCAAGGATTCATGCTTTCTGATCACGTCAGTGCTCTTAGAAAAGAGCACAAGGAAGCCTTTGATGATAGCTTTATGTATATGGATTTTCAAAGTGTTCACGAGGAATTGGAACATAAGGGCGAAAACCATGCTAAAACAGAGATCACCTATGTTAATGATGATGGAAACAAGAGCGTAATAAACGGACTTGTAATGAACCTACAACCTAGCCAGGTTACGATTATGACTGAAGATGGTGAAATGGTATTATCCATTCAACAGATTTTGATTGTGCAATAATTATGCGGCAAAAAAAGACACACCTTCTAAGCTCTGATATAATTAGTAGTAATAAATAAAGAGGTGTGATTGTCTGATGAACAAGAAGGCCAAACTTACATTGGGTCTATTTTTAATATCAATTGCATACATGTTATTTTTTATGCACCCAACAATTTGGCGTGATGAAAGTTTCACGATGGCATTGGTAGGACATAATTACGGGGATATAATCAGACTGGATTCGATGGATGTGCATCCACCGTTTTACTATATAGCATTAAGATTCTTCTTGAGCATTACTGCTTTTTGGACGAATTCGTTCTTCACGAAGGTCATTATTGCGCGATTATTTTCATACATATTAGCAATATTAACGTTTTTAACACTATCCAAGACGGTGAAAAACTTGGGCGTTCCAGGTGCCAACGCCATTCAATGGGCGGGATTCTTCCTAGCACCAAGTATTATGAGATATTCTACGCAGATTAGAATGTACGCTTTAGCAGCGTTGTTCTTAGCGTTAGTATTGAATCAATTGCAGCACTACGATAATTCGCAGAAGATTGGTCACATTTTCTTAGCGGTTATCTTTGCATCGTTTGCATCGTATACCCATTACTTTGCGGCTGTGGCAGCAGGATGGATGCTGTTCTTATACTTCGTTAAATTTCAATTTAATCGATACGACGGAAACGCCATCTTACGTGGGATTATCGTGTTTTTAGTGATGTTTATTCCATGGGGAGTTGTCGCATTTGCACAAGCCCAACAGGTGTCATCTTCCTACTGGATTCCACCAGTAAACGTCGAAAACATTATCAATAATTTTGTGAACTTATTTGCGGATGTTTTTACCGATAATGGTGGCCAATACTATGCGATTGCCTTTATGGTATTGCTAATCTATCCAACGATTTGGGCATATCTAAATATGTCAAAGAAGTTTAAATCAACACTAACCATTGTACTGTTGACATTTGTTCTAACCACTTTGACTGGAATTGCGATTTCAGTGGCGGTAAGACCAATTTACATTGCTAGATACGCTTATCCAGCATACGCAGTGGCAATCTTCTTCATGATGACGATTGTGTCCCAAATGATGAAGAAGCCACTTAGTCGTTTGTCCAACTACTTCACGACATCGATACTAGCAGTGGGACTAACCATCATTATCGGAATGAATGTTGGTTTCCTAGGCAGTAATCAGTTTAATAATTACATCATGCCTAGCTACAATTTAGCGGATTCGGTTGAACAATATAAGGAAAATCCAAATAATGTGATTCACCTAAATCCAAACCAAAGTCCAAATTCGATTGTTGAAAAAACTGTCTATATTAAATCAATTAATAAACGTGTTTATATAAAAAATTTCAATGTTGCAAGAATCCTAGGAAAAGATAATCAAAAGCTATTCTATGGATTGTTTGATAACGTTGATCAAAGTTCAAGTAAATAGATAAAGGGGTTGTTATGAAAAATAACAACCCTTTTTTATTGGAAAATTTTTTTGTACAATTGAATACCCTGACTGTTGAGAGAGATAAATAAATTGAAAGGATACTTATTGATGAAAGAAAGAATAGATTCAGAAATTAACGACACTTCGAGCAACCGTCTGAAACGGTTCTGGTTGGAGCTGAAAAAGTGGTTAATTGTGATTGGCCCGGGGTTGATTGTTATGCTAGCCGATACCGATGCAGGGTGCTTAATTACGGCGGCACAATCCGGTGCTAGTTATGGTTATTCCATGATTTTACCTCAGTTGTTGTTAATTCCAATTCTATTTATGGTGCAAGAAATGACGGTTCGATTGGGAATTGTCACAAAGAAGGGTCATGGTGAATTGATCCGCGAATACTTTGGTAAATTCTGGGCATATGTCTCGGCGATTACCTTAATGATTTCAACCATTGGAGCGCTTTTGACCGAGTTTATCGGGATTGCCGGAGTTGGTGAATTGTTTGGTATTTCCAAATGGATTACCGTTCCACTAAGTACGTTTGTTCTCATCTTAATTGCCTTCTTAGGTAGTTACCGTCGTGTTGAAAAGATTGGGATTATCTTTGGTTTGTTTGAATTAACATTTATCATCGGAATTTTCATGGTTCATCCAAACATGGACTCCATCATGACTGGGATTCAATCAATTCCAATCCATGATGATGGTTATGTATATTTGGTAGCCGCAAACGTTGGTGCGGTAATTATGCCATGGATGATTTTTTACCAACAAAGTGCGGTAGTCGATAAGGGCCTAAAACGTCACATGATTAAAAAGGAACAGACAGATACAATGGTGGGAACATTCATTACCCAGGGGATTATGATTGGGTTCATCGTATTATTTGCCGCGACCGTGTTTCATAGTAAACTTCATGCCACCGAAGAAACCGTTGGTGATTTGGTAACATCAATCGGTAGATATATCGGAATGGCACCCGCCAAAGCGATTATGGGATCTAGTATCCTAGGTGGGGCACTGGTTGCTGCCATCGTTGTTGTTTTAGCCGGAACATGGGGGATGACAGAGGTATTGGATTGGAAACACAGTTTAAACGAACGAATTAATCGTTCCAACTTAGGTTTTTATTCAATGTACTCATTAGTATTAATCATCAGTGCCTTGTTGGTATTATTCAACGAGGACTTAGTTTCAATTGCGATTACAGTCGAAGTAATTAACGCCTTGATGGTACCAATTGTGCTTGGCTTCTTATTAATGCTTGAAACCAAAGCGTTGCCAGATCGATACAAAATGAAGGGAATTTACAAAAAAATCGTAATTATTCTTTCATTAATTGTCATGGCTTTTGGTATCTACATGATTTTTCCAGTCTTGAATTTGTAATTATAGGCATATAGAATTAAGAGTTAAGTGGATTATGCAAAAATTATTGATGTATAATTGTTCACGGAAATTATGAATATTAATTATGAAAGAAAAGAGTGAGTGTTTTGAATAACGACGAAAACATGAGTCGAAGAAACAACAAAAACACATCCAAGAAACACATGAAGACTTGGAAAAAAGTTGTTTTATGGATTGTTGGATTATTGATTGTATTATTGGGAGTAGGTGCATTTGCTGCTTACCATACAGTTAAGAAGACTGCCGATGCAGTATATCAACCTTCTGGAGCGAAGACGGTTAGGGATGCCGATTCACTTTTGAAGTCTGAAAAACCAGTATCATTACTATTTATGGGTACCGATACCGATTTTGATGGTAGAAGTGACAAGGGTCGTACAGATAGTATGATGATTGTGACCTTAAATCCAAAGACCGATACAACCACAATGGTAAGTATCCCACGTGATATGAAGGTTAATTTACCTGATTTCCCACAATACTCACCATCAAAAATTAATGCTGCCTACACTTATGGTGGTGCCAAAGAAGCAATTAATGCTGTCGAAAGTCACTTCAGCATTCCAGTCGACTATTACGTTACTTTGAGTCTAGGTGGACTTAAGAAGGCCATCGATCAAGTTGGTGGAGTTGATGTTGTTTCTCCGTTAACCTTTAGCTATGAAGGTCAACACTACACTAAGGGTAAGTTAGAACACATGGATGGAAAGAAAGCAATGTGGTTCTCCAACATGAGATATCAAGATCCACAAGGTGATTATGGTCGCCAAGGTAGACAACGATTAGTATTGGAGGCCCTAATGAAGAAGGCTATCTCATACAAAACAGTGATTAATTCTGACTTTTTGAACTCAATTTCTCATAACTTGAAAACTAATTTGACCATGAGCGACATGCTTCAATTAGCATTGCATTACAGAGGGACTAATAAAAACATTAAGAGTGATTACGCACATGGAACTGGTGAAATGCTAGACGGCGTATCATTCCAAGATGTTTCTGGTACTGAACAAAACAGAATTTCTAGCCTAATCAACGAAAGTTTAAAAGATTAAATAAAAAATAAAAAAGATACGAGATTTTTGTCGTATCTTTTTTTGTACATTTGTTCAAAAGGGAAAATTTAAATTGAGTTATAAAACGTTTAAATCTTAATTAGACTACAGTTATATTTGTCAAGTTCCCTTTTCTAGCGATTTTAAGGTGATATAATGAACAATTGTTTATAGTTTACTTAATGAAGACATTTAAAATAACTAATAGAAGGGTGCTTTATAGTGGAGAAACAAGAAACTAATTCTTTAGAAGAATTAAACAAAATCTTTCGCATTTTGTCTAAACATATCAAATTGATAATTACTACGGTTGTAATTACAGTATTGGTTTTTGCAATCGGAGTATTTTTTGTCGTTAAACCAAAATACCAAGCGACATCAGAAATTATCGTTAGCCAAAGATTGGATCGTGACGCTCAAGCAGCTGAACAACAACAAATTCAATCTACCGACTTGCAACTAGTTAATACATATAAGAGTATTTTGAGCAGTCAAACAGTTGGTAATTCAGTAAAGCATAAGGTTGGTAACAAGATTTATAAGGACAGTGAATTAAACGTTTCAACTGACACAAATTCACAAGTTATTAATATTAACGTTACTTCTCACGATGCAAAACAAGCAGCTAGAATCGCTAACGTTACTGCTTCTACATTCAAATCAAAAATCAAGAACATTATGAATGTCAATAACGTCTCAATTATTTCAAAGGCTAGAGAAATTAAGAAGCCAATCTTCCCTAAGAAGGGGATTAGCCTACTAGCCGGTGCACTGGTTGGTATTATCTTAGGAATGTTCTTAGCACTATTAAGTGAATTCAACGATAAGACAATATCTACGACTGACTTTATCGAAAAGGACTTGGGTCTTATTAACCTAGGAACAATCAGTGATATTGACATGCAAACCATCAGTAAACAAATTAAGAAATAAAGGAAGAGTGTAATGGGATTATTTAATAAGAGTCCAAAGAAAAAATTAAATGATGACAGTTCCAAATTCGGGGTTAATTTGGTTGCTGAATTGTACCCAACTTCATCAGTATCTGAACAATTCAGAACTGTAATGACTAATATTTCATTCGCCAACATCAATGGTGAACTAAAGAGCATTATGGTGACCTCAAGTGATCCTTCAGAAGGTAAGTCTACTTTCAGTGCTAACTTAGCCGTTACTTACGCCAAGCAAGGTAGAAACGTTGTTTTAGTCGATGCTGATATGAGAAGACCAACGGTTCACAAAAGCTTTAACGTCAGCAACCAAAAGGGATTATCAACAATCTTATCTGGTAACTCAACAATTGAAGACACTATCAAATACACTTCAATTGATAACTTAAACGTAATTACCAGTGGTCCGATTCCACCTAATGCATCTGCATTACTAGGAAACCGCAAGATTATTGATATTATCAACAAGTTTAACAAGCCAAATGACTTGGTAATTGTTGATGTACCACCTGTTAACACAATGACTGATGCATCAATCGTTTCTACTACTGTTGACGGTACTATTTTCGTATTACCACAAGGCGTGGCAGAAAAGAAACGTGCCAAGATGGCCGTAGAACAACTAAAGAAGGTTAACGCCAACATCCTAGGTGGTGTGATGAACATGTCTAAGGACAACATCACCAACGATTACTATTACTATTATTCAAAGTAGGAGTTATTAAATGATTGATTTACATTGTCACATGTTGCCATCTGTAGATGATGGGGCAAAGACTATTAGTATGGCTTTGGATATGGCAAGGGAAGCCAAATCAGAGGGAATCAATAAAATCCTACTAACTCCCCATCACATGGATGGCGAATATATAAATCACAGAAAAGAAATCGAAAAAGAAGTCGCTAACTTACAAATGACTTTTAACGACAACAATATCGGCATTGAGTTACGTCCGGGTCAAGAGGTTCACATCAATGGTGACCTTTTGAAAGACATTGATGAAGACGACGTGTTATATGCTGACGGTATCAATAAGAAGTACATGATGCTTGAATTCCCACATAGTGGGGTGCCTGAATATGCAGAAGACATGATTTTTGAATTAAAGGTGAAGGGGATTATTCCAATCATCGTTCATCCGGAACGTAATCACGGAATTCAACAAGATCCAGACATCTTATTTGATTTGGTTAGTCAGGGATGCCTAACTCAAATCACCGCTACCAGTTATGTTGGTGGCTTTGGTTCAACAATTCAACGTTTTACAGACAAGATTGTCGATGCTGGACTTGGGTTCATGTTTTCATCCGATGCCCATAACATGGAAGGTCGTCGTTTTAGAATGAAGGAAGCCTTTGACCGTTTGGCAGAAAAGAAGGGCAAAGACTTTGCCATGCAATATGAACAAAATGCCGAAAAGGTTTGGAACAGCGAAACAATTGAAATAGGGAATATAGATAGAGTCAAGGAAGAAAGCACAGCTTCTAAATTCTTTAAGAAGCTTTTTGGGAAATAGAGAAGGTAGGTTAAATAGAAATGGAAAAGCATTCAAATATTTATAGTAATTTTTACCTTACTGTTAAAAGATTATTTGATATTGCTGCTAGTTTATTTGCGTTACTAATTACGTTGCCACTAACATTGGTGGTATCACTCTGTATTTATTTAGATGATAGAGGTCCCATTTTTTACACACAAGAAAGAATTGGTAAGGATGGAAAACCATTTAGAATCTACAAATTCAGATCAATGTGTCAAAATGCTGATGCTAAGAAAAGAGAATTAACCGAACAAAATGAAGTTAACGGTGCCATGTTCAAGATGAGCAATGACCCTCGAGTCACTAGGGTAGGGTGCTTCATTAGACGCCATAGTATCGATGAATTACCACAATTAATCAACGTGTTATTGGGTAATATGACAGTTGTTGGTCCAAGACCACCTTTGCCAGAAGAAGTCGCTCAATACAGTGAACATGATAAGGAGCGCCTAAAGGTCAAGCCTGGTTGTACTGGTCTATGGCAAGTGAGCGGAAGAAATTCATTAGACTTTGATGAAATGGTAGAGCTAGATATTGATTACATTGAACACGCAAGTCTTTTGTTAGATATGAAGATTTGTTTTAAGACGGTTTGGATTATGATTTATCCAAACGAAGCGTATTAGTAACAGGGAGATTTTATGCGAAGAGAGAAAGAAAAACTGAAAATTATGTATGTTGTAGAGTCACTCGGCGGAGGAGTCCTCTCATACCTACTACTTTTATGCAATGAACTAGCGAAAAAGGGCAATGATATTACATTGCTTTATGGAGTTAGACAACAAACTCCTGATAACTTGAGAGAGCTATTTGATAACAGAGTTAACTTAATCGAAGTAAAGAATTTCCAACGTGCTGTTAGTCCAATTGCCGATTACAGGGCATACTGTGAAGTTAAACAGCAGATATTGGACGTCAAACCAGATGTCGTCCACTTGAATTCATCAAAAGCTGGTGCCATTGGTAGAATGATCAAACTATTCAATTTCCGTAGTTTGAAAAACATCCAATTCTTCTATACACCACATGGTTACTCTTTTTTGATGGGTAATGAATCGCCTTTAAAAAGAAATATATACTACGCCATTGAATCTTTGTTGAGTAAGCTAAATACCACGACAATCGCTTGTGGTAGTGGTGAATATAAGTATGCCAAAAAGATTGATAAGAATTCTAAGTATGTAAATAATTGTGTGGATTTGGATTACATTGATTCATTTGTGAATAGTGATTCTAACACGTTGACGAACGTGTTTTACACAGTTGGTAGAATCAACGAACAAAAGAATCCAAAATTGTTTAATCAAATCGCTTTAAGACACCCTGAATGGCAATTTATTTGGATCGGTGATGGACCAATGAGAGATGAACTATCAGCATCCAATATCAAAGTAACAGGGTGGCTTTCCAATCAAGAAGTGATGAAAAGCATTCAAGAATATGCCAACTTTATTTTGACATCTAAGTGGGAAGGTCTTCCAATCGTGTTATTGGAAGCCATGGCCTTACGAAAAAAATGCTTTGTCACCGATGTTAGTGGTAATTCAGAAGTGATTAATGACACTAATGGTTTTAAATTTAACACCGTTGATGAATTTGACGAGCAATGCGCAAGCGTCAAAAGAGATGAAAACTCGTATAAGGGTGTAATGGCACGCAAAGACGTGGAATGTCTATATTCAAAGGATTCCTTCGTACAGGGATACAGCAGAATTTATGAGGGATAGTTTTAAGGAGAACGAAATGATTTCAGTAATTATGTCTACCTATAATCGTGGTCAGAAGATTAGTCGATCAGTTGAATCAATCTTGCAACAAACAGTCAGAGATATCGAATTTATCATTTGTGATGATTGTTCAACCGACGATACCTATGCCACATTACAAAAGATTGCCAAGTCAGATGATCGTGTGAAGTTAATCAGAAACGAGCACAACATGGGACTGCAAAAGTCTTTAAATAGATGTCTTAGCATATCTAATGGTGATTACATCGCTAGAATGGACGATGATGATTTCTCATTGCCAGATCGATTTGAAACTCAATTGAAATTTTTACAAGATAACCTTGAATATAGTTTTGTGGGCTCAAACGCTGATGAAGTGTTTGATGATCATAGCCTAGTCACTGATTTACCAAGTCATCCAGACGAATTCGACTTGATTAAGAGAAATCCCTATGTACATCCATCAATTATGATGCGAGCTTCAGTAATCAAAGCTGTTGGTGGCTATTCTGAAGCTGTTAACCACTTAAGAGTGGAAGATTACGAACTATGGATGCGTCTATACAAGAATGGCTATAAGGGTGCCAACATCAAGAGACCGCTAGTGGAATATAGCAAGTCATTTACTAACACTAGATTTTTAGATCGCAAGAATACCATTAGATTAGTGCATCAATATATTTATGACTTTAACTTACCAATTTACTATGAATATATTAATGTACTAACAGCCGCCAAGTTATTGGTGCCAGCTAAATTGAAGAGATTAATAAGACTTATATAGTAAGAGGGATTTGATTAAGAAATGAGACAAGCAATTCTTGTTATGAATAATGGTGGATTTGATACTTTACAACAAACAATCAATCTACTTGATGATAAAGATATCGATTTTTATATTTACGCTAAAAACAACGGTAGTTTAACCGCCAAGAACTCCAAGTTAACCTTTGTGGGATGCAATAAGAAGGTACATGCTCAAACTTTTGCTGAATTAGCAGAAGAAAAATTACTAATTCAACAAGCGTTGAAGGGTGATTATGAATACTTTCATTTAATTTCATCCAATGATTTTCCATTGATGACCAAACAATACTTCAAGGATTACTTCGCAAGTAAACCGGTTAAATTAGGGTTTGTAGAATTCTCCGATTCTCAAGATCAACATTCATTAGCTTTCTACTACCCATTTAACAACTTTAACTACCAAAGAGTATGGACTGCTTTTCCATTCGTTAAAGTATGCATGTTATTAAACCACTTGTTTGGTGTTGAAAGAATTGCTAGTGAAGATGTCGTAAAGGGATGTCCTTACTTCTCACTACCAAGAGAATATGTAACCGAACTAGATGAACAAAAGGTTGATAACTATCGTCATACCATTAATCCAAAGAACTTCTTTGCGCAAACCGCATTGAAGAACTTAAAGACTAACAATCCTGAATACACAATGAATTCTAATCGATTTAACTTGATGAAAGCTTACGGTGATTCAGCTAGATACGCTAACTATGTAAAAACTAAAAAGATTAATTGGTTCGATGAAAATGCTTATCAATTCTCTGATGAAGACAGAGACGAACTAGGCAAAGTTGTTAATTCAGACTATGCCTTTGCGCACAATGTAACCGACGGTGACGACTTAGCGTCATTATTGAAAGATTAAGATTGGGAGGAAACTATGAAACACGCAGTTATGATTATGGGATACGGAGACGGCAAGATTGTTCAAAACACCATCGATGTATTAGATGATCCAGAAATTGATTTTTTTATCCATTGGGATAAGAAATTTGATATTCCAGAATTTAAGAGTGTTCACTCTCAAATCTACTTTATTAAAAATCGCCGCAAGGTTTATTGGGGTACAGATACCCAAACAATGGTTGAACGTATGATGTTAGAACAAGTCTACAATACTCATCGTTACGATTATGTCCACCTAATTTCATCAAACGACATGCCATTAATGACCCCAGATTACTTCAAGTCATACTTTGAAAAGAAACCATATGCAATTGGTTTTCTAGATTATATCGACAGACAAATTTATAACCGTGCCAAGTACTATTACCCAATTAGATACATGAAACTAAAGACCGGTGTTAGATTCTACATGATTATTAAGAATCTTGAATATATCAATACAATCCTAGGTGTTGATAGATTGAAGCACAAAATATTGGAAAAGGGATGTAACTGGTTCTCAATGGACATTAAATACGTCAAAAGAGTGCTTGATTTCAAGGACTTCAAGATGTTTAAGAACACATTTACTGGTGATGAATTCTTTATTCAAACCATCTTGCGTGATTTGAAGCCAAAAGGTCTTACTGAAAAGTATGATTACTATTCTGATGATTACAGAATGACTCGATCAAGTGCGATGGCTAGCCGTTATATCGATTGGCTTAATGGTCATGGTAAACCATATGTCTTTACTACTGATGACGTTGATCGTCTAAAGAAAGTCGTTAATACCGAGTATGCATTTGGTAGAAAGATTGATGATGAAGCGGTAATCACAGACACCTTTAAAGACTACTTAGCTAATAAAGGAGAATAAACGTGGGTACGATAGACATAATAAAACAACGATTATATCTTTTTTCGTATATAGTTTTAATGGCTACATCAATGCTATATATGTACAGTGAATTTAATAGTGTTGATCAACTTCCAGAACCCGGATATGTAAAAATGATTTGGTGGGCTGGAATTGCCATTTTTATTGTTTTGCAAGCCACGCTTTTATTGTTAAACATCAACGATCGACTCAAAATGAGTTGCCTAATCATTTTAGCTGGTTTGTTTTTGCTTGATATGATTGGTTTTAAATCGATTAATCTTCAGATTATTTGCCTGTCATTTTTAATCATGAATAGTGAATCGGTCAGCTTTAAGGAATTTATTAAGGTCGATTTTGTCACCAGACTTGCCTGTATTGCTTCGATTTTAATAATGTTTTTCTGTGGTATTTTTCCCAGTCAATATGATGTATATGTTCCAAGAGGGGACACCATCAGAAGTTCATTAGGATTTAACCATCCTAATTCATTTGGTGGGTACTGCCTATACATTCTGATTTCATTTTTACTTTTCTTCTATAGTACGGGACGTCTACAAAACTTAAAGAAAATCAGTAATCTATTCTGGTTCTTACTTATGTTTATCACAGGATTCTTTATTGAATTCGTATATGCAGATTCAAGAAGTTCACAAGTAGCATTTATCTTAATGGTGTTACTAATTATTCCGCTTGTATTCAACAAGAATATCAAATCATTTAAGCCATTATTGGGAATTTTCATTCTATTAATTATGACTTTAACCTCGGTCATGGTGGTTTTCTACTATGATCAATTCAGTACCTTTTTCGTGAAGTTAAACGATTTAACTTCCAACCGTTTATTCCTCCAAAATGAGGCTTTTAAGATATTCGGATTTAATCTATTCAACGTTAGTGATTTTGCACAGGGAAATCCAATATGGGTAGATAACCAATACGTTTATAACCTGATTTCGACTGGTATTATCGGTTCTCTAATTTATACATATATATACGCAAAGTCATTCGTTAACGCACATAAGGCTAATTGCTATATTTTGTATATCATTTTAATTGCGCTAATCTTCAAGGGTAGCTTTGAATCAACACTAATTGATTACTATGCATTGTTACCAATTATCTGTTCATTCTTCATGGTAAATAAAATTAGCATGAAACAATAATCGGGTATTATTTTTTCTTTGGGTATATGTTATTATAGACAATTGCTTTAAACAGAGGAGGAATAATTTTGGACGATAATAAACACTGGCGTAAGAATCTTTGGATATTGCTATTTGGTACTTTCCTAACTGGAATTGCCTTTAGTGAAGTTATTCCATTTCAACCGCTATATATTTCGGAACTAGGAGATTTTAGTAAGAGCCAACTTTCACTACTTAGTGGAATTGTTTATGCTTCATCTTTTATTGTCGTAATTTTTACATCGGCCATGTGGGGACGATTTGCGGATCGTCATGGTCGAAAAAGAATGGTGTTACAAACATCATTCGGTTCAGCTGTTACGTTATTCTTAATGGCGTTTTGTACTAATGTTTGGGAACTTCTAATCCTAAAGTGTCTACAAGGATTCTTTGACGGAGTTATCCCTAACTCAATCGCTTTGGTTGCAACTAGTACACCTAGAAATAAGACAGGTTACGCATTAAGTTGGCTATCAACTGGATACACAAGTGGATTCTTAGTTGGACCAATTTTTGGTGGTTTATTAGTACGATTATTGAGTATTCGTGTTTCATTTATGGTAACGGGATTACTATTATTTTCGTTCTTTTTACTAACTTACTTCTTCGTAGAAGAACACTTCAAGCCAGATCCAGCTAAGCTAAAAGAAAAGAAGGAATCGTTTGTTAAAATCATCAAGCGTTTTCCAAACACACACTTTGTTGTGTGGATTTTAATTATCTCAATTGCGCTTCAAATTATGAACAACTCAATTAATCCATTGATTACCTTATACGTTAAGGAGTTAATGAATAACTCTGGAAATGTATCAGTTGTATCAGGTATTGTTGCTGCTATGCCAGGTATTGGGATGGTACTGGTTTCTCCTTGGTTCGGAAGACTAGGGGACAGATATGGTACCAACAAAATCCTAACGCTTGGATTCATCTTGGCAATTCTATTTATTTTTCCTCAAGGATTTGCGCCAACAGTACTATTCTTTGGTGTATTCAGATTCCTAACTGGGGTTTCAAATGCAGCAATTTTTCCATCTGTACAAACATTGTTGGCAAAAGGAACACCATCAGAATCTACAGGGATGGCATTTAGTCTAAACCAAGGTGCTCAAGCTGTTGGTATTTGTATTGGTTCATTAATGGGAAGTATTATTTCATCTATCTGGGATTACAATGTGGTCTTCTACGTTAGTGCCTTAGTGGTATTAGTCACATTTATCCTAGTTAAGATTAAAGTACCGGAATTGAGAGATTCAAACGCAGAATAAGTATTTTTCATTAAGAATGTAGGTGTAAAAGGATAAATGAATAAGGGATTTGTTAAAAATATAATCAATCTAATGATCAGTAACTTAATATCACTGATGATTAGTGTCTTATCATCATTTATTACGCCTGTTATCTTGGGCCATGATGGATATGGTTACTATAAAATATTCTCACTATATACGACGTACGTACCATTGCTTCACATCGGTTTTATCGATGGGATTTTAATTCGAAATGCTGGTAAAAGACTAGAGGATATCTCGTTTAAGAAGTTTAGAACTTATACGTTGTTCTTGTTAATATTTGAGTTGTTCTTAAGCATTGTGATGAGTATCTTTGCATGCTTAATCAATATCCCGCAAATTAATCGAGAAATCATTATTGCGATTGCTATATATTCATTCTTATTGAACGCACTAACATACTTTCAGTTCTTCTCTAAGTGTATTATGCGATTCAGTGAATTGGCATCTATCGCAAGACTTCAATCATTTATCAATCTATTCTTTTTACTATTAGCTTTGTACCTATATAAATTTACAGCTTTCAATGTAAACGTCACTTACTACATGTTTTACATGAACTTTGCTGTGTTTATATTACTTTGCTACTATCTCGTCAGATATAAGAAAATTATATTGGGTGAACGAAAAACAATGGGTAGCCAATTTAAAAATATCCGGGTATTTTTCAGAGTTGGTTTCGCAATTATGATATCGTATCAAATTACGATGGTGATGGTTAACGCTGATAATCAATTTATCTCAATGTTTTTTAAGGTTAGTGAATACGGTAAGTATGCATTTGCTTATTCATTAGCTGCCTTGTTATTAACAGTGTTTAACGCCGTTTCTTCGGTAATGTTACCGTACATGAAAAAGGCGGGGAAATCAGCGGTTGTATCTAATCATGATTCCAACATGGCAGTCATGAACGCAATTGTCTTTTTCGTCATTGCTTCATACTATCCAATCGCTTGGATTGTTAACAACTTTATTGCTAGTTATAGTGAATCTGTTCAATATTTAAGTATCGTCTTTCCGGGAGTCGGGATTACCTGTATTGTGCAGTCTTATATATTCAATGACTACATCATGGCGAAGAAAATTAAGGACTTCTGCTATATCTCATTAGCCAACTTAGTATTTGATTTTGCTGTTTACTACATTGGATTTAGATTGAGTCATAGTACGCTTAAGATTGCGCTATTATCAATTCCATTATTAATGATATGGTATCTAACACTCGAATGGTTTATGAACGCGGAATCTGGAGTGAAGTTCATTAAGAATTTCTATTACTTGATGATCATGGCTTTTGCATTCATTGTCATTAGCCACATCAGTAATATCTGGATTAGCCTGATGGCATACGTCATTACGTATGTTGCTGTTACATTAGCTTTTTATTTTAAAACATTTAAAACTATTATCTTAAATTTATAAAGTAGCATTAAAAACTAATCCTAAAATAATCGACGTTTTTTAGGGAATTAATCAACAGATGTTATATTAATTGATGAATAGGTAAGAGAAGATAGATTACTTTATTCCAGGGACTTTGTCCCACGTTTATTAATCCATAATTAAAAAAGAGACCTCTTTGGAGGTCTCTTTTTATTTAACGTCTACATCGGAAGATAACACGTAAGTATTATCGTTAATTTTGTAGAAGTTTGTTTGTTCATCTTGGACTAACTTGGTAGATGTTAGTTTAGTTCCCTTTTTATAGGTATCCTTTTTCAATGAATCAAGACGAGGGAAACTGTATTGACTGGTTTGATCATTTTTGACAACTAGTTCGTATTTACCATCGTGTTTTTGTTTTGTTACAGCAACGGTTTGGTTAACTGCCTTCAATGTGGAATCAACGTTACTATTCTTGGTAGCAATACTAATAGCAGCGATGATAGCAATGAATAACAAGATAATGACGATTACAATTTTTGAAAATGTACTTTTCATTTTTTTCATTCCTTCTCATGTTTACTTTGCTACTTCATAGTATACAACTTTTACTGATAGAGCAATGAAAAAGTAGGTGCTTTCACTTTATATTAAAAAATAATGAGAATTAATCATTGACTTCTCATTTGTAAGTGTGTATTATTCAAGGTAATCAATCTGTACGAAAGAAGGTTATCCATTTGAAGAACGTATTTTTAATTTCATGTTGTTGTCAAACTGTCGTTAGCACAAATGTGGTAACCTTTTTAATCGTGTAACTCGAGATAGTTTGACAGAAATTAATAAAAATTGAGTTATACGAATAAGAGACCACTGTTTGAGGCTAACATTATTGTTAACCTCGGGCAGTGGTCTTTTTCTTTTGATTGAACACATATAAACACATAGGAGTGAAAAATATGAAAAAGTTATTAGTAGCATCAGCAATGACGGCGTTAGCAGGGGTAACGCTAGCAGCATGTGGTAATAATTCAGGTAGCAACGATGCCAAGACACAAACATTGAATTTAGCAGCCACATCACAATTAAGTACCTTAGATATTTCAACATCTACCGGTTACGGATCAACTGGAAATGCGTTTAGTAGTTTTTACAAACTTGGTGATGATGGGAAACCAACACTAGATTTAGCACAAAGTGCTAAGACTAGTAAGGATGGTAAGACATGGACATTTAAGCTAAGGGATGCCAAGTGGAGCAACGGCAAGGACATTACCGCCAATGACTTCGTATATTCATGGCGTCGTACTGTCAAACCAGCAACTAAGGCCGAATACTCATACCTATTTAACGATGTTGAAAATGGTGAAGCTATTACTAACGGTAAGATGAGTCCTGATAAGTTAGGGATTAAGGCGCTTAACAAACATACAGTTCAAATTAAGTTAACTAAACCAATCGCATACTTCAAGACCTTGATGGCATATCCTTTATTTGGACCACAAGATCAAGCTACTGTTAAGAAGTATGGTGACAAGTATGGAACTAACGCTAAGTACATGGTTTACTCTGGACCATTCTCAATTGAGGGATGGAACGGAACCAATGATACTTGGTCATATGTAAAGAACAATAACTACTGGGATGCCAAGGATATCAAACTAAAGAAGATTAACTACACCGTTGTAGCTAACCCAACTACTAGTTTGAACCTTTACAACCAAGGTAAGATTGACGTGACTGCATTATCATCAGAACAATTAAAGAACTTCAAGAATAATTCAGAATTGCATGATTACTCATACTCAATGACTACATTCTTACGTTACAACTTTAATGATCCTGACGAACAAAACAGAAAGATTATCAATAACAAAAACATTCGTAAGGCGATTTCTTTAGCAATCGATAGAGATCAATTAAATGAAAGTATTCTAGGTTTTAACACCAAGAAGATTACTGGATTCGTTCCTTATGGTCTAGCTAATGATCCGAAGACAGGC
The DNA here is from genome assembly GCF_026535805.1 of Lactobacillus sp. B3795. NCBI lineage: Bacteria > Bacillati > Bacillota > Bacilli > Lactobacillales > Lactobacillaceae > Lactobacillus > Lactobacillus sp. B3795. Next base: position 83,167 of record NZ_JAFNPE010000001.1, read on the forward strand.
AAGGATTTCGCTGACCAACAAGGTGACAAGAACTCATTAGCCTACAACAAGAAGTTAGCTAAGCAATATTACGAAAAGGGATTAAAGGAATTAGGCATCAAGAACGTGTCATTATCACTAATGGCATCAACTGACGATTCCAACACTCCGGTTGCGACTCAATACTTGAAGGCTCAACTTGAATCAGTTCTTCCTGGTTTCACTCTAAACCTAAGAACAATCCCTGGTAAGTTAGCAAACGATAACCTAACCAAGGGTAACTTTGAAATCTCCCTATCATCATGGGGTGGTGACTTCAAAGATCCAATCACTTTCCTACAAATTCCTGAACAAAACACACCTTACAACTTTGGTAAGTACAACGATACTAAGTTCAACGCACTATTGAAGAAGGCCGGCACTACAGATGCAAATAATGCAAGCAAGCGTTGGCAAGATCTAATCGATGCAAGTAAGGAACTGAACGATGATCAAGGAATTTCTCCACTATATCAAGTAAGAACTTACTACTTACAAAAGAGCTACGTAAAAGATGTTATTCACAACACTGCTGGTCCTCAATGGAACTATACGAAAACTTTTATTAAAAAATAATTAAAAAGTGTTGACTTTTCTAATTGAGCTCTTATAATAAGGGTCAATTAGATAAATAAATAGCGATTATAAGAACAACTAATCAGAATCGTTTCAAGAGAGTGCTGGGTTGATGTGACAGCATAACGAAGCTGATCAAAAGTTATCATTCTTTAGTTAGCCCACTGAAACAACAGTAAGTGGCGCCGGTAGCAACCGTTAAGTTGACAGCGTATCGATTTTTATCCGTACGTAGAGGATAGTCTTTTTAGACTATTAAATTAAAGGTGGTAACACGCGGAAGCGTCCTTAGACCCATATTAAGTATGGGTTTGAGGACGCTTTTTTTATTTATCAATCTGGATTAGGAAAGGAAGTGGTGACAATGCAATTACCGATTAGTGAATTAGATGATGGACAGATTAATATTTTATTTTGGATTGCAGCGTCACCAGATAAGGTACGCTGCTAGAAAAGGAGCGTATTATTATGACAACTACAACATTAGAATTAACCGCAACCGAAGAAAGATTAGCAAACGCATTATTTGAAGCATACAAGACCAAGAAGCCATTGAAGATGGATGAATGGGAAGACATGGTGTCTGACGAAGAGGCATCATATAGAGTTCAAAGAAGATTAATGGAGCTAAAAAATGAGGAGCTGGGAGGATACAAAGTCAGTTTGACCAGTAAGCAAACCCAAGACATGTTCGATTCAAATGAACCATTATACGGAGCTCAAGTTAAATCACACTTTGTTCAATCACCGGTATCATTATCACTGAACAGTGAACTAATGGATCCACTGGCGGAAGTAGAGCTGGTCTTTAAGGCCAAAGAGCCATTATTACCAACAGATAGCCTAGAGGACTTGGCCAATAAGACCACTGTAGCCTCAGGAGTCGAGGTTCCAGACTCAAGATTTTCTGACTGGTTCCCATCACTGTCTAAATACATGGTCATGTCAGACGCCGCGGTCGGCGGATACGTAGTCTACGGAGAGGAATTCGATACCAACAGTTTCTCACTGGAAAACCTAGAGAACGTGACAACTACTCTAACCCATGACGGTAAAGAGGTGGCGACTGGAACTTCATCAGAAGTGCTAAGTAATCCACTGAATGCTCTTCAATGGCTAGTCAAAAAACTAGATGAACAAGATCTAAGACTAGAGGCAGGTCAAAGGGTATCATCAGGAACATTCCTGTTACCTCCACACCTAACCAAAGGAAAGTGGCGAGCAACCTTTAACCAAGGCTTTAGCGATGTAAACCTAGACGTTAAATAAAAAAATAAAAAACCTCTTAACGAAATCTCGTTAAGAGGTTTTTTAGACAGATTGTTCATAAATCTTATTATAAGAAGATTATTTTGGTTAGAGCCAAATATTAAAAAACTTAAAAGAATATTAAAAACGCCTTATTTTTTTGATTTTTTTTTGATATAATTTCCCTTGTCGTATATCAAAATTTATATGGAGGATAAATATGAATTTCAGTAACAATGAAAGAAAATTACATTTTAAAATGTATAAATCTGGAAAACAATGGATTACTGCCGGAATTATGACAGGAGCCGTTGTTATTACATTAACAGGAATTAACAGTAATGTATCTGCTAAAGCTGACACAACTCCAACAGTGACTCAACAAGGCAGTGGTGCTGTTACTCAATTGGGAAGTAACGCTAACGTTCAATCAGGTAGCAATTCAGTACCAAGTACATCAGGACAAGTCGCATCTTCAGTTGTTTCTTCAAGTGCTAATGCAAACGCAAATAGTGGAAGCGGTTCAACTGTAGTTTCTTCAGCTGCGCCATCATCTACAGCAACTTCTAATGCAACAACTAAGTCAACAGTTGATTCATCGTCTGTAACAGTTGCTGGTACAAATGAACAACAAAATTCAAAAGCACCTGCTGCTACTGACGAATCATCTGAAAACAATAAGACTATTGCTTCAAATGCTTCAGATGAATTTAAGGCACATACAAAAGTTGTTGATGGAAAGACTTACTACTTTGATAATAACGCTGAGCTTAAGTCACAAGTAGTTGTTGATAACTCAACTGTATATTATTTTGGACCTGATGGTGCATTAACTGACGTAACAAGTAAGTTTGCTTCAGGTAACATTGCCGCATCAGACAAGACCGCTATCTATTCAGCAGATGATAAGAATATCACCAATGTTAATGGATTTATTACTGCCGATTCATGGTATCGTCCAAAGCAAATTCAAGTAAATGATAACGAGTGGAGAGACTCAAATTCAAATGATTTTAGACCACTATTAAGTGTATGGTGGCCAACACAAAAAGTAGAAATTGATTACTTAAACTACATGAGCCAACAAGGATTAGTTTCTGGTAGTTTCAATTCAAACAATACTTCTGATCAATTGAATGCTGCAGCTGCCACTGTAAGATTAAATATCGAAAAAAACATTCAAGCAAACAACGGTAGCGTTGATAAGATTAAGTCAATCTTCACTAATTTTGTAAATGCTCAATCACAATGGAACATGACTAGTGAAAACTACGACTTAAACGATGGTTTTCAAGGTGGTTCATTGGTATATGGTAACAATGCTCAAACACCAAATGCTAACTCTAACTACCGTCTAATCAATAGAAACCCATCTCAACAAAATGGTGTATTGAACTACAACAAAACTAGTTACATAGGTTACGAATTCTTACTAGCTAATGATGTGGATAATTCAAACCCAACTGTTCAAGCCGAAACGCTTAACTGGCTACACTACATGATGAACTTCGGTAGCATCACCCAACATGATAAGAATGCTAACTTTGACGGTGTTCGTGTTGATGCCGTTGATAACATGAACTCAGATATTCTAGACATCATTGCTGGTTACTACAAAGATGCATATGGAATCAACAAAAATGATAAAAATGCTAATGATCATTTAGCCATCCTAGAAGACTGGAGTGCTAATGATCCTCAGTATCTAAAAGACAAAGGCTCTAACCAAATGACCATCGATGGTGGATTTAAGGATGCGCTATCAAGCGTGTTAAATAATGATCCTAAGAACCGTACAGATATTGCTAAGTTAATCACAGCCGGTGTTGTTAATAGAAGAAAAGATAGCACATACAATACTGCTATTCCTAACTATTCAATCGTAAGAGCCCATGATGCTGGTGTACAAACTATTATTGCTCAAATTATTCAAGATAAGATTAATCCAACCGCTAATGGATTGAACCCAACCTGGGATGAAATTAACAAAGCATTTAAGATTTACAATGCTGATGAAAAGAGTACTAATAAGAAGTACACACAATACAACATTCCTGCTGCTTACGCCCTAATGTTAACCAATAAGGATACAACACCACGTGTTTACTATGGTGACTTGTACACTGATAACGGTCAATTTATGGCAACTAAGACACCATACTACAACTCAATTAGCGCAATGCTAAAGGGTAGAGTTAAGTATGTAGCTGGTGGTCAAGCTATGAAGACCGTAGCCGTTAACAATGGTAAGAACAAGGTATTAGTATCAGTTCGTTTCGGTAAGGGTGCTAACTCTGTTACCGCTAAGGGTACTAAGCACACTAGAACATCTGGTATCGCTGTGATTGAAAGTAACAATCCTAAACTTAAGTTAGGTAAGAAGGATAAGGTTGTTATTTACATGGGTGCTGCCCACAAGAACCAAGCATACAGACCATTAGTTAATACAACTAAGAAGGGTATTGCTACTTATGCTACTGATAAGAGTGCTAAGAAGAGTGTTATCTACACCGATTCAAAGGGTCGCTTAGTTCTTACTGGTTCAGCTATTAAGGGATATGCGAACCCACAAGTATCTGGTTACTTATCAATGTGGGTACCAGTTGGCGCATCTGCAAAACAAGACGTTAGAACTGCTCCAAGTACAAAGTCTACTAAGGATGGTAAGTCATACCACTCAAACGCCGCATTAGATTCAAATGTTATCTTTGAAGCATTCTCTAACTTCCAAAGCATGCCAACTAAGGAATCACAATATTCAAACGTTGTAATTGCTAAAAATGCTAAATTATTCAGTGGATTAGGATTCACTAACATCGAATTACCACCACAATATCGTTCAACAACTGATGGTACATTCCTAGATTCAACTGTTCAAAATGGATACTCATTCAATGATAGATATGACCTAGGATTTAACACACCAACTAAGTACGGTACTGCTGAACAATTAACTACTGCAATTAAGGCATTGCATGCACAAAAACTAAAGGTATTGATGGACTTTGTTCCAGATCAACTTTACATGTTGCCAAAACAACAAGTTGTTTCTGCAACTCGTGTAAACCAATTAGGTGTTCTTAATAACAAGACTAACCTAATTAACATGCTATATGATTCTTACAGTCAAGGTTCAGGAACTGATTACCAAGCTAAGTATGGTGGAGAATTCTTAAGTGATCTACAAAAGATGTACCCAGACTTGTTTACAACTAAACAAGTATCAACCGGTAAGACAATTGATCCATCAACTAAGATTAAGGTATGGGATGCTAAGTACCTAAACGGTTCTAACATCCAAGGTCGTGGTGCTGAATACGTATTAAGTAACTCATACGGTGCTGGATACTTCACTGTTATTACATCAGATAACCCTGGAATCCAAGCGACTGTATTACCTAAGGAACTTCTAGGTCAAAGTGTTAACTATGGTTTAACTACTATTGATGGTCAACAAAGATACATCACACCAAGTGGCTACGTTGCTACCAACTCATTCTTAATGGATGATGCTGGTAACTGGTACTATGTTGATGCTCAAGGTAATTTTGTAACTAAGCCAACAATTATCAACGGGTACCAATATTTCTTCCTACCAAATGGTATGAACGTCAGAGATGCTATGCTTAAGAATAGTGATGGCACAATGACTTATTACCAATCAAATGGGGTTAAAGCCCAAGCATCTGGTTACTATGTAAGTAATAACATTGGTCAAGTTGTATACATTGATAAAACTGGATATGTATACAAAGGATTTTTGACCACAGGTGGGGTTACTCAATACTTTGATCAAAATGGTTACCAACTAAAAGATGGTATGGTAACTACAAAGAAGGGTACTCAATACTTCGCCTACGGATCTGGAAATCTTGCCAAGAAACAATTCTTTAGTTACAAGAATAATTGGTACTATGCTAATAAGGCAGGATATATCGTTAAGGGTCGCCAAACAATTGATGGTAATAAGTACTTCTTCTACGACAACGGTATTCAAGCTAAAAATAAGATTCTTGTAAACAAAAATAAAACAATTTCATACTTCAACTCATCAAATGCTCAATTAGTAACTAAGACATTTAAGTACAAGGGTAAGAATATCACTATTAAGAACGGTACCATTTACGCTCCTAATAAGTTAGTTGTTACTCCTGCAGGTAAATACTTGTTAAATGCCAAGAGTCAAGTTAAATCTGGAGTTCACAAAATTTCAGGACGTTACTACTCATTTGACGGTAGTGGAAAGATGAAGACATCTGGAACTGCCAAAGTTAAATCTGTTACTTATAATGTAAGAAAGAACGGAACAATTAACTTTAAGACAGGTAAAGTTGTTAGTGCCAAGGATTTAAAGGCTGTTAAGAAACAATTAGGTGCCAAGAAAAAAGCTGTAAAGGCTGAAGCAAAGAAAGTATCTGCTGCTAAGAAAGCAGTTAAGAGATACAACTCTAAGAAAAACAAAGCAACATACAAAAAAGCTTCAAAGACTTTGAGAGATTTAAAAGCATCAGTAAAACAATTAAATTCATACATTTCAAAATTCAATAAACGTAAATAATAGTATCTTTGATTTTTGGATTTAATTATATTTTAGGGGGATTATTAATGAGTCATAACGCGTCTGACCATAAAAGTGGAAATTCTAAATTGAGACAAAAATGGATTTCTGCATCAGTTCTTGCATTAACCTTAGCTATTTTAGGTGTGAAGGAATCAAATAGCATGGATATTAATGCGAAGGCTTCTGACGAAGTACCTTCATCAGTTAATAATGAACAACAAAATGTTGCTTCAGATAATTCAGTAAAAGCTGATAACAATCAAAAAAATTTAAATGATAGTAATAAAGAACAATCAAGTAATGTAAATAATCAGCAAAATGTTACTTCTTCAAACAATGAACAATCTAACGAGGGTAGTAACCAACCACAAAGTAATAATTACGTGGAATATCCTAAAGTAGGAATGGATGCATCACAAGATTTCAAGTCTCACATAAGAGAAATTGACGGAAAAGATTATTACTATAAAAACAATGTTGCTGTTAGAGCACAAGTAATTAGGGATGGTAATAAGGATTATTACTTTGGAAATGATGGTGCGTTAACAACTCATAAACCTAGTATGGATAGTGGTAACATAACAACTTCAGATAATGTATCCATTTATAACCAAGACTCAAGTAGTATAACTAATACAAATGGTTTTATTATCGCTGATTCTTGGTATCGTCCAAAGAAAATTCAGGTAAATCAAAACGAATGGAGATCATCAAATAGTAATGATTTAAGACCTCTATTGAGTGTTTGGTGGCCAAGTAAAACGGTTGAAATTAATTACTTGAATTACATGAGCAGTAAAGGTTTAATTTCGGGAACATTTGATAATAACAGTACTGACTCTGATTTAAATTCAGCTGCACAACAAATTCGACTAAATATCGAAAAGAAGATTCAAGCTGATAATGGTAAAACTGACTCGATTAAAACTCTATTTAACAATTTTGTGAAAAGTCAAGATCAATGGAATATTAAGAGTGAAAATCTAGATTATAACGATGGATTCCAGGGTGGGACTCTACTATTTAATAACAATAGTCAAAATACAAAGACTAATTCTAATTACAGATTACTAAATAGAGCACCTACTCAACAAAACGGAAAAGTTAATTACAAAAAAACTGGTTATGCTGGATATGAATTCCTACTAGGTGACGATGTTGATAACTCAAATCCTGTAGTTCAAGCTGAAACTCTTAACTGGATTTATTACCTTACGAACTTCGGTAGCATTTATAAGAAAAATAATAAGGCTAATTTTGATGGAATGCGTGTTGATGCCGTAGATAATATGGATGCCGATATATTAAACATACTAGGTAAATATTATCGAGACGCTTACGGCATTAACAAGAGTGATAAACAAGCCAATCAACATTTGAATATTCTTGAAGATTGGAGTATCAATGATCCATACTACCTAAAGGATCATGGTTCTGATCAAATTACTATTGATGCTGGATTCAAAGATGCAATGGAAAACGCATTGACTGCATCTCCTGATAAGAGAACAAACTTATCTACTTTAATTAATGCTGGTCTTGTAAATAGAAGCAATGATACAAAATACAATAAAAATTTACCTAATTATTCAATAATTAGAGCCCACGATAGCGGTGTACAAGCTATTGTTGGTAAGATTGTGACAGATAAGGTAGATCCAAGTGCTGGTAATCCAAATCTAGAACAAATTAATAAAGCTTTTAAATACTATAATGCTGATGAAAATAGTGCTAATAAGCAATATACTTTCTACAATATTCCAGCCGCATACGCTTTACTATTAACTAATAAGGATACAATTCCAAGAGTTTACTATGGTGATATGTATACCGATAACGGTCAATTTATGGCTAAGAAAACACCATATTATTCTTCTATTGAATCAATGCTAAAAGGCAGAATCAAATATGTTTCTGGTGGACAATCAATGAGCACCGTTAAGGTTAATAATGGAAACGATGATGTTTTAGTTTCTGTACGTTTTGGTAAGGGTGCTAACTCAGGAAAATCAAAAGGAACTAACTTAACCAGAACATCCGGTATTGCAGTAGTTGAAAGTAATAATCCGAACTTAAAGTTAGGTAAAAAAGATAAAGTTGTTATTTACATGGGTGCTGCTCATAAAAATCAAGCATATCGCCCTCTTCTAGATACAACAAATAAGGGTATTACTGTTTATAACAGTGATAAGAAAGCTAGAAAGCAAGTCGTTCATACTAACTCAAAGGGATACTTAACTTTAACTAGATCAAAGATTAAGGGTTACTCAAACCCTCAAGTATCTGGATATCTATCAATGTGGGTTCCTGTCGGGGCTTCATCAAAACAAGATGTAAGAACTGATCCAAGTTCAAAGGTTAATAAGGATGGCAAATCATATCATTCTAATGCAGCATTAGATTCTAATGTTATTTTTGAAGCTTTCTCAAATTTCCAAAGTTTTGCTAAGAACAAAAAGCAATATACTAATGTTGTTCTTTCAACTAAGGGTGATTTCTTTAAGAATTTAGGTATTACTAATGTTGAACTAGCACCGCAATATAGATCAACTGATGATGGAACTTTCTTAGACTCAACTGTTCAAAATGGTTATGCGTTTAACGATAGATACGATCTTGGATTTAATAAACCAACTAAGTATGGAACAGCTGATCAATTAGTTAAAGCAATATCTTCACTTCATTCTAAAGGAATTAAGGTTTTAGCTGATTTTGTTCCTGATCAACTATACTCATTGCCTAACCAACAAATTGTAAACGCAACTAGAGTTAATAGTGTTGGAAAAATTAGTTCAAATTCTGATTTAATTAACTTGATGTATGAAGTATTTTCAGAAGGAAATGGTCAAGATTACCAAGCTAAATATGGTGGTAAGTTCTTGAACATTCTAAAGAAAAAATACCCAAGCATTTTCAAAATGAAGCAAATTTCTACTGGTAAGAGAATTGATCCTTCCGTAAAAATTAAGAGTTGGGAAGCTAAGTATCTAAATGGTATGAACATTCAAGGAAAAGGTGCAGAATACGTCTTAAGTAATGCCTTTGGTGGAGAATACTTTACTGTTGTTAACTCTAACAATAAAGATGTTTATGCAGCATTCTTACCAAAAGAAATCCTTGGTGAAAATGTCCAATATGGTCTTTCTGATGATCAAAAATCATATACTTCAACAGGTGGATACACTGCTACAAATTCATTTGTAAAAGATAGAAATGGAAATTGGTACTATGCTGATGCTCAAGGTAAGTTCGTTACTGGTTATCAAGTAATCAATGGACATGACTATTACTTCTTACCTGATGGTGTTAATTTAAGAGATGGATTCGTAATGGATGAAAATGGAGTTCAAAGCTATTACCAATCTAACGGAATTAAGGCTACAGAAGAAGGATATTACTTTAGTAACAATAATGGCCAAATCATTCATTTGGATAAAAATGGAAAGAGTGCCAAAGGTTACACTGTTGTTGATGGAAATAAACAATTCTTCGATAATAATGGTTACCAACTAAAGGATGTTGTTAAAGTAATTAAGGGACACAAAAAGTACTTTGAACAAGGTTCTGGAAATGAAGCTATAAGCAAATACTTCGAATATAATGGAAACTGGTACTATGCAGATAAAAACGGTAACTTTGTTAGAGGATACAAAGTTATTGATGGAATCCACGTTTTCTTCTACAACAATGGAGTACAAGCTAAAGACAAGTTTGTTGTGAATAAGAACAAAACTCTTTCATATTATGGTGGACAATTCTCATCATTACAAACTGGTAAGTTTGTAGTTAATGGTGTTAACTATGTTGCCAATAAGAAGGGTGAAATTATTGCTAAGAATAAGACTATCAAAACTGATGACGCTACTTATTTCTTAGACAGTAAGAGCAGAGTAAAAAACATTTAATTTATCGCAATTAATTTGTTAAAAATAAAAAAGAATGTCATTTTGGCATTCTTTTTTTGTGTGTTATGATGTTTTCATCAATTAAAGCGAGGAAATAATATGAAATTAAGAAAGATGTGGGCAATCACTTTTTGGGTATTGCTGATCGATTTTATTGCATTGAATCTTGTAGGGATGACCTCAATCAATTTCAACATTTATACCACCGCGCATAAGGTGATTGGTCAAATGGATCCAGGAATCCTAAGAGCGGTATTTGCGATTGCGCTATTGATATATGCTAAACGTGAATGGAAGATTGACGTCTTACATCAAAAGGGCGGCTACATGCACATGTTTAAAGATGGTTGGCTAATGATTGTGCTAACCGTTATGAACATCACAGTCGCCAGCGACACAATCGTATGGAAGAGTCTTTTATACCACATGAATGCCTTCAACATCGTTTTAGCGTTTGCAATTGGATTGATTGAAGCTTTGTTTGTGGGGATGTTTGAAGAAATCTCTATTCGTGGTGTCATGATGGGTGCCATGTTAAAGGGCTTTAAGAAATACCCAGTTATGAAGAGTATCTTCTTCTCAAGTATTGTCTTTGGCTCTCTTCACATGTTGAATTACTTTGTATCACCATTCTGGGACACTACCAACCAAGTAATTTACGCAGCCGGGTTAGGTTTTGTATTAGCGACTGTCTACTATGTAAGTAAAAATATCTGGGTATCTATCCTGCTTCATGCGGCGATGGATTACTCCTCATTTGTTTTTTCAATGCATTCAATCTATGCCAATACAGCAACATCCAATACGGTTGATATCTTATCAATTGCGATTTTTGTAATTGGCCTTGTATCATCATATCTATCACTACTTGTCTATAATCGTAAGCAAGGTAAGAAAGATCTACTATTTTAAAAGCTTAAGCAACGGAATAATTCCGTTGCTTTTTTATACATTTGTCAAATCAGTGAGATGTTACACAAAGTTAGAAGGCTCTATAACTACTGTTAATATATAAAATGTTAAATTTATCTTAAGGACAAATAAAATTATTGTGTTTTTATTCACAATACATATAATTAGAGGTGTAAAGAAAATATAAACGAAAAATTACAGAATAGAGAAGGTATTACAATATGAAAGTTATTGTTATTGGTTGTACACATGCAGGTACATTCGCTGTTAAACAAATTTTAAAAGAACACCCAGATGCAGAAGTTACTGTATACGAAAGAAATGACAACATTTCATTCCTATCATGTGGTATCGCTTTATATCTAGATGGTAAGGTTAAGGATCCTCAAGGTTTATTCTACTCAAACCCTAAGGAACTATCTGATTTAGGTGCAAACGTTAAAATGCTACACAGTGTTAAGTCTGTAGATACTGACGCTAAGACAATCGAAGTTGAAAACTTGGATTCACATGACGTATTTACTGATAAGTACGACAAGCTTGTTATGACAACAGGTTCACGTCCCGTTCTTCCTCCAATCGAAGGTCGCGATAACAAGAACGTATTCTTCTGCAAGAACTGGCACGATGCTCAAATCCTATTTGAAAAGGCTAAGGACCACAAGCGTATCGCCGTTGTTGGTGCTGGTTACATCGGTGCTGAATTAGCAGAAGCATTCTCAAACCACGGTCACGAAACTACTTTGATTAACAGTGACAGCCACGTACTATCAAAGTACTTCGACAAGAAGTTCACTGACAAGATTGAAGAACTATACGCTGACCACAACGTAAAACTAGAACTAGGTGTTCGTGTTCAAAAGTTCTCAGGTGATGACGAATTAACATTATCAACTGGTGATCACGACATTAAGGCTGACATGGCTATCCTATGTGTTGGTTTCCAACCAAACACTGAACTATTAACTGGTAAGGTTGATATGATGGATAACGGTGCTATCATCACTAACGAATACATGCAATCATCAAACCCAGACATCTTCGCTGCCGGTGACAGTGCTGCTGTGCACTTCAACCCAAGTGAAACTAACGAATACATTCCACTAGCAACTAACGCTGTTCGTCAAGGTATTCTAGTTGGTCAAAACATTGAAAAGCCAACAACTAAGTACATGGGTACTCAATCATCATCTGGTTTACAACTATACGATTACGCAATAGTTTCAACTGGTATGACAGTTGGTATGGCCGAAAGAAAAGGTATGAAGGCAAGCTCAGTAGTCGTAGAAGATAACTACCGTCCAGAATTCATGCCAACAACTGAAAAGGTATTAATGGAACTAGTATACGACCCAAGCACTCGTCGTATCTTAGGTGGATCATTAATGAGTCGTTACGACATTTCTCAATCAGCTAACACATTATCAGTTCTTATCCAAAACAAGAACACAATCGATGACTTAGCAATGGTTGATATGTTATTCCAACCAAACTTTGACCGTCCATTCCACTACCTAAACATTTTGGGTCAAGCTGCTCAAGCGCAAGAAGAAAAGTAAAATTCTTAATTAAAGTTGAAAAATTCCCTAAAAATTTCATTTTAGGGAATTTTTTTATAGCTATTTTATTTTTATTGGATTATTATTACAAGATGAGGTGAGAAAATGAAAAAAATTATAAATAGACTAACCGCTAAGAATATTTTGATGTTAGTGATTAGTTTTGTTTGTATGTTCTTTTTAACAACAGCTTCGCCGTTCTACGAATTTAACAGATCAGTAGATGCGAATACAATGTATACTGTTGGAAAAGGATTACTACACGGATTACTTCCCTACAAAGATTTATTTGATAATAGGGGACCATTAATTTACTTAATTCATTCCGCGAATGCGATCTTTTCATACAACTCTTTTACATTTATCTATGTAATTGAATCATTGTTGTTGTTCCTAGATATCGCGTACATTAACAGAATTCTATCAATGAAATTAAGTGCTAGAACAGCAATGTTCTGTAGCTTCTTATTTATCCCATTGGCATTTACCAGCCGTATTTTCTACTATGGTGACTTACCAGAAGAATACGCTATGACCTTTGTATTAATCTTGCTATACTCATGTATTCAATACAACTGGTTTGAAATGCCACGTCGTTACTACATAGTTAATGGATGCTTTGTTGCAATTCTATTTTGGATTAAATATTCATTAGTTATTCCATGGGTAATTTTCTTTATTTATGTTGGTTTAGCATGTCTATTCACTAAACGCTTTAAAAAGTTGTTTGTGATCATCTTAGACGCGTTAATCGGATTCTTATCCATTACATTACCAATCATTATTCTTTATTGGGCCACAGGAGCCTTAAAATTCTTATTTAACGACTACTTCTACCTAAACTTGACACATTACCATGTGCAAAACGAATCGTTCGCATACACGCTTTTTAAGATGGAATACCCAACATTTGGTTTTTCACATCACCTAGTGATTATTCGAACTGTTTACTACCTAATGATTGCACTATTCATTTGTGCGGTGGTTAGATACATGCGTGAAGCCAAGATGCACGATAGTAACAAGGTATTACTTGTCCTAATTGTCTTCATCGATATCCTAGCAACTTACGAAGTTGGTGGCGCTAGTTTTTCATACTACCTATTCGCGTGTGAACCATTCATCATCTTCTACTTGTTCGAATTAGGATTACTAGTCGATAAGTATCTATATAACAAGAAGTATTTAATCTGGGCATTATCCGTAATTGCTTTATTGGGAATCTTTGTTACAAACAGAAATTACCGTACAAGCTTACATTACTCAAAGCCTAGCCAATCATATCAATATGAATATTCAAAGATCATCAATAAGTCTAAGGATAAGTCATTATTGAACTACCGTTTCCTAGACGTGGGTCTATACACCTACACAGGAACCCATGCTGATAATCGTTTCTTTATCAGAAATAACATCACATACAGACCAATGTATGATGCACAACGTGATTACTTACATTCACTAAAATACAAATTCGTAGTTACCAAGTACCGTAAGGGCTGGAGACTATGGAAAGCTGATACTAAATTCCTAAAGGAACACTACATCAGACTTCGTCACATGAGATTCAACAATCAAGATCATAGTGAAGGTTGGATTGACCTATACGTAAGAAAATAGCAAATAAAAAGAGGACTCAAACGAGTCCTCTTTTTTGTGGTTTTAATTATTCATTATCATTTGATTTAACTTCGGCTTGTTGGTTTCTAGTGTTATGGTGCATACCATATACGAAGTAGATAACCATACCGATGATGAACCATACAAGTGCATAAATCTTAGCGTCGTTGTCTAGACCCCAGAATACGGCTAGTGATGCTAGGAAACCTAGAGCAGGCATAACAGGGAAGAATGGTTCTTTGAAGCCAGGCATGTTGATGTCTTTTCCTTCACGTTTTCTAAGTGGGTAAATACCAATTGAAACGAACATGAAGGCAATCAATGTACCAGCTGAAATTAGTTGTGATAGGAATGTAAATGTTAGGAAGGCACCAATAACAACTGAGATAACAGTCATAGTAATGATTGCATTTAGTGGAAGGTGACTCTTCTTGTTAACCTTACCTAGGAATTTAGGTAGCATTCCATCTCTACCGAATGAGTATAGTAGACGTGAACCTGCCATCATCATACCGATTAGGGCAGTGAACATACCTACAACGGCAATAATTTGAACAACTGAAGCAACGATTGGGTGACCAGCTTGACGTAGGGCCCAACCAACTGGTTCTGCGTTACCAGCGTAGTTAGTGTACTTGAACATACCAACTAGGACTAGTGATACGGCAACGAATAGTGTAACAGCAATTACTAGGGAACCAATGATACCTCTAGGCATTGTCTTTTGAGGGTTCTTTGCTTCTGCTGAGTTTGCAGCAATTGAATCAAAACCAATGTATGATAGAAAAATTACTGAAACACCAGCGTAGATTCCACTGAAGCCACCAAAGTTAGTACCATCGGCATTAACATGGTGAGCAGGAATAAATGGAACGTAGTTTGCGAAGTGGATGGCAGTAGCACCGACAACGATAAATACTAATACGGCAGCTACCTTTAAAATTACTAATACATTTTCAACACGAGAAGTTTGCTTGTCACCACGTGTAATTAAGAACATTACGATCAAAATTACAACAACGGTACAAATATCAACTAATCCGCCTTTTGCACTGACAGGGTTAGCTAAGTATGTAGGGAAGTTAATTCCAAGTGGTGCAATTAGACCTCGGAAGTTAGCCGATAATCCAGCTGCAACAAAGGAAACAGCGATGAAGTATTCTGCTAGGAGTGCCCATCCGGCAACCCAACCCCAGAATTCTCCAAAAACAACGTTAATCCATGAATATGCAGAACCGGCAAACGGCATGGCTGAAGCCATTTCTGCGTAAGATAAAGCAACCAACCCAGCAACAATCGCTGCAAGTAAGAAAGAAATAGTTACCGCAGGACCTGCATTGTTTGCAGCCACGATACCAGGAAGGGTGAAGATAGCAGTAGAAACAATTGTTCCAACTCCTAAAGCAAGGAAATCCTTTGTAGTCAATGATCTGACCAAGTTAGAATCCTTTTGCTCATAGACACTAGGGTCTTCTTTTCGATTCATTCGTTTGAATAGATTCGCCATAAAAATTACCTCTTTTCGTATGTATAAACAAGATGGCATCTTGTTTATTAAAAAATGATTAGAAATTGATTATATTTTAATCGTTTTTGTTAATTTGTCAAATGTTGTTTGTAAATAATAAACAAACGTAACTAATATTTTAACATGAAAATAGCCACCCTTGAATAGCAAAAGGGTGGCTAAATTAGTTTTAATATGAATTATTTTGCTTTCTTATTAAATCTAACAAAGTATAGGATTGTCATTAATGCTAAGAAGACGATTCCTACAATCAATGGAATTCTTGTATCATCATTGAAGAACATAAATACTAAAGTAACGAATAGTACTAGTAATGTTAGATAGTTTGAGAAAGGTGCTAGTGGCATCTTAAATGGATGACCAATTAGTTTTTCAGGATGTTGCTTTCTAAACTTAAGTTCTGACATGATAATTACGAACCATGGAACCATACCTGGAAGAACAGATGAACTGTATACGTATACGAATACTTGGTTTGCTCCCTTGTAGAATAGAGGAAGAACTACGTTTAGAACAACTCCCAATAAAATACCAGTAGCAATTGAGATAACAGAGATGTATGGAACACCGTGCTTGTTAATCTTGTTGTATCTGTCAGGTAATTGACCTTGTTGTGCTAATAGGTATGACATACGGCTTGAACTGTAAATTGCTGAGTTAGAACCTGATAGAGCGGCTGTTAAAACAACAAAGTTAATGATTGAAGCTGCAGCAGTAATACCTACTTGTGAGAATGTTTCTACGAAAGGTGAACCAATGTTTGCAATCTTATCCCATGGGTAGATTGATAGCATTACGAAGATTGATCCAATGTAGAAGATTAAGATACGACCAATAGTGTCTTGGATAGCCTTAACTAAAGTCTTCTTAGGGTTTTCAGCTTCACCAGCAGTAACACCAATTAATTCGATTCCTTGGTAAGAAGCGAATACGATTGATAGTGCGAAGAAGAATCCTTTGAAACCACCAGTAAAGAATCCATGTGACCATAGGTTAGAAATACCAGTAGGGCCAACACCATTGAAACCTAAAACAATGATTACTAAACCGACAATGATCATTGCGATAATAGTAACAACCTTAATTAAAGCGAACCAGTATTCCAATTCACCAAAGGCACTAACTGAGATTAAGTTGGCAATACATAAGAATACTACCGCGATAATACCAGGTACCCAAGATGGAATTGATGGCCACCAGAATTGCATGTAAGTACCAATAGCAATCATTTCTGAAATACCAACAACAACCCATTGGAAGATGTTAGACCAAGCGGTCAAGTAACCGAACACGGGGTGCATGTATTCAGAAGCGAAATGTGAGAATGAACCACTAATTGGGTTATCGTATAACATTTCACCTAAAGCTCTCATAATTAGATATAAGAACACACCAGCAATTGCATATGCTAGCAATACAGAAGGACCAGTCCATTCGATTGTGGACTTGGCACCCATAAATAGACCAACCCCGATTGTTCCCCCAAGGGCGATCATTTGCATCTGTCTAGAACTTAATTTACGTTCTAGTTTCTTTTCTTGCTTTTCTTCTGCCAATATATTTCACCATCCTATAAGAAATTATGTAATAAAAAACCTAGTACTACATTGTCTATTGTACTAGGGTTTTTATAAAAATGAATAACCAATACAATATATTTAAATAATCTTTAAATAATCGCTAAAATTGCTGGCATATTGCATGGGTTTGACTTCACGACGATCTTGCTGACAATCGTTAAAAATTCCCCAGTAAGATTTTTACTTACATAATTCTAATGTTTATTATTTAAGAAATGTTATTACATATTAAAATTAATGTCAAGGAATTTAACAATTGATGAATTTTATTCAACAAACGTCTCACATCCTATTTGTTGTTTTGATTGAATTTTACGAAGTATAGAATTGTCATGATTAATAGGAAGAAGATTCCGATAATCAAAGGAATTCTAGTAGAAGGGTTAATGAACATGAACACCAAGGTAATTGCTAAGAAGATTAGCGTAATGTAATTACTGATAGGTGATAGTGGCATCTTGAATGGATGGTTCACTAATTCTTCTGGGTGTTGCTTTCTGAAACGAATTTGAGATACCAAGATAACGAACCATGGAACCATACCTGGTAGTACAGACGAACTGTAGACATATACGAAGATTTGGTTTGCTGATGGGAAGAAGATTGGTAGTAGGACGTTTAGGAATAGTCCAATTAGAATCCCTGCTGAAATACTAATTACTGAGACATATGGGACACCATGACGGTTTAACTTCTTGAATACCTTTGGAAGTTGACCTTCTTCAGATAGTAAGAATTCCATACGACTAGCACTGTAAATTCCTGAGTTAGATCCTGATAGTGCAGCGGTTACCACAACGAAGTTAATGATTGAAGCAGCCGCGGTGATACCTACCTGTGAGAATGTTTCTACGAAAGGTGAACCGATTTGGCTAATCTTGTCCCAAGGATAAATACTTAGGATAACGAAAATGGCACCGATGTAGAAGATTAGGATACGACCAATGGTATCTTGAATGGCCTTCACTAGTGTTTGCTTAGGATTTTCAGCTTCA
The DNA here is from genome assembly GCF_026535805.1 of Lactobacillus sp. B3795. Lineage (NCBI taxonomy): Bacteria > Bacillati > Bacillota > Bacilli > Lactobacillales > Lactobacillaceae > Lactobacillus > Lactobacillus sp. B3795. Next base: position 101,669 of record NZ_JAFNPE010000001.1, read on the forward strand.
CCGGCAGTCACACCAATTAATTCGATTCCTTGGTATGAGGCAATTACAATTGCTAGGGCGAAGAAGAATCCTTTAAAACCGTTTGCGAAGAAACCATGACTCCAAATGTTTGAGATACCAGTAGGGTGAATACCATTAAAACCAAAGACAATGATGACCAAACCAATGATGATCATGGCAATGATGGTAACAACTTTGACTAGGGCGAACCAGTATTCTAGTTCACCAAAGGCACTTACTGATACTAAGTTGGCAATACATAGGAAGACAATGGCGATGATTCCTGGTAACCAGGTTGGTAAATGAGGCCACCAGAATTGCATGTATGTACCAATCGCAATTACTTCTGAGATTCCAACAACGATGTATTGGAAGACATTACTCCATGCGGTTAAGTAACCGAAAACGGGGTGTAGGTATTCTGAGGCAAATTGTGAGAATGATCCAGTAACTGGATGTACATATAACATTTCACCTAGCGCACGCATGATTAGGTATAGGAATAATCCTGCGATTGCGTAGTCTAGTAACACGGAGGGACCAGTCCAACCGATTGTGGACTTGGCACCCATGAATAGGCCAACCCCGATAGTTCCACCTAGCGCAATCATTTTCATATGACGGGCGCTAAGCTTTCTTTCTAACTTATCATTATTTTCTGACAATACTTCCACCTTCTTGAATTTATTTGAGGTGGGGAAACAAAAAACGCCTCTGACACTTATGTGTCAGGGACGTTAGTATTAACGTGGTTCCACCCATCTTTAGCACTACGGTTAAGTCCATAATGCCCTCATATTAGTCATTAAAAATAATATCGATTTAATAGAAGAGAAAAGTGGTAACTATTTGAATGCGATAGATTACTTACAGAAAAATGTAATCCTCTCTGGAAAGCACCATCAAATAGACATGTCTTTTCTTAACAACTAATATTGTATACTCATAAAAGACAGGTGTCAATTAAATAGTGACAAAACTATTTGTCGTTTTCGTTAGTTTTTTCCAAACGGTGTTGTAAATCAACAATGGTGTCCATTGCGTCAGCGAATTCGTCATCGCTGTAGTTTAGACGGTTTAAGCAACCTTGAACTGATTCCAAGATTGGTTCTTTGTTGTCCTTACCTAATTGTGTTAAGTGAATTAGGACGCGACGTTCATCAGCTTTATCACGGTTTCTGGTAATCCAGCCAGCTTTTTCAAGACGTTTTAATAGAGGAGTCAAAGTACCGTTAGAAAGACCTAGCTTTTGGCTTAGGTAGTTAACAGTCACTCCGTCGTTTTCCCATAGTGATAATAGTGTAATGTATTGAACGTATGTTAAGTTGAATTTTTCTAGAGGTTCTTGATAGAACTTGTTGAATAGTTGATGTGCACGAGAAATTTGGAAACAAATTTGATCGTTTAGAGTTACTTCTTTTGGCATAATGCAAAACTCCTTTCTTTCGTTCGGTGGATTTTGTCTAGCAAATGATTATATTGTATACAATATTAAAGAATATCACTAAATTGAAATTGGTCAACAAAATAGGCACTGTGATTTTACTCACGGTGCCTATTTGAGTGCAATATATAAGGAATATTATGCAGTTTGTAATTTTTGCTTTTTGTTTTTCTTAGCTTGGCGTTTTGCGATTAGTTCATCATCTGTTTTGAACTTTCTGATAAAGACAAAGATGATAAATCCAATTACAAAGAAGATACCGGCGTAAACAATTGAACCGGCAATGATTTGGTTCAATGTTAGACGAGTCATCATGTGCTTCATACCATCTTGAATTTGTTTTTCAACGAAGAAGAAGTTGAATGGGTTCCAAATTAGTTGACGGTTGTTGTAAATGAAGATCATGAAGATTCCGGCAATGATTTCTGTAATGTAGTTTAATGCAACACCGAAAGCGATGGCACCGTACCAAGTCTTACAAAAACCGATAACCATGATTACGAATGATTCAAAAATGAATACGTAAGCAATGTTACCTAATGTTGCCCATTGTAATTCTTGTGCTAGCTTACCAGCAAAGGCACTTTCAGGAAATACAAGGTACTTCATGAAGATGATGGTTAGAACTGATAGGGCAAGTAGGATGAAGTATCCAATCATGCAAGTGAAAATCTTCGAGAAGAAGATGGTAATCTTGCTGTGGTTTTCCATATTTTTACGAACTTGTTTGTTACTGTCGACACCTGCAAATCTGGTTGCAGTAATGATAGTAGCAAGTAGTTCGATTACAGGAGTAATTCCACCAAATGAGTTCATTAGTTTGTAACCATCTAAGGTTCTAGTGTCTTTACCAATAACAGCCATTAGGATAGTAACGATAACTAAGAAAACTGCCATTGCAAGAAAAATAAGACGATTTTTCTTGTTCATTTCTTGTTTTAATAAATCAACCAATATGTTGGCCTCCAAATCTTTATTCGAAATTAATCAATAACAAGAGTTTATCACTTTTAGGCCGTTCATTCCAATAAAAAAAGCGACTAACCAATAATTAAGTCGCTTTTTTCTACTATATTATTATTAGACATTACGACGGTTGTAAACAACGTAAGTAATTAATAGGAAGATAATTCCCCAAATGATTGATCCAACTTCTAATTGAGTTACTGACAATCTTGATAATTGTGAGTATTCAGGAATTGAGTATTGTCTTAGGATGTTTAAGAAGTTAAGTGGGTTGTACTTAATCCATTCCATCTTGTCTACAAGAATGTTTAAGAATACGTTAATAACATTTGATACGAAGTAGAAGACGATACCAAAAGCAATCGCAACAGCGTTACTCTTAAAGATGTTACTGATTAATAGGACGATAGAAAGCATTAAGAATAGGTAGAAAGCCATTCCGATAAGGTATCCGAAAATATCATGCCATAGGAATGCACGGTTTTCATTGAATAATACATTTGCAATTGCAGTTGAAATAAAAGTGATTACTACAAGGTAAACAAACATAAATACCATAGTGATTAGTTTGGAAATTAAAATCTTACCACGAGAGAATTGACGAGCAAATAGGTACTTAACAGTGTTGTTTGCGAAATCCTTAGTTAATAATGAACTAGCAAAAACAATCATCGCGATTAAAACCATTGATAGTCCATTACCAAAAACTCGTCCACTGGTATTTATAGCACTAAGAGCAGTTCCACCGTTGTGATAGAAGTATCCACTTAGTAGAGTGATTGCTAGAACAACGATACCCCAGCCAATGTAAAACTTACCGTGTAATTGTTTGTATAGTTCTTGTCTGATTAAAGTTAACATTATTTAGCCTCCTTGTTGTTATCGCTTGATAGAAGCTTCAATAGTGATTCTTCTAGGTCAGTTTGGTTTCTTGAAACATTTTCAATTTCGATTCCTGCTTGGTTCAATGCTGATAGACCAGCGTTCATTGCAGTTGAATCATTGTTGTCTTCGATTTCAACAGTCTTATCGTAAATAGTGGCAGTAAAACCTGCTGCTTCAAGAGCACTCTTAGCAGCGTCAGTGTCTTTAACTTCGAACTTAATAGTCTTAGGACCTTCTGATAGGAATGACTTAGCGTCTGACTTCTTGATTACCTTACCGTGGTTAATTACTACATAGTAATCAGCGATACGTGATAATTCATCAAGTAAGTGACTTGAGATAAGGATACTAATGCCACGTTTTGATAGTTTTACAAGTAGGTCACGTAAATCATGAGTTGATTGAGGATCTAGACCGTTCATAGGTTCATCTAGGATAAGTAGCTTAGGGTGGTTAAGCAATGAAATGGCAATTCCTAGACGTTGCTTCATACCTAATGAGTACTTCTTAGCCTTACGATCGGCAAATTCAGTGATTTGAGTTTCTTCCATAATTTCTTGCATTTCTTCAGCGGTGGTAGAACCGTCATTGAAAAGCTTTAGGTTTTGACGACCAGTTAGGTTCAAGTATGGAGCAGGTGATTCAATCATTGAACCAACGTTTTCTAGACTGCTACGCTTGTTTTTAGTTAATTCTTTTCCATCAATTTTAATGTTACCTGAGTTGTAGTCGGTTAGACCAACAATGCTCTTCATAATAGTAGACTTACCAGCACCGTTTGGTCCGATTAGACCAAGAATGGTACCTGGTTCGATATCAAATGAAACATCGAATAGTGCTTGTTTTCTTCCGAAGAACTTGTTTAAACTTTGAACTTCAAGAGTTTTCATAGTGCATCTCCTTATAATGATAGTTAATTACTTATGTAACTAACTGTATACATTTTTCTTTTAAAAGTCAATTCTTTTTCATGAATCTTAAAAAAGTCTTAAGAGCTTTCAGATCAGACTTAAAGGTAGTTTTGTTTCACGTCTGAAATAAAATGTAACATTACTGTAACATAACTCTAACAAGATAGTAAAACTGGTTAGTTATGTTATTCAAGTAATTTTAAGGAGGGAAAACATTATATGCATTCGAATAATAAGATGATTACCTTTGCAGTATTGGTATCATTATTGATTGCGACATTGTTTTTAATACCACAAACCGCAAAAGCTGATTCAGTTGCTACACCAACTACACCAGCTCAAACAAAGACCGTTCAAGGAACCGCTAAGAAGAAAGCTGCTAAACATGTTAAAAAGGTACGTAAACACAAGAAAGTATCTAAGAAGGCTAAGAAAGTAGCAAGAACTCACAAGAAAGCAGCTAAGAAACACACTGTAAAACGTGTTAAGAAGCATGCCGTAAAGAAAATTGTTAGTTCAAGACGTATCAAGAAACACTCAACTTACAAAGTAAGAAAACATTTATCAAGAGCAAACGCTGCTGCTAAAGCATGGATTGCTAACCATGAATCAGGTGGATCATACACCGCCTCAAACGGTTCATGTTACGGTAAATACCAATTATTAATCAGTTACTACGGTGGTAACTTATCTCATAAGAACCAAGAACGTACTGCTAACAACTACGTTAAGAGTCGTTACGGATCATGGGTAAATGCCAAATCATTCTGGTTATCACATAACTGGTATTAATAAAAAGAACCCCGAATAGGGTTCTTTTTTTATACTCTTTAACATCTAGTATTGAAAACTAGATTACATAGTTATATAATTAAATAAACATTAATTGAGGTACTTTATTTATGAACAACGACTTAAAACAAAAGACTACCGATTCAGTTAAGCAAAAGTTTAACTGGATTAAGGATAAAACATACTACCTATTAAACGAAATCTTTAGTGCAATCACCCACGGAATTGGGGAACTACTTGCTATAATTGGTGCTGTCGCATTGATTATTCATGGTGTTCACGTTGGTGGGGCAATGAGAATTACTAGTTTTGTCATTTACTCAATCACATTAGTAGTTTTCTACATTGCTTCTACCATGTTTCATAGTCTATATTTTACGCGTGTCGAAAAGCTATTCCAAATCTTTGATCACTCAGCAATCTACCTACTTATTGCTGGAAGCTACACACCATACTGCCTAATCGCAATTGGTGGTTGGCTAGGTTGGGTTATCCTAACAGTAATCTGGATTATGACTGTGTTAGGAATCATCTACAAGGCATTGTGGATGGGTAAATTAAAGACACTTTCTACTGTTATCTACGTTGTAATGGGGTGGATGTGCCTACTAGGAATCGTCAAACTATATGATTACCTAGGAATTCACGGTTTCTTATTACTACTATTTGGTGGCATCGCATTTACTGTGGGTGCATTAATCTACAGTATTCCAAGAATTCCATTTGGCCACGTCATTTGGCACGTCTTTGTAATGATTGGGACCATCTTAATGTACTTCTCAATTTATTTCTATGTATAAAAAATAACGCTAGGTTAGATATTCTAACTTAGCGTTTTTATTTTGCACTGAATAGGTTTAACAAAACGACACCGATGATGATAAAGACAATACCAATCATGCTCATGACGTTAATTTGTTCCTTGTACACTAAAGATGCGATTGCGGTGGTGGCAAGAATTCCTAATGCACTCCAGTTAGCGTAGGCGATGTTTAGCGGAATCTTAACCATCGCAATTGATAAAAAGTAAAAACATAGTGCGAATGAAATTAGCGATCCGATTGTTGGCAGTATCTTAGTAAAACCCATCGACATCTTTAATAGGTTTGTACCGATGAGTTCACCAATAATAGCGAGCGCTAGAAATAAGTAATAAAACATATTAATTTACCTCATCGAAAAATAATATTATGCTGATACTTAAATAATATCACTTAACTTTTTATTTGTTCATTAAAAAATTTGAACAAAAAGGTTTACTAACTAAAAGTAAGTGATATAATATAAATTAATCAATCAGATATGACAAAAGGAGAGACTTAACATGAAAACAGAATTACTAGATTTACAAAAGAACCGTCGTACTATTTACGCTTTAGGTCGTAACGTTGAACAAAGCCAAGATGAATTAGCAAACTTCATCAAAGCTTCAATCAAGGAAGCTCCATCAGCTTTCAACAGCCAATCAACTCGTGCCGTTATCCTATTTAACGACAACCAAGACAAGGTATGGGACATTACTTTAGACAACTTAAAGCCACACTTAAAGAGTGATGATGCTCTAAAGGCAACTACTGACAAGATCAACGGTTTCAAGAATGGTTACGCAACTATCCTATTCTTCACTGACATGGACGTTGTTCACGGTCTAGAAAAGAACTTCCCAGCATACGCTGACAACTTCTACGACTGGTCAGAACAAGCTCAAGGTAACGCACAATACGCTGTATGGACTGGTTTAGCTGAAAACGGCCTAGGTGCTAACCTACAACATTACAACCCACTAATCGACGAAGACGTTGCTAAGGAATTCGATATTCCAGCTAGCTGGAGATTACGTGGTGAAATGGTATTCGGTTCAATCGAAGCACCTGCACAATCAAAGGATTACATGGACGACGAAGATCGTTTCAAGGTATTCAAGTAAGAACAATCCCAATAAATAAAAATATAAATAAAAAAGATAGGTCGTATGACCTATCTTTTTTATTGTTGTTTTGTTCCTTTTGTACCACGTTGGTTAGTAGGCTTCTTGTCATCTTTGTTTGACTTATCACCTAAATGACGCTTCTTTGAAAGTTCCTTAAGTTGTTGTAATGCCTTCGCATTCTTAATGCTTTCAGGTGTTAGCTTGTGGTTGTGGGAGAAGTTTTCAACACGTTCGCCCAATTCGTAGTACCAAGGGCGAGTCTTGTGAGTAGGATATGGAATGATTACCAAGTGATCCTCAACATATTGACCTAGGTAAATTTGGGCAATTTCTTTGTGTGAATCCTTCGCTAATTGTTCAATCCAGTCCATGTCGTGGCCCATCTTTTCTAGGACTTCGGCATTAACTGTCCCATCTGTAATGATAGGGTAGCTTAGTGATTCATCACCGAATGTGGTAACAGTAAGTTGTCCATTTTGTTCTAGGACAGCTGACTTAACGTCTTGGAAATTGCTAATCCCCTTAGTTCTTAGTTTGAATGCTAAATCGGCTGCCGACATACCATTCTTTAGGGCAGTATCAACGTTAACGATACCGTTGGTAATGATGTTTTGTGGTTCACCATTGAAAATCCGATGGAATATCGAGAACTGACGACTAAGGATACGACTGGTAAAGATAACCAATGACCAGATTAACAATACGATGAAGAATTGTAGTGTGCTGATTTGTTGGTTGTAAATCATACCCCCGATGATACCCCCAAGAACATAGTTTTGAATTTGATCAACCGCGTTAGAAGGAGCCAAGTTTCCTTTACCAGAAATGTTAATTTGAATTACTAATACGACGAATCCGATTAAGAACTTAAATAGGATTACCAAGTATTCCTTGTTCAAGTCACCAATTTGAAGTGATGGTTTGTCGTGATAAGTAATATTGGTAGGAATTAATTGGATTGGTTGAAGTTGGTAACTGTTAAAACTGGAGTTGAAAGTTGCTTGGTAGAACTTATCGCCAACCTTAACGGTCATGCCATTAGTTAATTGAGGGGAGCTAACGTAAATCTTTGATGTAGAAATATGTTTGCTTCGACTAATGGCCTTAACCATTTCAGTAGTTTGAGAATTTTGCGACGAAGAGTTGCGTTGTTGCAAAATATTACTGAATCCGATACTGATTGATAGTATCGCAATCAAAATCATGGTAATAAATATGTCACGATATTTTAAGTTGGTTCTATCGCGCATGTATTTAAAACCGTTAAAAATAATCATTAATCCAACAATTACCGCTAGTGCTAATAACAAATATGTAACGATAGTATTTGGATGGATTAAGTAGTCATATGAATATAAATCCATGAAATCACCTTATTCTTAAAAGTTGTTAAGTATAGTTCTAATTATAGAACGATTTATATTATAAAACCATTGGATGTAACATTTAGGTAACATTTTTTCATGTTTTTGAAATACTTTTGTTCCTGTTATGTAGCATTTTGTAGCTATACTTTAGTCATAAGTTAAGAAAGTATAAAATTTTTAAAAGCGGGGAATAAAGTGCTATGAACAAAACAAAAACGAAAAAGACAATCATGTTAATAATGTTGACTGTTTTGGCGATGGCTACATTGTTTGCAACCGATGTTACCAACGCAAGCGCTAGCAAAGTTCATCATAAGAGAACACACAAGGTATACAAAAAGAAGAAGGCTAAGAAGCGTCACGTCGCAAAGAAGCCTAATCATAAGAAGAAAACCAGAAAAGTGGCCTACAAGAAACCAGCTGCTAAGAAGAAAGCACGTAAGGTTGTTAAGAAGGTTACACACAAGAAGGCTCGTAAGTCAGGATTCTCAAGTCTATATAGATCAGCTTCAAGTAAGTTAGGTCACCCATATGTATATGGTGCCGTGGGTCCATATAGCTTTGATTGTTCTGGTTTTACCCAATATGCTTACCGTCATGGTGCGCACAAATACTTGGCAAGAACAGCCCAAATGCAATACAACACCAACAGACATGTAAGTAGAAAACACATCAAAAAAGGTGATTTGGTATTCTTTGGTTACAGTCGTAATTCAATTTACCACGTAGGTATTTACATTGGTCATGACAGAATGATCGATGCACAAAACCGTGGTGTTATTACAGAAAAGATTCATGAACCTTGGTGGCCAGTTGCTGGCTACGCTCGAGTAGCTTAATACTTTAAAAGACACGACATAGCGTCGTGTCTTTTTTTGTCTAAAACCAAAACTAAGTTATGGTAAGATATTAATAATACTAGAGATAGGAAGGATACCAATGGAAAAACTATACTGGGATCAAGTCGAATACAAAAAGCAAAAAATCTATTTTACCTGTACCAGAAAGGGGATTAACTTCATTAATAACCCCAATACAGGAATTTCCAATATTTATAACTTTTACCCTAAATTAGATGCTGAATTCGTATTTAATCGTAGGAAAACAGAAGAATACAAAATTCAACTTCGCGAATACATCGATGGAACTCGCAGACACTTTGAGGTACCAGTCGATTTATCAACTAGCGAATTAAACGAACAAATCTATCAAAAGATTGATGATATCAATTATGGCGATACCATGGATATCAAGGAGTTCTGTGATACATATGGCTTTAAGGAGTCAGACGTACAAGATGCAGTGGTTACTAATCCGTTAATTCTGATTATTCCAACCCATCGTATTTTAAACGTCGACTATTCAGAAGGCTACCGTAAGTTAGCCGACTTTAACAACTTGTTACTAGATTTAGAGAGAATAAAATAGCAACATCGAGGAGAGAATATAAATGAAGAAACTACCTGAGAGCGTCAAAACAGTATGGTTATATTCAGCCATTATTACTATTATTGTCGAAATCATTATCTTCACCATTGCCACAATTGTCGTGAAGTATTTGGACTGGAAATACGTTGAATACATCCTACCTGTCTTAGGAATCATTTTAGTGTTATTGGCGCTAGTGGACATGATTTCAATCCCATACCGTTATGCTTTTCATCAATACGCCATCTATGAAGATCGTGTTGAAATAAAAAAAGGTTTTATCTTTAGAGAACAAGCCACTGTTCCGATTGCTCGTGTGCAAAACGTTGATATCGAACAAGGCCCAATTCTAAGACATAAGAACCTGTATGAGATTAGCATTTATACTTCTGCTGACAGTCATGAAATTGCTGCAGTAACCAAGGAAGAATCAGAAAACATTAAGACCCAAGTGATGAGATTAGCGATGGAGGCCAGAAATGCAAGATAAGCACCTAAGTCCATTAAACTTAGTGAGTCGTCTTGAAGACACCTTGTTAGCGATGTTTTTAGCTTCTTTTATTGGCAATCCATTACACATTAATAGCTTTAAATTAGGAATTATATTCGTAATTGTTACGATAATATGGGACATTCTTTCATACCTTTGTTTTACCTATTCAATTGAAGATAAACAAATCGTAATCAAGAAGGGTGTTATCTTCAAAAAAGTCATCCACGTTCCATACGCCAGAATCCAATCGATTGAACACAGTCAGTTCTTTTTATTTAGACCCTTTGACGTTGAAAAACTACAAATTAACAACGCTAGCAAGAGTGGTTCTCGCGATCAAATCATTTTGAGTGCTGTTAAGACTTATGTTGGTGCGATTTTAGAAGAAAAGCACAAACAATACCAAAACCAAGATATTGATGATAACGATGAAGTAGAAAAGACTGAGGTTGCAAAGATTGAGGATAAGGCCGAAGAAGAAACAACTAAAAGCAGTGATTATGCTCAATACAAGATTTCTACTAAGGACATTGCGCTATATACCTTTACTAGTTTTAGGGTCTTCATTACGATGTTTTTGATTGCCCACATTACCCATGGGGCAGTGTTAGATTTCGCTATTAGCATCTACCAAAAGGGCTTTGGCTCTAACATGGTTAGCTTGATTGCCTTCTCAATCATGGCGATTATAATCGCGTTATTACTATCGTTTATCTACACGATGTTTCAATTCTATGATTTTACCCTGGTAAAAGAGGGTAAGTATCTTGAATACGAAAAGGGACTATTTACTAGAAACAAGGTTCGACTATCCACCGATAGAATTCAAAGTGTTTTGGTAGAGCAAAATGTGATGGGAAAGCTGCTAAAGATTATGACCGTCAAGATTATCATGGCTTCAGACGGGAATGACGCTGAATCATCACAAGCGGTGGTATTACCAATCCTAAATTCACACAAGTACACTGAAATGATGAATGATTTCTTTGAATGGATACCGTTAAAAACGGTCAAAAAATTCAATTCCCGTAAACGATCAATCTGGTTGTTCTTCAGAAATTTTGATTGGATATTGTTAATCATACCAATCGTGATTTACTTTGTTGGTTGGACAACATTATCAGATTCCTTAGTTGTAATCGGTGTTTTTACTTTCTTTTACACTTTAGGTAATGCATACTTTAAGTACCGGGTTAGTTCAATTGGGTTAACAGGTGATACTAAAGATGATTACCTGATTGTATCCAACGGCTTTTTATTCAAACAAAGGACTTATTATGTTGGATGGCACGAAATTCAAAGTATGCGCTTTGAATCTAGCGTGTTCATGAAGAGAAATAACCTGGCCCACATCGTTATCAGGATTAGAAAAGGTGACTCTGCGCAAATTGCCGGAGTTCATTATATTGATTATGACGGTGCTAAAAAGATTTATGATTGGTACCGCCAATAAAAAATAGCGTAAAATTTAATTAAATCGTGTACAAACTATTGACACAAGATTTTATTCGAGTATCATAGGTACTTGTAATATAAATGAAGGGGGTTCATTTTTATGAAACTAACTATTACAGATGCAGCAAAAGAAAAGATTCAAAACAAAGTACAAGGCGACGCAAAGTTCTTCTTGAGCTTAGATGATGGTGTTGGAAATTACTCTGACGCAGGTTCATGTGCGATTGATACATCTTTTGACTTGATTGCAGTTGACCCTGATTTAGAAGACAAAGACTTTAACGCAAGTATGGATTCAGACTTAGGACCTATCTACTACAAAGACTACAGTGGATCATTCCTAGAACAAAACTTGAAATTCGACGTTATGTACAATGCATTAATCCTATCTGGTGACTCAGGAATGATTGATGGTAACGTTCCAGTTATTGATAAAAGAAAATAAAAACAATTAATTAAAGACAAAACGCTTAAAAAAACAATTATGGTAAAAAGACGACTATCTTAGATGGTCGTCTTTTTTTGAGCAAATCGTTTTATGAGTATTACCATTCTTGATAGAATTACTATTAATAAGTAAGTATGGAAAGGATGAATATAATGAGTAACGTTTTAGTAATTGGGGCCCATGGCCACGTTGGTATTCATATGGTAGAAAAGTTAGGTAAAGCAGGAGATAACGTTTTTGCCGGAGTAAGAAGCGACAAGCAATTCGCTGAATACAAGGATATGGAAAATGTTTCACCAGTTATCTTTGATTTAAACGGCACAATTGAAGACATGGCTAAGGTTTACACTAACAACGCCATTGATAAGATTGTCTTCTCAGCTGGTTCAGGTGGTGCTACCGGAGATGATCAAACATTGATTATCGATTTAGACGGTGCCGTAAAGTCAATGCTAGCTGCTAAACAAGCTGGCATTACTCGCTACTTCATGGTTAGTGCCATGGGTGCTGACGATAGAAGCTTCTGGGCTGATTCTGGTTTGCATGGCTACTACATCGCCAAACACTACGCAGACGTTGAACTAAGAAATAGTGGCCTAGAATACACCATTGTTAGACCATCAGCTTTAACCAACGATGAAGAAACTGGTAAGGTCGATGTAATCGAACAACGAGTAGCTGGAATGAACATTCCTAGAAGAGATGTTGCTAACTTCGTTGTTGCTGTATTACACGACGACAAGACCATTAACCACATTTATGAAATCACAAGTGGAAGTAGCGACATTAACGCTGTTCTATAATAATTAACTTGTCTAAGTAGTTTTCATATGATATGGTTATCTGAGTTATTAATAGAATCAATAAATAAAAACGCCCTTGATTCAATTGAGAAACAAGGGCCCTTTTTATCTTAATTGATTGGATGGAGGTATGAAATGATAACTGTAACTAATATGGGATTACATTTTTCTGGTAAAAAACTATATGAAGATGTAAACCTAAAATTCACACCTGGTAACTGTTATGGGGTTATCGGGGCCAATGGTGCTGGTAAATCAACTTTTCTAAAAATGCTAGAAGGAAAGATTGAACCCACTAGTGGTAGTATCTCAATCGGTAAGAATGAACGAATTTCTAGTTTAAACCAAGATCACTATGGCTTTGAAGATTGCGAAGTTCTAGATACTGTAATTCAAGGACACGAAAAGCTATACAAAATTATGAAGGAAAAGGATGCTTTATACGCTAAGGAAGACTTTTCTGATGAAGATGGTGTTAAGGCTGCTGAATTAGAAGGTGAATTCGCCGAAATGGACGGATGGAACGCCGAAGCCGACGCATCACAATTGCTACAAAGCGTGGGAATTGATGAATCACTACATTACGAAAAGATGAGTGAACTTTCCGAAGGACAAAAGGTGAAGGTCTTATTAGCTCAAGCTTTATTTGGTAACCCAGACATTCTACTTCTTGACGAACCTACCAATGGTTTGGATAACCATACCATTGAATGGCTACAAGACTTCTTGGCTGATTACGAAAACATTGCCATCGTTGTATCCCATGATAGATACTTCTTAAACCAAGTATGTACAATGATGTGTGACGTTGACTTTAAGAAGATTTCACTATACGTTGGTAACTACGACTTCTGGTTGAAATCAAGTCAATTAGCCGCTAAGATGCGCCAAGATGCTAACGCTAAGAAGGAAGACCAAATCAAAGAATTGAAAGAATTTATCGCTCGATTCTCTGCTAACGCTTCTAAGTCAAAACAAGCTACTTCTAGAAAGAAACAATTAGACAAAATTACACTAGATGATATTCAACCATCATCACGTAAATACCCATTCATCAAGTTCGAAAAGGAACGTGATTTAGGAAACGACCTAGTTTCTGTAAAGGGTGTTTCAAAGACAATTGATGGTAAGAAGATTCTAGACAACATCACATTTACACTACGTCCTGGTGAAAAGACTGCCATTATCAGTAGAAGCGACGTTGCTACTACTGTTTTAATGCAAATCTTAGCCGGTAAGATGGAACCTGATGAAGGTGAAGTAGTATGGGGTCAAACTACTCGTACTAGCTACATGCCAAAGAACATCAACTCTGATTTCGAAGATGATTCATTAACCATCATTGATTGGTTAAGACAATTCGCTTCGAAAGAAGAAAGTGATGATCCATTCCTACGTAGTTTCCTAGGTAGAATGCTATTCTCTGGTGATAATATCCAAAAACAAATCAAGGTATTATCAGGGGGAGAAAAGGTCCGTTGTATGCTATCCAAGATGATGCTACAAAAGGGGAACGTATTGATGCTAGATGATCCTACTAACCACTTGGACATGGAGTCAATTACTGCACTAAATGATGCTTTAATTCCATTCGATGGATCACTAATCTTTACCTCTCACGATAGAGAATTTGTTCAAACTATCGCTGACCACATCATTGAAGTGTCTGATAAAGGGATGGTTCAAAGAGCCGACACCCACTACGATGATTTCGTAAATCATCCAGACGTTCAAAAACAAGTCGAAGAATTATACTAATGTAGTAAAAAAGACGTGATTATCTTACTAATCATGTCTTTTTTTAATGAAATATCAAAAATATTACCAAAATGTTAAAACTTATTTACAGAACAGTTTATTCTAAGTATTTGAAATTAGTTTGTATTATATTATTAATATAAATAATAATTTATGGATGGAGTGGAGACATAATGAAGAAAATATTATCTGCACTTGGTGTGATAATGTTTTTAGGTGTAGTTATCGTCGCATTGGGCGTAGCTCATTCTGATACATCAAACGCAGAAAGTCAGAACTATACCATTAGTTCAGCGCGAAACCAAAATGCAAGAATCGTTAACAAAAACAACGTAGATACTTACGTTTCTCCTTACAAAGAAGGAGTAAAGGTGATGAAGAAGATCAATCTTCAAAACCAACTTGTTCAACTAACTCAAGTAGCTAAATTAAATAAATCTGTTTACTACAAGATTAGTTACCAAGGAATTAACCAAGGATGGATTAACTCAAGAGATTTAAGCAAGACTAGTGTCTACGAAATTCCTTTCGTATATACAAGTCAACACTTCCCATTCGATGCACCAAACGGTTGTGAAGGGACTGCCTTAAAGATGGCTCTTTCAACTAGAAGCATCGGCTTGGACAAGGGAATTAAATACTTCTTAGATAGAATGCCAAGATCTACCAATCAAAACTACGGTTTCGTAGGAGACCCATTCGCTAAGAACAACACCAGCCAAAACTGGACGATCTTCCCAAGAGCTTTAGCTAAGTACGGTCGTACCTACAGAAAGACTGTTTACAATTTCAGTGGTGCATCAAAGAACCAAATTATCAATGAAATCAAACATGGTAACCCAGTGATCGCATACACTGGATACCGTATGAAGAAGCCTACTGGACACACTCTAGTGGTTGTTGGATACAAGAATGGATTCTTCAAGATGGCAGATCCATCATCATGGAGATACCAATTCAAGACTGGTAAGAGTAATCCAGTATTCTGGGTTTCAACTTCACAATTTATGAGCCTATACAACTACGAAGGTAAGATGGCCGTTGTAGTTCGTTAATCAAAAAAAGAAGCACTCGATAAGAGCGCTTCTTTTTTTATACATATTTTTCTGTTAGTTTGATGAATTCATCAACGTCTTTTTCGATTAACTTAACTCCGGCTTCCCAGAAGTCTGGTTTGGTCAAATCAACAACTAAGTGCTTGCTTGCTAACTCTTCGGTAGTCATGTTAGCAGTATCTCTTAGTAACGAGATGTATTGATCTTCGAAGTCGTCGGTAGTTTGCGCTTTGGCGTAGATTCCTAGACTGAATAGGTAACCGAATGTGTATGGGAAGTTGTAGAAAGGAATGTCGTCGATGTAGAAATGCATCTTACTTGCCCAGAAGTGAGGTGAGTAGGTAGATAGTGATTCACCATAGGCATCCTTTTGAGCTTGTACCATCAAGTCGTTAATTTCATTAGCGGTTAGAACGCCGTCTTGTCTTCTTTCGTAGAAACGAGTTTCAAATAGGAAACGAGCGCGAATGTTTAGAAACATTGCGACAGGGTTATCCATCTTGGCGTTTAGTAGGCTAATTTTTTCCTCATCAGTTTTTGCTTCCTTAACGTTGGCGTCAGAAACGATTAGTTCACCGAATGTTGATGCGGTTTCAGCAACGTTCATTGCGTAGTCTTGGCGGAAGTATGGTAGATCATTCATCACACTACTATGGAAGGCATGTCCTAGTTCGTGGGCGATGGTTGATGCATCGTTTGGTGAACCGGTGAAGGTTAAAAAGATACGAGCTTCGCCAGTTTCCGGTAGGTCTTGCATGTATCCACCCGGTTCTTTTCCTGGACGGTTTTCTGCTTCAATCCATCTGTTTTCAAACGCCTTTTGAGCTAGTTTAGCCATCTTAGGTGAGAAACTGTTGAATTGTTTGATGATGAATTCGGCAGCTTCATCGTATGTGAATGTCTTTGATTTTTCGTTTCCAATGTTGATTGGGGCAGCGACGTCTTCCCAGCCAATCTTATCCTTACCGATTAATTGGGCCTTGCGATTTAAGAACTTAATCAAGACGTCCTTGTTGTCGTCAACGACCTTCCACATTGTATCAAGGGTTTGTTTTGACATGCGGTTAAGTTCCAAAGGGTACTTCAAGAAATCGTCAGTACCATGGAACTTGTAGTCTAGAAGACGACTACCAGATAGGTGGTTTAATGTGTCCGCAAATAGGTTTTGTTTTTCTTCAAAGGCAGCTTCCCATTTAGGCATTAGGTCTTGGCGATATTTGGCATCTGAGTTACCCAAGATTTCGTTATCGGCTTGTCCAGCTGATAGGGTTTTAGGGTTACCGTCTTCGTCTCTAAAGTCGACGTTAACGCCGGCAATTAGTGTGCTGTAATGGTTGGACCATGAGCTTAAACCTTCTAGGTTCATTTCTGAAATGATGGTTTCTTGGGTGTCATCCAGTAGTTCTTTTCCAAAATGTCTGTTTTCCTGCAAAGAAAAGGCAATGGTGTCTAGACCAGGTTGTTTGATTAGTTCATTGAAACGATCATCTGATAAATCGGCTAACTTCTTTTGAAGTAGTTGGGCGATTTGGGCGGCTTTAACATCTAGTGATTGAACCTTATCAATCATTGGTGGAACTTCCTCATTGTTTACATCGTCGGAATGTTTACCGTTTATGTACATTGAAGCTTGAATAATTCCGGCCTGAATTTTTTGTAAGAAGTCGGTTAGTTCTGAAAATCTAGAGAATTGCGCGTCATCATCATCGAATTCGTAGTCGTTAATGGCTTGGCGAAATGTTTCGATGGATTCGCCGATGACAGCTAGTTTATCCGTTAATTCCTTACCATGTAATCCCCCGGGAAAGATTGAATCTAAATCCCAGTTAAGCGAGTATTTCATATTTTCCCCTCCAAAAAACTTAATTGAAACAATTATATCAGTTTATGCAAAAAAGCCACCCAGAAATGATTATCTGAGTGACATTTTTTATAACTTCTTGTAGTCGTCTAAGAGACGTTTGCGTAGTTCTTGGTTATGAACAAAGATGTATAAACCTTTCACACCACGTTTTAGTAAGACGTTGGCTGAGTTCAATACCAATTGTTCCTTAATCTTTTCAAACTCGACTGGATCATCCATGTCCTTACGTTTCTTGAGTGATTCCACATCAGTGAACTTACTCATTTCAACGTGGACGTCATCACCATCTAGATAGATTGGTGGTCCTAAGATGACTCCAACGTAGTTCAAGTCAAATCCCTGGCAGGTAAACATGGAACCGACTTCGTTTACGGTTTCTGGAATTTCTGCCCATGGGGTTTGTGTGTAGTTGTATTGATCCCATGGCATCTTGAAGTCTGGTTCAGTGACATAGTGTTTGCCACCATCAAGTGTTGATGGGTATCCAGAAGTAGAAACGATTCGAGAAAGGCCGACTTCTTGGTTTCTAGCAAAGATGGCCTTCCGCATTTCCTCAGCGTTATCAAAGATACGAAAATCATAATCTTTCTTAGCGTCAGCAGGAAGTGGGGTGAGTTTACCATCAGTAAAGGTATTAATCCATTTGACCAACGAGTCACTGGCGGTCATTCTGAATTGATGGGTTAGGTGATATTCACCATTGGTGTATGGATCAATTATGTGGTGCAATCTGTCTAAGTTCCAAAACGATTTAGTTCTAAGAACTTGGCGGTGGTCAAATACCAAGATGGTGATTTGAGAACGCTTAATGATTTCAGATAGTTGATTATCGTAATAGAAATTATTGTAGTGATCCCCACGTGATAATAATAGGTGGGCTTCATCGATAATTGTGATATCCACATTTTGATGGTTTTTGTCGTTTTGGTTAATAAAGGAAGTAGGGCGATTAAAGTTCTTCTTTAATACATTATCCTGACTTCCGGCCATCTTCTTGTAAACCTTTAGGATTTCGGGATGGTTAACCAAGAAATAGTTACTAGTTTGATATAACGGACTGCTTTTTTCATGCGCCATTTGTTGGATGTCGTAGAATAACTTACTTAAAATGACGGACTTACCAGTTCCGGCATCACCGTAAATGGTGAAGACAGCGTGGGTGTCATCATTTAAGTGATTGATTGCAAACTGTTTGATTTGTTCGACTAGGCGAGATTGCTCGTCAGTAAGTTGCTTGGTTGGTGCAAGCTTATTGTCAGCAGCATTACTGTTGTCCATTGGATGATGCTCCTTTATAGGTTTTGCTTGATGTTTTCAAATACTCGATCGGATACCATCCAATCATTGTGAGTATATAGGTGAATACCGTTAACGTTGTGTTCGTACAAATCGTTGATTTGATTAACGGCATAATCAATTCCATCCTCGAGTAGATTGTCCTCTTCTTTAGAGAATTCGGGCATCTTAACATCATTATGCGCTAGGTAATCTTTTTTAAACGGATCGGTGATTGGCATGATACCAATACGGATTGGCACATTGATGCCGAATTCACGAGACTTATCTAGAAACTTATAGATTCGTTTGTTATCGAAACACATTAATGATATTAGGCTATCGACTCCAGAATTCACCTTTTGTTTTAAATACTCGATGTCTTCTGTAAGTGAGTCAGCGAGTACGTGAATATCAGGATAACAACCGGCAACGACATTGATTTTTGAATCCGTATCTAGTTGATTCACGTATTTAATCAAATCGCTAGCGTAGTTAAAGTCATCTTCGATATGCATATTATGATGGATGTTCCCACGAACTAATAAAAAGTTACGGATATTTAAGTCCATTAACTGATTAAAAGCCTTTTTTACTTCTTCTTTTGTATGTGTTAATCCAGTTAGGTGGATGACAACGGGGATGTGTAAATCCGTCTGAATGTATCTGGCACATTGGACCATTTCTTCGTATGAATAGCGACTAAGATTGCTAATTGAAACAAAATCAGGTTTCCATTTATGCAAGTAATGCTTCATTTGTCGCAAATCGCCGGGATTGGCCTCAATTTCAACAGAGAATGTTTGCTTTCTCATGGAAATGTCCTTTCAACTTGAATTTATACTAACATTCTATCACGAAACACAAAAAAAGCATTATTAACATCATGTTAATAACGCTTTTGATTAGACTAGTTGTTCAATCAGTTGATCAACTGCATCTTCATATGTCTTTAGTTTGTTGTTAACAGCTTCAGCAGAATCATCAACAGTTCCTAAGTAGAACTTAATCTTTGGTTCTGTTCCTGAAGGACGGATAGCAAACCATGTGCCATCATCAAGCCAGTATTTTAATACATTAGCTTCTGGTAGTTCGATTGTTTCAGTAGAACCATCAGCATTGGTCTTGATAGATGTTTGGAAGTCTTCAAGTGATTCGACTTTTTGATTGTTGAATTCGTTTAATGGGTTTGAACGTAGTTCGTTCATGATGTTAGCCATCTTTTCTTTTCCTTCAATACCGCTAAAGGTCTTTGAGATGGTCTTTTCTTCATGATAACCGTATTTCTTGTAGATTGATTGTAGACCGTCGTATAAAGTTTGGCCCTTTTGCTTGTAATAAGCAGCAACTTCTGCAAGTAATACAGTTGATTGGATAGCATCCTTATCACGAACGAAAGGCTTGATTAGGTAACCAAAGCTTTCTTCAAAACCGAATAGGAATGTGTGATCCTTGTTTTCTTCGAAGTCCTTAATCTTTTCAGCGATGTACTTGAATCCAGTAAGAACGTTTTGCATTTCAACACCATAGTTGTTAGCAATCTTAGTAGCTAGTTCAGTGGAAACAATTGATTTAACAACTGTTCCATCAGCTGGTAGTTCGTTAGCATTCTTCTTAGCGGTTAGGATGTAGTCCAATAGTACTGATGCGATTTGATTACCAGTCATTAATTCGTATGAACCATCTGGTTGTCTTACGGCAGCACCCAAACGATCAGCATCAGGGTCGGTTGCGATTAAAACGTCGGCGTTTTCTTCGTTACCTAACTTGATAGCGTAGTTAAATGCTTCTGGGAATTCTGGATTAGGGAAGTCCACAGTTGGAAATTCTGGATCAGCAATTGCTTGTTCCTTAACTAATGAGTAGTTTTTAAAACCAACATTATCTAAGGCACGACGGCAGATGATCTTACCTGTACCGTGAAGAGGGGTGTAAACAAATTTTAGTTCCTTACCAACTTCTTTAATTAGGTCGTGGTTAACGTTAACTGTCTTGACGTTTGCTAGATATGCATCATCAACGTCTTCACCAACGACTGATAGAAGTCCTTTATCTCTTAAGTCTTTTACGTCAGCAACGTCGATTGCAAATACATCATCGGCTTTTCTAACGTAGTCGGTAATCATGTCAGAAGCCTTTGGAGGCATTTGACCACCGTCTTGGCCGTAGATTTTGTATCCATTGTATTGCATTGGATTATGACTTGCAGTAATCATAACACCGGCAAAAGTATGTAGGTGTCTAATTGCAAATGACAATTCAGGAGTAGGGCGGATGTCATCAAACACGTATGATTTGATGTTGTGTTGGCCTAATACTCGAGCTGTTTCGTATGCGAATTCTTTTGAGTGATATCTTGAATCAAAACTAATGGCAACACCACGTTTTTTTGATTCTTCATCTAAAGTATCCATGTAAGATGCTAGACCCTCGGTAGCTTGTCTAACGGTGTAGATATTCATTCTGTTGATACCAGCACCAATTAAGCCACGCATACCGGCAGTACCAAATGACATGTTAGTACCAAAAGCATCGTTAATTTCTTCATTATTATTAGCGATTTTTGCTAGGTCATGTTTTACGGATTCATTTAGGTTGGGTTGAGCAACCCATTTTTGATATAAGTCTTGTGCGTTCATAATAAAGTCTCCAATAAACTTATTTAAATTACATTCTAAGTATAGTTAAATCAGCATAGCGCGTCAATTCTATTACGCTTCTATTAAGTGTATATTGTTGAACTTAAATAAATCTTTATGTTAAGTTACATCTACTATATACGTAAAAGAGGTAGATAATAATGGATAAAAACGAAGAAATTATTAAAACTGCTCACCGTCGTTACGCTACAAAGAAGTTCGACGCTGACAAGAAGATTTCTGACAAAGACTGGGATACAATCATGGAAGTTGGTAGACTTTCACCTAGTGCCTTTGGTTTTTCACCATGGAAGTTCCTTTTAATTGAAAATGATGATGTTAAAAAAGACATCTATGAAGATGCATGGGGTGCTCAAAACAGTCTAAACGGTGCTAGCCACTTCTTAATCATTTTAGCTAAGAAGGGCATCACTGCTACAAGTAAGTATGTTCAACACATTACTGAAGATGTTAGTGGACACCATTTTGCACCTGACTCACCATTCTCAAAGAAGTTTGATGATTTCCAAAAGACCCAATTTGATTTAACTGATGACAGAAAGCAATTTGACTGGGCATGCAAACAAACTTACATTGCATTAGCTAACATGATGACTGCAGCTGCAGAATTAGATATCGATAGTTGTGCAATTGAAGGATTCAACCGTTCAAAGATTGAAGATATCTTAACTCAAAAGGGTATCTTAGATCCTAAAGAATGGGGTGTTTCAGTGATGGCTGGTTTCGGTTACCGTGACCAAGACATTACTCCAAAGAAACGCCAACCAATGGATGAAGTATATAAAGTAATCAAATAATCAAAAACAAAAAGCCACCTATTATAGGTGGCTTTTTAATTTTATAAGAAACACCAATATTTAATGAGTTACATAATATATAATGCGTAACTTTTAAAAATATGGATATAAAGTATAGCTAAACCGTTGATATATCAATGTTTATCGATTGACAAGACGTTGATATGAGTTTTTATCAGTTGAAAAAAAGGGGAAATTAATTAAAAATAAATGAGTGGTATTTTATAGATACTATCGAGAAAGTAAACTAAATTCAGTTTAGAGGAGATATCATGAGCAGTTTTTCAATTTTAGCTACTGCTAAAGCTGTTCCTGAAAAGATAGTTACCAATGACGATTTAGCTAAAATCATGGATACTTCTGATGAATGGATCAGCAAAAGAACCGGGATTAAGCAACGTAGAATCGCCACTAAGGAAACTAACACTTCTTTAAGTGCTGAGGTTGCTTCGCAATTACTTAAGAACGGAAACGTTGATGCGAATGATATTGATTTTATCATTGTAGCTACGATGTCTGGAGACTACCATATGCCATCAACTGCTTCTGCAGTTCAAGGTATTGTTGGTGCTAAGAATGCTGTTGCATTTGATATCAGTGCTGCGTGCTCTGGATTTGTTTTCGCTACTCATGTGATGCACTCATTATTTGAACTAAAGCCTAATGCTTTAGGGATGGTAATTGGTTCAGAAAAAATGAGTAACTTGATTAACTGGGAAGACAGAACCACCGCCGTATTATTCGGTGATGGTGCTGGTGGAATGCTAGTTTCGAACCAAGGTGATGGAGAAGTATTATCCAGTAACTTGAAGAATTATGGAGATAGAAGAGAAGCTCTTCTTGCTGGTCATATATTGGGAAATGAAACATTTGGACCACGAGATGATGACGACACAGATCGTTATTTGCATATGGATGGTAGAGAAGTATTTAACTTCGCAACCAAGAATGTTCCATTATCAATTAAAGAAGCAGCAGAAAAAGCTGGGATTGAGTTAAGTGACATAAATCACTTTGTGTTACATCAAGCTAACGCTCGAATTATTAAATCAGTAGCCCGTAAATTAGGCGTTAGTAAGGACAAATTCCCTATCAATATTAATCTTTATGGGAACACCTCTGCAGCTAGTGAACCTATTTTGTTGTCAGAAATGATGGAAAATGGTTTAATAGCTAAGGGAGATATTATCGCCCTTTCTGGTTTCGGTGGTGGCCTAACCACAGGAACTATTATTTTAAGGTATTAATTTATTATTTTAATTTTATATATGGAGTGAATTATATTATGGCAGACAAGAACGCAATTTTTGACAAGGTAAAAGAAATCGTTGTAGATCAATCAGACGTTAAGGCTGAAGACATCAAGATGGACACTAACTTCAAAGAAGAACTAGACCTAGACAGTTTAGACTTATTTGAAATCATCGATGCTCTAGAAGACGAATACGACATCGAAATTGACAGTGACAACGACATCGCAACTGTACAACAATTAGTTGACTACGTTGCTGGTAAAGTTGAAGAATAATAATTAGTTTTAATTAACTAGGAGTGTTTAAGTTTGAATATTTGTTATCTATTTAGTGGCCAAGGTAGTCAATTTAAGGAAATGGGACAGGATTTGTACAAGTCAAACCCTGTGTATAAACGTACAATTGACGAGGCCTCAGAAACATTGAATTTAAACTTAGCTGATCCGGAAATTTTTGATAATCCTAATAATACTCAAATCGCTATTTTGACGATGAGTGTAGCTATTCATCGTATTTTAGAAGACAAAATAGAGAAACCTGTTGCAATGATGGGATTGAGTTTAGGCGAGTATAGTGCTTTAGTTGCTGCTAAAGCACTATCTTTTAAATCAGGGCTAAAGCTAGTACACGATCGCTCACATTACATGGATGAAGCAGGTAAGCAAAATCCAGGTTCTATGGCTGCTGTATTGGGTCTTAGCCCTGATTTTGTGAAGAGCGTTTGTGATGAAATTGATGACGTTTACCCAGCTAACTACAATAACAAGTCACAAGTTGTTATTGGTGGTACTAAAGAAGGGGTTCAAAACGCCATGGAAGTATTGAAGGAAAAAGGCGCAAAACGTGTAGTTCCACTACAAGTTGCCGTCGCTTCACATACTCCATTGATGCAACCTGCATCAGATCAATTAGCTAAACGTCTTGAAAGTGTTGAATTTGATGAACCTCAAGTAGATGTAATCAGTAATACTACCGTAAAACCATTTGCTAAGGACACCATCAAGGAAACATTAGTTAACCAACTAATCAATCCTACACACTTCATGCAAGATGTTGCTTCATTGGAAGACAAAAACATTGACGCTTTTATCGAAATCGGTCCAGGAAATACGCTAAGTAAGCTTGCTAAAAAGACATTAAAGGCTGATACATACAATGTAGAAAGTGTTGAAACTCTAGATGCCTTATTAGATAAGTTAGGAGAATAATTATGGAAAATAACGAAAAACAAGTAATTCTAATCACTGGTGCTACTAAGGGATTAGGTTTAGCTGACGCAGTTCGTCTAGCTAAGGATGAAAACAATATCGTAATCGCTAACTCACACCGTCAATTGAATGAAGAAGAATTGAAAGCTTTCCAAGCTAACTTCGATTCAGAAATTGATGTATTGGTTGGAGACGTTGCTTCAGAAGATGACGCTAAAGCAATGATTGACAGTGTTATTGAAAAATACGGCAAACTAGACGTATTGGTTAACAATGCCGGTATCACCCAAGACACTCTATTAACTAGAATGAAGGGTGATTCATTCAAACAAGTATTAGACACTAACTTGTTTGGTGTATTTAACATGACTAAGTTTGCTATGAAGAAGATGCAAAGAGCTCGTAAGGGTTGCATTATCAACCTTTCAAGTATCGCAGGTCTACACGGTAACTTAGGTCAAGCTAACTATTCATCTACTAAGGCCGGTATCGTAGGTTTAACTAAGACTACAGCCCAAGAAGGTGCTCTACGTGGAATCCGTTGTAATGCGGTTGCTCCAGGTATGATTAAGACTGCTATGACAGCTAAACTAGGCGACAGTTACATCGCTGATTGGGAAGAAAAGATCCCAGCAAAACGTTTTGGTACTCCAGACGAAGTTGCTCAAGTTGTTGAATTCTTAATCAAGAACGAATACATGAATGGACAAGTAATCACCGTTGACGGTGGATTAACTATGTAATCAAAGTTAAGTAAGAACATTCTTAATTAACAGGAGATATAAAAACATGGAACAAAAAGACATTGAAAAGTTAATGGACAAGTTCGATAAGTCCAGCATGAAAGAATTTAAGATTACTGCCGATGATGGTACTGACTTATACTTCAGTAAGTTAGAACACGCTGCAGTTCAAAACGTTGCTCAACCAGCTCCAGCTGCTGGCGCAACTGCAAGTGAACAACCAGCTGCTAAACCAGCAGCTTCAGGTGCAAAGATTAAGGCTCCACTTGTTGGAATCGTATACTTTGCCCCAAGTCCTGAAAAACCAGTCTACAAAAAAGTGGGCGATCACGTTAAGAAGGGCGACACTGTTTGTGTAATCGAAGCCATGAAGGTTATCAACGAAGTTAAGAGTCCCGTTTCTGGAACTATTACTAAGAAGGTTGCTGAAAATGGTGACATGGTTGAATACGATCAACCAATTTTTGAAATTGAGGAGGACTAATTTTGGACTATAACGTACAAGATTTCATTCCTCAAAGATTCCCATTCCAAATGTTAGACAAGATTATTGAAGTAAGACCTGGTGAAGGTGCAAAGGCTGAAAAGCTTTTAACTGTTAACGAATGGTTCTTCTCAAAACAACATCTTGAATTTGGAATGCCAAGACCAATCGCGATGGAAATGCTAGCTCAAACTGGAGTTTGTGCATTACTATCAATGCCTGAATACAAAGGACATAATGTTTTCTTTGGTGGTATCAAGGAAGCTACTTACAAAGACAGCTTTAGACCAGGCGACAAGTTGGAACTAGCTGTTGAAATGACAAAGCTAAAGAGAAACATTGGTGAAGGTCATGGAACAGTTACTAGAGATGGCGAAGTTATTTGTGAAGGTACTTTAATCTTTGCAATTGAATAAGTTCATAAAGGATGAGTGAAATGTTTAAAAAGGTATTAATTGCTAACCGTGGTGAAATCGCGGTGCAAATCATAAGAGCACTTCATGAGATGGACATTAAAGCTGTTGCCGTTTATTCAACTGCCGACAAGGATAGCATGTTCGTTAAATTAGCCGACGAATCAGTATGTATTGGTGGTCCACAACCAAACGAATCATACTTGAACATGGCTGCAGTGATTGACGCTGCAATTTTAACTGGATCAGAAGCTATTCACCCCGGTTACGGATTTTTATCTGAAAACGCTGAATTTGCTGAACTTTGCGAAAAATGTTCAATTAAGTTCATTGGACCAAGTTCAAAAGTAATTGATTTAATGGGAAATAAATCTCATGCCAAGGCAGCGATGAAGAACAGTGGAGTACCAACCATTCCTGGTTCAGACGGCTCCATTGATAGTCTAGAAGATGCTTTAAAACTAGCGGATGAAATTGGTTATCCAGTTATGCTTAAAGCTGCTGCCGGTGGTGGTGGTAAAGGTATTCGTGAATGTGACGATGAAGAAGCATTAAAGGAAATCTTTAACACTACCAAGCGTGAAGCAAGAATTTCATACAATGACGATTCATTGTACATGGAAAAAGATTTAAGTGATGCTAAGCATATTGAAATGCAAGTTATCGCAGATCAAAAGGGAAATGTTGTTTACTTCCCTGAACGTGACTGTTCTCTACAAAGAGGTCATCAAAAGATTATTGAAGAAACTCCATGTATGGAAGTTTCTCAATCTCAACGTGATTATCTAGGTAAGCTTGTTGCTAAAGCAACCAAGGAAATTGGTTACGAAAACACTGGTACTTTCGAATTCCTATTGGATGAAAAGACCAACAATTTCTACTTCATGGAAATGAACACTAGATTACAAGTTGAACATACAGTTTCTGAAGAAGTTGCTGGAGTTCAATTAATCAAGGCTCAAATCCAAGTTGCCGCTGGTGAAGCTTTACCATTCACACAAGATGACATTAAGGTAGATAGTTACGCAATCGAATGCCGTATTAACGCCGAAGACCCTGCACATGGTTTCTTACCAGCACCAGGTACTCTTCGTAAGGTTAACTTCCCATTCGGAACTAAGGGTGTTCGTATTGACTCAGGTGTTGAACAAGGTGACACCATTTCTCCTTTCTATGATTCAATGATTGCTAAAATCATTGTACATATGCCTGACAAGCCTCAGGCTGTCGTAAAAATGAGAAGAGTAATTAATGAATTTAAGGTTGATGGAGTAAAGACTAACCGTCAATTCCTAAATGATTTGTTACAAGACAAACATTTCAATGATTCAGATTTCAATAATCTATACATTGAAAAATCATTCTTGAAAGAGTGGTTGAAAAACGTTGAAGAATAATAAATCAGAAGAAACCAAAGATTTACAAACTCTAATGGACAAAGTTCCAGATCATTTGTTTATCAAATGTCCAGTTTGTGAAGAAAGCTTTTACAACAAGAAGTTAGGGGAATACAAGCTATGTCCTAACTGTGGTTATGGTTTTAGACTTGGCGCACAAGAAAGAATCAACATGACTGTGGACGAATTCACACCAATCGATTCTGAAATTAGTGCACCAAAGCGTTTCTTAAGCGACGAAAAGTACGCTGGAAAGCTTGAAAAGTCAAAGAAGGCCACTGACCTAAACGAAAGTGTTCAAACCGGTTTCGCCAAGATTGGTGATACTGAATTTGCCCTAGGTGTAATGGATTCTCGTTTCATCATGGGTAGTTTAGGTACTGCCACAGGTGAAAAGCTTGCTAGATTATTCGAACAAGCAACCGAAAAGAACTTACCAGTAGTTGTCTTCTCATGTTCTGGTGGTGCCAGAATGCAAGAAGGAATCCACTCATTAATGCAAATGGCCAAGGTATCACAAGCGGTATCTGATCACGCCGAAAAAGGATTACTATACATTTCTGTATTAACTGATCCTACTACCGGTGGTGTTACTGCTAGTTATGCCATGGAAGGAGATATCAACATCTCTGAACCACACACATTAATTGGTTTTGCTGGTCGTCGAGTTATTGAAAAGACAATTCAACAACGTCCACCAAAGGATTTCCAACGTGCAGAAACTCTACTTAAGAATGGTTTCTTAGATGCCATTGTTAAAAGAGATGAAATGAAATCAGTATTAGCCAAGTTATTGGCTTGGAATTAGGAGGATATTAGTATTATGGGAAAAGCATATGATCGTGTTTTAGCGGCTAGAAGTGCTGATAAGATTAGTATCCAAGACCTAGTTGCTGGAATTACTGACGACTTTATGGAACTACACGGTGACCGTGCTTACAGCGATGATCCTGCAGTATATGCTGGTATCGGAACTATTGCTGGTCAACCAGTTACCATTACAAGTATCCAAAAGGGTAACGACACTGACGAAAATATCGAAAGACATTTCGGTTCAGCAGAACCTTCTGGATATAGAAAAGCTTTACGTTTGATGAAACAAGCGGAAAAGTTTAACCGTCCAATCATTAACTTGATTAATACACCTGGTGCATATCCTGGTATGGACGCTGAATACAAGGGTCAAGGTTACATGATTGCTCAATCAATCATGCAAGGACTTAAGTTAAAAGTGCCATATATCAGTGTCATCATTGGTGAAGGGGGAAGCGGTGGAGCCTTAGCTCTAGCTGTTGGTGACACCGTTTGGGCCTTAGAAGATAGTATCTACTCAGTACTATCACCTGAAGGCTACGCCACAATCTTGTGGAAAGATTCAAGTAAGGCAGCCGAAGCTGCTGAACAAATGCAACTTACACCAAAGGAACTATTAGACAATGAAATCATTGATAAGATTATTCCCGAAGTCAAAGATGCAAAATCAATGCAAAACTTCAAAGAAGCTTTAATTGAAAAAATTAATGAACTTAACAAATTACCTAAAGAAGAATTATTGGCCCAACGTCACGAACGTTACCGTAAATTCAACTAATGTAATTTAATTGATTTGTATATTTTAGGAGGCCAAATCATAATGTCAAACTTATTAGATGGAAAAACAATTGTTGTTATGGGTGTTGCTAACAAGCGTAGTATTGCCTGGGGTTGTGCTAAGTCACTAATGGATAACGGTGCTAAAGTTATCATTACTTACCAAAACGAAAGATTAAAGCGTCAATTAGACAAGCTTGTTCCAGAAGGAACTGAAATGATTGAATGTGACGTTGCTGAAGATGCAAACGTTGAAAAGACTTTCCAAGACATTCAAGCTAAATTTGGTAACATCGATGGTGTTATTCATGCCATTGCTTACGCTGACAAGGAAACTCTTGAAGGTGGCGTTATTGATGTTAAGAAAGATGGTTACAACTTAGCTCAAGACGTTTCAGCTTACTCACTAATCTCAGTATCACGCTACGCAAGTCGTGTTATGAACCCACAAGGTAGTATTGCTACTCTAACTTACATGGGTTCAACTCGTGCTATCCCTTCATACAACATGATGGGTGTTGCTAAGGCTGCTCTAGAAGCTAACGTTAGATACCTAGCTTCAGACTTAGGTCCTAAGAAGATCCGTGTTAACGCTATCTCAGCTGGTGCCATCAAGACTCTAGCTGTTACTGGTATCAAGAACCACGGTGACCTATTGAAGGAATCAGAAGCAAGAACTGTTGACGGTGAAGCTGTTGACATCCACCAAGTTGGTGACGTTGCTACTTTCCTAATGAGTAACCTATCATCAGGTGTTACTGGTGACTTGATTTACGCTGATAAGGGTGTTCATTTACTTGCTTAATAATACAGAAATTTTTATCGATTCTATTCAAAATCCAAAGTACCAAGAAATCTTCAAGAAGGCTGATGTTGATTTTACTAAGTATAATAAACGTCAAGCGATTGTCGGTAACTTGATGCTGGCAGATTACATGGGAATTAGTATTGATGAATTATTGCATGGTGACCTTTTCTACTACGGTGATCACGGCAAACCATTTCTAAAGTCAAAACAATTTCAATACAATATTTCAAATTCTTACGATTTAGTAATCCTTGCGGTTTCTGATGAAGAGGTTGGAATAGACATTGAGAAGTTGCGTCCATTTACTTACAAACGAATTACTCGTGCGTTCACTGATAACGAACTAAATTACCTAAGTAATCTAGACGAATCAGTAGAAGGGGATGAAACCCTTAAATTATGGACAATCAAGGAAGCAGCATTAAAATTAGTCGGTACTGGTTTATCCGGTAAGGTTAAGAGTGTCGACATTGATGTTGATACCAAGAAATCTGCTAAACGATTAGATCGTAAAATTAAATTAACCGATATTGAGGTAGCTGATGGTTACGTTGGAACCCTTGCTACATATGACGATTAATATCTGCTGTTAAATGATTTTCCGGGGTAATGGGATGTTCAAACATTAAACGAATCAAATCATGAAAATTAGATAATCTCTAATGAAAAAACGGCAAAATAGATATACATTCAACCATGTGTCACATAAGGAAATATACGTAAAACACCGCTATAACAACGTTTTATTTATTTTAAGTAATAAAAAGAGTCTTGTACGTTGTAACTTAGTATGGTAATTGTTAAACTTATTTATGTTGATTAGTTCATCTAGATGTCAAAACTAGATGAAGAGGTAATCAATAGTCCTATTGGATTAGGAGCATAAATTAGATTAATAAAAGACGTTTAATTGTTAAAATTTTGAATTATATATGAGGAGTGCTTATTGTGAGTGTTTTAAATACAACAGAAATTATGGATTTAATTCCAAACAGATACCCAATTCTATACATCGATAAGGTTGATGAATTAATCCCTGGTGAAAAGGTAGTTGCTACCAAGAACGTTACTATCAACGAAAACTATTTCCAAGGTCACTTCCCTGGAAACCCAGTTATGCCTGGTGTTTTAATCATTGAAACTATGGCTCAAACTGCTTCAATCCTTATTTTGAAGAGTGAACAATACAAGGATAAGACTGCTTACCTTGGTGAAATTAAGGGTGCTAAGTTCAGAAAGATGGTTAAACCTGGTGACGTTGTACGTTTCGAAGTTACTATG
The DNA here is from genome assembly GCF_026535805.1 of Lactobacillus sp. B3795. Classification (NCBI taxonomy): domain Bacteria; kingdom Bacillati; phylum Bacillota; class Bacilli; order Lactobacillales; family Lactobacillaceae; genus Lactobacillus; species Lactobacillus sp. B3795. Next base: position 133,177 of record NZ_JAFNPE010000001.1, read on the forward strand.
GGTAAACAAAAGAAAAACATGGGACAAGTTGACTGTACTGCTTACGTTGGCGACAAGAAGGCTTGTTCAGCTCAACTAACATTTATCGTTCCAGACGTAAAACGTAAATAAGGAGGATAACTCTATGGAAAAGCGTGTTGTAATTACAGGTATTGGTGCCGTTAGTCCTTTGGGTAACGACGCTAACACATTCTTAGACAATATTTTTGCTTCAAAGACAGGTATTGCTCCAATTTCAAAGTTTGATGCTTCAGAAACTGGTGTTACTCTAGCTGCCGAAGTTAAAGATTTTGATCCACTAAAACGTATCGACAAGAAGATTTCAAAACGTATGGATGACTTCTCACGTTACGCTTTATACTCAGCTTACGAAGCTATGGAACAAGCTGGCCTAAAAGAAGGCGAATTTGATCCAGATGAATTAGGTGTTATCTATGGTTCAGGTATTGGTGGTTTAACAACTATCCAAGAACAAGCTATTAAGATGTCAAAGAAGGGTCCAGGTCGTGTATCTCCATTCTTCGTTCCTAACTCAATCATTAACATGGCTGCTGGTAACATTTCAATTAACTTAAATGCTAGAAACACTTCTCAAGCTATCGTTACTGCTTGTTCATCAGGTACTAACGCTATTGGTGATGCATTTGACTACATTCGTTTTGGTAAAGCCAAGATGATGATTACTGGTGGTTCAGAAGCCTCAGTTAACGAATTAGGTATTGCAGGTTTCGCTGCTCTATCAGCACTTTCAACTTCAGAAACTGTTGAAGGTGGTTCAATTCCATTCGATAAGGATAGAAATGGATTCGTTATGGGTGAAGGTGCCGGTACTTTAGTTCTTGAAGAACTAGAACATGCCAAGGCTCGTGGTGCTAACATCTTAGCCGAAGTTGTTGGTTACGGTACTAACTCAGATGCTTACCACTTAACTGCTCCAAGACCTGACGGTTCAGGTGCTGTTGATGCTATGAAGTTAGCTCTTAAGGATGCTAACGTTGATCCTAAGGACGTTGACTACGTTAACGCCCACGGAACAAGTACTCATGCTAATGATTCAGCTGAATCACAAGCTATCAAGAAAGTATTTGCTGACAACGACCACATCAAGGTAAGTAGTACAAAGGGTATGACTGGTCATGCTCTAGGTGCTGCCGGTTCACTAGAAGCTGTTATCATGGTTGGTGCATTACAACGTCAACAAATGCCAGTTAACTACGGTGTTAAGAACATCGATCCAGAAGTTGAAGTAGACCTAGTAAACGAAGACAACAAGAAGTCACCAGTTAACTACGAAATTTCAAACTCATTTGGTTTTGGTGGTCACAACGCAGTTCTTGTATTCAAGAAGTACGAAAACGACTAATAAAACAATTAAAAGACGCGGTATAATACCGCGTCTTTTTTTCTGGAATTTATTGAATTTTTAAGGTTCCTGTTTGATAATGATAATATAAGTAATTTAAAAGGAGCATTCTTATATGGCAATTTTAGTACCAGGTGGAGCCGGCTACATCGGTTCTCACACCGTAGATCGTTTAATTGAAAAAGGCTACGATGTTGTCGTTGCAGATAACCTAGCAACTGGACACTTAGCTAGTGTCAACAAAAAGGCAAAGTTCTACGAAGGAGACATCAGAGATACTGACTTCCTAGACAAAATCTTTAACAACGAAAAGATTGATGGAATTATCCATTTTGCCGCTAATTCTATCGTTCCAGAATCAATGGAAAAACCATTGAAGTATTTCGATAACAACACTGGTGGAATGATTACTCTACTAGAAGCAATGCAAAGACACAACGTTAACAACATTATCTTCTCTTCTACTGCTGCTACTTACGGAGAACCTGAAAGCATTCCAGTTAAGGAAACTGATTCTCAAGTACCTACCAATCCTTATGGTGAAAGTAAGCTAATGATGGAAAAGATGATGAAGTGGGCTGACGTTGCCTATGGCATCAAGTACACTGCACTACGTTACTTCAACGTTGGTGGTGCCAAGATGGATGGATCAATTGGTGAAGACCATGGTCCAGAAACGCACTTAATCCCAATTATTCTACAAGTTGCTCAAGGCACTCGTGATAAGCTACAAATCTTTGGTACTGACTATCCAACCAAAGATGGTACTAACGTCCGTGACTACGTTCACGTTGTCGATTTAGCTGATGCTCATATCCTAGCCCTAGACAGATTGATGAAGGGCGGAGACTCAGAAGCATTTAACCTAGGTTCATCAACTGGTTTCTCAAACAGAGAAATGCTAGAAACCGCTCGTAAGGTGACTGGCAAGGAAATTCCTGCCGAAGACGCACCAAGAAGAGCGGGTGACCCAAGTACACTAGTTGCTGACTCAACTAAGGCTCGTGAAGTACTAGGCTGGAAACCTCAACATGACAACGTTGAAGACATCATCGCTAGTGCATGGACGTGGACTCAAAAACACCCACACGGTTATGAAGATTAATATTTAATTATATTTGATTATAATCATTTCTTTTTTCTTGAAAATCAAATCTATGGGCTTTACCATGAAGTTGAACTTAAGAAATAGGAGGCTGAATTTTCTATGAACAGATTAGAAGGACTTGAAGAAACAACCACTCTAAACAATGGCGTTGAAATGCCACGTCTTGGATTAGGTGTTTGGAAGACAGATAATACAAGTGCTAAAGAATCAGTTAAAGAATCAATCATCAAGGGTTACCATTTAATTGATACTGCAAAGCAATATGGTAACGAAACTGGTGTTGGTGAAGGAATTAAAGAAGGTTTAGCTGCAACCGGACAAAACCGTAAAGACTTATTTATCACAACTAAGTTATTCAACGGTGATCAAGGTTATGAAAGTACAATCAATGCCTTAAATGGTACACTAAAACGTCTAGACTTAACTTACATTGACCTATACTTAATGCACTGGCCAGTTGATGGCAAGTACATTGATACTTGGAAGGCAATGGAAGAACTTTACCGTCAAGGTAAGATTAGAGCTATCGGTATTTCAAACTTCGATAACGAAAGATTGCAAAATCTACTAGACCACAGTGATATCGTTCCTGCCGTTAACCAAATGGAATTCAATCCAGTTAACCAAGAAAAGGATATCCTAGAATTCAATAATCATGCCGGTATTCAACTAGAAGCATGGTCACCACTTGGTGGTGGGGAAGCATTATCTAACGAAGAAATCAAGAAGATTGCTGACAAGTACAACAAGTCAGTTGCTCAAGTAATTCTTCGTTGGGACTGGCAAAAAGGTGTAGTAACTATTCCTAAGTCATCACATGAAGAAAGAATTATTCAAAACTCAGATATCTTTGACTTCAAGTTATCAGAAGATGACATGAAGACCATTGAAGGTATCGACAAGCAAAAGCGTAGTTTATGGTACCCAGACTTTGAATGGCACACTACCGGACAAATGACAGATACTGTTGATAAGTGGGACGATTCTCCTGCTAACTACAAAGACTAGTTATACACTAACTATTCAGAAAAAAGCGTTGTCTTTAATGACAACGCTTTTTCTTTTGTCCTATAATGGTATTAAACAACTAGAGAAATGGAGAATTGGATTGGAAAATAAGACACAAGCGCAAAAGAGATTAATCGGTGGAATTCTTGCCGTGACCGGGGCGATTCTTTGGGGGATTCAAGGTCCAGTATCACAATTTTTATTCCAAGATAATCATCTATCACCTGAATGGTTAATGGGAATTAAGATGGGAATTTCAGGAATTGTGATTTTACTATTCACTAACTTTGTAAAAAAAGAACCAGTAATGGATCTTTGGAAGAAACCAAAGAATCTGGGTGTGTTTGCCGCCTATGCCGTATTTGGTCTAGCTGCTGTGCAATACTTATACCTAGTGACAGTTAACCTAAGTAATGCCGGAACTGCAACAGTGCTACAAAGTTTGGGAACGGTACTGATTGTTATCTTTACCGCCATCTTTTATCATCAGTTGCCTAATAAGTACGAAGCAACCGCCGTGTTGGTTGCACTAATCGGAACATGGTTATTGGTAACTAAGGGACATCTAACCCAGTTAGCAATCTCCACGCCAGCATTAACTGCCGGACTATTGTTAGCGTTAGCGGGAGCCATTCAAACGATGCTACCGGTAAACCTATTGAAACGTTTTTCAACACTAGTCGTTGTCGGATGGGCAATGCTAGTCGGTGGAGTCATCTTTACCATCGTTCATCCTTTCTGGGTGGATGTGCCTAAACTAACCTTAGGAACTGTATTAGGGGTCGGATTTATCGTCTTCTTTGGAACGATGATGTCATTTATTTGTTTCATCAACAGTTTGAAATTCATTTCACCTACTGTTGCAGGGATGTTAGATACGTTTGAACCGCTATCAGCAACCATTGGTGCCGTCATTTTCCTTAATACATCATTTAATGGTGCAGAAGTCATTGGGGGAATTTTGGTGCTAAGTACTGTGTTTATCCTGGCTTTAGGAAATAAAAACGAATAAAAATAAAAAAGATAATGAACAACGTGTTGACTTTCTCAGCACGTTGTTTTTATAATGTAATTGAATTATTAGATAAAGTGATTTTTGAGGGGAGACGTAGGTATGGTTAAACAAGATCGTAGAACGATCCAAACCAAGTCCCAAATTACTGAAGCCTTAATTGAATTGATTCATACTAAGGGTTTCAATAATTTAAATGTTACTGACTTAACCAGAACAGCCGGAATTGGTCGTGGTACGTTTTACATTCATTATTTAGATAAGTTTGATTTATTGTCAAAGACAGAAACACGTTTATTAGGTGAAATTCAGGATATTTTAAATGCTATTGTTCCAGAAGAATTAAAGGCGTTTTCTGAAAATAGTGAAAATACTCCATCTGAATTAGTAATTAAGACACTTGATTACTTTTACCAAAATTCCAAATTATTGTCTGCATTGTTATGCCCAGACGGTGATCCATATTTAATCGGTAAGATTAAGAAGATGTTTAAAGAAGTGATTGTTGAATCATTTCATGCCGCACCTTCTGAAATCGAATTCCACCCAGGAATTCCCAAAGATTATGTGATGGAAATCATTTTAGATAGGTTGATGAGTATTGTTGTTTATTGGATGAGCAAAGAACATCCAGAGTCTCCTAGTGAAATCGCTGAAATCATTAAAACGACGCAAAGAACAGCGCCTCAAGATTTAATTAATATCAAAAAATAAGGGGGAGAATTCAAATGCCAAAGTTTATTAAGAAGTATACTGGTAGCTTGATTGCATGGCTGGTTGTAGTAATCCTAAGTGTAGTCTTCTTACCAAACATGTCTAACTTAGTAGCACAAAAAGGTCAAACTAAGATTCCAGCTACTTCACAAAGCCAAGTCGCTGAAACTATTCAAAAGCATTGGGGTCATGGTATTAGTAATACCATGGATACAGTTGTTGTTTTCAACAACGGTAATAGTAAAATCACTTCAAGTGACCAAAAGAAAATCGATGCTACAATTCAAAAATTAAAGGACAACAAGTCCGAATACGGTATCAAGGGTGTAACAGCACCATTTGATAACGATGCAACTAAGAAGCAATTAATTTCAAAGGATAAGACAACTGAAATTGTGCAATTAAACGTAACTAAGAAACGTTCAATCCAAAGTGTTAACAACCAACTTAAGGATGCTGTTAAGACTTCAGGAATTAAGACTTACGTTACAGGTGGGGATATCCTAAACGATGACTTTAGAGTTTCTACACAAGAAGGAATTCAAAAGACTGAAGTTATCGCCGCTGTCTTTATCTTAATCGTATTGATTATTGTCTTTAGATCACCAATCGTGCCATTGGTATCACTATTGACTGTGGGTGTCTCATTCATCGTTTCATTGAGCATCGTGATGAACCTTGTTCAATACTTCGGTTTCCCACTTTCAAACTTCACTCGTGTATTCATGGTAGTTGTACTATTCGGTATCGGTACTGACTACAACATCTTGCTATACAACCAATTTAAGGAAGAATTGAGTAGGGGTAAGGATCAAATCCAAGCAACTATCGACGCAAGAAAAGTTGCCGGAAAGACCATCCTATACTCAGGAACATCAGTATTGATTGGTTTTGCAACATTAGCACTAGCTAAGTTCTCAATTTACCAATCAGCCGTCGGTGTGGCTGTCGGTGTTGCCGTATTATTACTTGTATTGGTAACATTGAACCCATTCTTCATGTCAGTTCTAGGTAAGAACATCTTCTGGCCATCAAAGAACTTCGATGGAGAAGGTGAAAATAAGTTATGGAGCTTCTTATCAAACAAGTCAACCAAGTGGGCAATTCCTGCTATCGTCTTGGTACTAGTTGTAACTGTTCCATTCATGGCTACTTACAAGAACAACCTAAACTACGACAACAGTGTGGAACTACAAAATAACGTTCCTGCTAAACAAGGACTATTGACTGTTCAAAAACACTTCTCAAAGGGAACTGCAGAACCTTCAACTATTTACATTAAGTCCGACCACAAGCTAAATAACGAAAAAGACTTGAATGAAATTGATCGACTAACCCAACAATTGGGTAAACAATCAGGCGTAAAGACTGTGGCATCAGTCACTCAACCAAGTGGGATGCCAATTAACCAACTTTACGTAAACGACCAACTAGAAACACTAAATTCCAAGATGAAGACAGCTAAGAAGGGTATTAGTACCATCAAACAAGGTACCAAGAACTCATCATTTAACGCTACTCCATTGGAAGATATCGGTTCTTCAGCAATGACAATTGGCCAATACCTAAAGAATATTCAAGCAATGAGTAGTCAAACTGGTAATACCAATGGTCAAGCTGTATTGACTCAACTACAACAAAAGATGGCCTCAGTGGGTCAACCACTAAGCCAAGCACAACTACAAATTGTAGGTGCATTGTTACAACAAAGCGCAACTAAGCAACAAACACTAATGAGTGGTTTACAATCACAACTACAAGGCATTGCTTCAAATACCCAAGGTATTGGTGACAATGCCAAGGCATTAGCCGCTCAATTGAAAGAAACCCAAGCTAAGCTAAAGAAGGCTGGCGTTGGTCTAGATAAAATCGAAAAGGGAATGGGTAGTGCTAATTCTTACCTAAGTTCTCTATCAAACTCACAAGCTTCTGATTCATTCAACATTCCAGAAAGCGTCCTAAAGAGTGACACATTCAAGCGTTCAGTTAACACTTATCTATCAGAAGATAAGAAAACCGCTAAGATCACTGTCGTTTTAGATAAAGACCCTAACTCTGAAAGTGCAATGAACCAAGTTGATAACCTACAAACCAAGGTATACAACAATATCTCAGGTACCTCATTAGATCACAGTGTGGTTGCAATTGGTGGTCAAACCGCAACTACTTCTGATACTCACCACATCGCAAGTTCTGACTTCTTGAGAACTGCGGTTATCATGGTAATCGGAATTATGATTGCATTAATGGTTATTACCAGATCAATTCTTCAACCATTCTACATCTTAGGTACTCTAATCATTGCTTACATTTCATCACTAAGCATCACTAAGCTAATTAGCTCTGCTGTATTAGGTGAAAAGTTCCTAACTTGGAACACACCATTCTTCACATTCGTAATGCTAATCGCATTGGGTGTTGATTACAGTATCTTCTTGATGATGAAATACCGTGAATTCGGTAGCGTTGACGCTACAGCTGAAAAACAAATTCAACATGCCTGTGCCGTTATCGGTACGGTAGTTATCTCAGCAGCTATCATTTTAGGTGGTACTTTTGCGGCTCTAATGCCATCAGGAGTATTAACTCTAATTCAAGTTGCTATTGGGGTAATTGTTGGATTAATCATCCTAGTATTTATCATCCCAATGCTAATCTCAGCATTGATCAAATTGACTTATGGTCAATCTGAAGATAAAGAATAGATGAAAATAATACGAATGAGAGACGATGGATTTTCCATCGCCTCTTTTTTTGGTATAAATCATTTCATTTGGAACTATAAAAGAGTTATAATGAAAGCGCAATCATAATTGAAATAATAAACATTAAGAAGGTATAAAATTATGGAAAACATTTCATACGATAACTCAAAAAACGTGATTAATAAGCCGCTAGACTTCTTTTTACGTGCGATTATGTCATTAATAGGGGTTACCTTAATTGCTTTAGGTGCCGCCTTTATGCGCTCAGGATATGTCGGTATTGACCCATTCACCGCAATGAATGCAGGGATGGCTACAAAGTTAGGAACTTCATTGGGTTCATTTCAACTATTCGCTAACTTAGTATTATTCATTATCGTTTTAATTTTCGATCGTAAACAAATTGGACTAGGGACCATCTTTAACATGGTCCTAGTGGGATATGAAATTGAATACTTCAGTACTTTTTACTCAATGATTTTCCCCGGTAAGATTAGTATTCCAATGATGGTTTTCGATGCGATTGTCGGTATTTTAGTGTTTACATTAGGTACTTCTATCTACATGGCTACCAAATTAGGGGTATCACCTTATGATGCATTAGCACCAATTATTTCAGAAAAGACTCACATCGAATACAGAAAGGTTAGAAGTGCTCAAGATATTATCTTCATGATTGTGGCTATTGTTGTATCTGGACCATTCGGAATCATGACCATCTTTACTGCATTCTTTGCTGGTTCATTGATTAGTTTCTGGAACAACACCGTTAGTCGTGAACTAATGACTCATATCGATCACTTCAGTCAAAGACCAAGCCTACATGATGCCGCTGGTGGACTAGTTAGCTTAGGTAAACGTGGTTACGATATCGTAAGCAGTGCTTATAAAGATACTTACATTATGCAAAAACAAATGTCTGGTTACACTAATACCGAGATTGAAGAACTAATTAAGAAAACTAACGATAATATGAGAAAAAATCAACAAGTCCAATTAATTCTTAATAAGCGTTTGGAATCATTAAACGCTGAATTAAAGGAAAGAAAAGATAAAGCTAAATAAAAAAACTTGCATTATCCATATATTTTCGGTAAGATTATTACAAATAAATGAACGAATAAAAATTGGAGGTTCAATCATGGCTACTTGTTATATTCTGACAATAAAACAAGATAATAATAATTTCTTCTTTAATCTGAACTAGTCGTTTAGTATAGTACGTAGAAGAGATTATTTCGCTATGAAAACTTCGGAAGCACTAGAAAAATGACTGGTAAGCAGTTATTCTTTCTAGTGCTTTTTTTACCGCACTAGTTAGGAAAACTAGTGCGGTTTTTATTTATTCATGTAAAAAAGGGGGATTTTTATGAATATTCTGTCTAAGGTGAATCGTAAGACATCATTGGCTAAGTTCATCGATAGGGATCAAAATTTACAAAGAACTATCGGCACTAAAGATTTAATCATGATGGGAATCGGTGCGGTTATTGGTGCAGGAATTTTCGTAATACCAGGAACGGTTGCAGCTACCACTGCTGGACCAGGAATCATCCTTTCATTCATAATTGCGACAGTCGTATGTTCACTTTGTGCAATGTGTTATGCTGAATTCTCATCAGCATTACCGGTTGCAGGGAGTGCATACACATTCGGTAACGTTATCTTCGGAGAAATTACCGGATGGATTATCGGATGGGGATTAATTCTTGAATACATGCTTTCAGTAGCAACTGTTGCATCAAGTTGGTCAGCTTACTTGCAATCATTACTGGCTAATTTCGGAATCCACATGCCAAAGGCCTTATCAGCTAACTATGATCCGAATCACGGCACATACGTTAATCTGATTGCGATTCTAGTAGTGTTATTGATTTCATGGATTTTAACTAGGGGTGTTAAATCATCCACACGTTTAAACGACATAATGGTTTTAGTAAAAATTGCGATCATTATTGTCTTTGTAGTTGCCGGGGCATTCTTTGTTAAGCCTACCAACTGGAACCCATTTATGCCATTCGGTGTTAGTGGGGTCTTCACAGGGGCTTCATTAGTATTCTTTGCTTACCTAGGTTTTGATGTTATTGCTGCCTCTGCAGGTGAAGTAAAGAACCCTAAAAAAACGATGCCAATCGGAATTATTGGGACATTAATCATTTGTACAATCTTGTACATATTAGTTTCAATTGTTCTTACAGGAATTGTACCTTATACAAAATTAAACGTTTCAGATCCAGTAACATTTGCACTACAAATGATTCACTTGGACAAACTTGGAATTTTAATTTCATTGGGTGCGCTAGCAGGTATGTTTACAATGATGGTAAACATGGTATTTAGTAGTTCACGTCTAATTTACTCCATCGGTCGTGATGGACTTTTACCTAAAAACTTGAGTAAAATAGACACCAAGAAGAACGTTCCAATTCACAGTGTTATCTTCGTAACAATTGTGATCGCCCTAATGGGTGGTATCTTCTCACTAGATAAGCTAGCAAGCTTAGTTAATATTGGGACATTAATCGCCTTTACATTCATGTCAATTGGGATTTTATTCCTAAGAAGACGTAAAGACATTAAAAATGATGGATTCAAAGTTCCATTATATCCAGTCTTACCAATTGTATCTGCGATAGCTTGTGTATACCTATTAACACAACTACCGCTTGATACATGGATTTTAGCAATCATTTGGTTTGCTGGAGGATTATGTATTTACTTCGGTTATGGAATTAAACATAGCCGATCAAACAAATCATAATAACAATTTTGCTATTATGAAAAAACGGGGAGTTTTAAAAAATGGAAAAACAACATACAACGACTGAAAACGTCATGAAAGGTATTTTCTGGTCTGCGATGGCTTCAACCCTATGGGGTTTCTCAGGAGTTATCATGCAATTCGTTGCTAAAAACGAAGCAGTTCCTACTCAATGGTTCATTTCAGTTCGTACATTATTTGCAGGTATTTTATTGTTAGCTATTGGTTCAATTCACGTTGGTAAACATGTTTTTGATGTTTGGAAGTCAAAAGAATCAATCATTAGATTATTCATCTATGCAATTTTTGGTTTAGCAGTTAACATGTCAACTTTCTATGTAAGTATTCAAGAAGGTAATGCTGCTACTGCCACAATCCTACAATACTTAGCACCAATCTTTATTGTTCTATATGGTTTAATCTTCATGAAGAAGAAGCCTCTAAAGGCTGATGTTATTTCATTCTTACTAGCTTTAGTAGGGGTGTTCTTGATCATCACTAACGGTCACATCGGTGAACTATCAGTTCCATTGACTGCCGTTATCTTTGGTTTACTATCAGCTGTTTCAGCTGCCGTATACTACTCAGTTCCAAAGCCACTATCAAAGGAAAACTCACCATTCGTTGTTCTAGGTTGGGGTACTTTGATTGCTGGTATCGGTTTTAACGCATACCACCCATTCTGGACTGATGCTCCTAAGATTACACCAGGTATCGTATTAGGTATCGGTGGAGTTATCTTAGTTGGTACCATCTTTGCTTTCTCAGCTGTTCTATACAGTTTGAAGTTCGCTCCATCAGAAGTTTCAAGTATCGTTGATGCCGTAGAACCAGTGGTTACTATCATCTTAAGTATGATTGTATTCCACTTGATTCCAACACCAATCGAAGCACTTGGTGCAATCATCATTATCGTATCTATCTACTTCCTACAAAGATCTCACCAAAAGAAAGACAAGGAAGATCCAGATATTAGATAGTTTGTATAAAAAACTTATCAAAAAGACCGTTTTTACGTATTATTTCGTGGAAATGGTCTTTTTCTATTTTCAAGCTTTCTTACTTGTGATATCTTTTTAATATAGGTTTCAAGTAAGAAAACTTTACATCTACTGGAATTATAGCTTTATATGGGGTGAAAATATGGAAAACGAAACAGGCCTTTTAGAGACTAATGTCATGAAAGGTATCTTCTGGGCTTTCTTAGCTTCAGCACTTTGGGGTGTATCAGGTACAATTTTACAATTCGTATCTCAAACAGAACGTTTGGAAGCTAACTGGTTCTTATCAACTAGAACCATGATCTCTGGAATTGTGTTATTGATTATTTCTGCAATTATTTATAAAGGACACATTTTCAATGTCTTTAAGTCATGGAAATCATTCATTTGTATCGTGGCTTACGGGATATTTGGTCTAGGTGCCAACCTATACACTTTCTACATGAGTGTACAAACTGGTAACGCCAATGCATCAACTATTTTGCAATACTTAGCACCATTATTTATTCTATTGGGATCAATCATCTTCCAACACAGAAAACCATTACCAATTGATATCATGGTTTTCGTAATTGCTTTGGCAGGGGTTGTCTTATCTCTAACTAAGGGTGATTTTTCATCACTTTCAATTACTCCTGCATCATTAATCTGGGGAATTTTATCTGGTGTAACCGCAGCGCTATACGTTGTGCTACCACGTCCGATTGTTGGACAAAGTTCACCAATGGTAATTCTAGGTTGGGGTACTCTAATTGCCGGAATTATCTTCAACTTAAAACAACCAATCTGGGTGCACATGCCACATCTAACTACTGGTATCGTATTCGGAGTTGGTGGAATTATTCTATTCGGAACAATTCTTCCATTCATGCTATTGCTACATGCTTTGAATTTCGCACCATCAGAAGTTGTTAGTCTAGTCGACGCAACACAACCTGTGGTTACTTTTATTTTAAGTATTATCTTCTTCCAAATTTCAATTAGCTTTATTGAAATCGTCGGTGCGGTTCTAGTTATTTTAGCAATCTTCATTTTACAAAAGTCACATCGTAAATTAACGATTGATAAACATAGCGAAGCTTAAAAAATATTGATATTACACTAAGAAGCGGCCTAATTTTAAGGTTCGCTTCTTTTTTATGTGTTAATATTGAACTTGTAAATTATAGTTTAAGGAAGAATATCGATGAAAAAAGCGATTAAGTTTTGGCCATACATGACAATCTTCTTGGTTGCCGTGTTAATAATGTTGCCACAAATCGTGACCGGATCATATATTTTGGGGGTCGACTCCATTTTTCATATGAATCGATTCTACGATGCGGCGATGCAACTAAAAACTGGCCATTTAAGTTACTTTATATCCATTTATGGATACCAACAGTCAGGACGAATTATTAACGCTTTATATGGGCCATTAGCGGCTTATTTTAATGGTTTAATTCTCTTGGTTGCCGGCAATTGGGTAAGATACCAGATTGTCGCCTCATTGCTAACGTTATGCGTCAGCGGAATGACAATGTATAACCTAGCAATCAGAACTCACATTAAGAAAATATATGCTGTCTTTGTCGGAATTGCTTACATGTCATCTTATTTGATTATGGGATGGGTTGTAGGGATGCAATTCACCGGATGGGGAGCTGCCTTATTACCTTGGCTACTAGCGGCCGGTTTCGACATGGTTGATTATAAATCAATCAACATATTAAAACTGGCGATTCCGATGTCGATTCTGTTGCAGACTCATATGCTAAGCAGTTTGACTGGTGCGTTAGCACTAGTTCCAATGTTTATCTATGGTGTGATTCATAGTGATGAAAAGTTAAAAATGTGGCGTAACGCCATCTTGTCAGTTTTACTGACATTGTGTTTGACAGCCAACGTTTGGTACGGAATGATGCAAATATCATTCACTAACCATGCGTTAGGAGTGGCACCACAACTTGATATGTATGAAGACTCCGTTGCCTTGTTTGGTAAGAACGTGTTCGTATTACCACCAATTTACTCGATTGGTTTTATCATCGTGGCGATTTACTTCGCGATTAACTTCAAAAAGATTAGCTCATCTAGAAAAATTATCTTTATTACCGGACTATTCTTCATGTGGATTTCCTCTGTGTTATTCCCATGGGGGCCACTAGACAAGAAGTTTCCAAGCATTTCATACCTAATTCAAATGCCACGTCGTTTTGTCGTGATTCCATTCATCTTGTTATTAATCTGTGCCGGAATCATGATTAATGACACTTCTAAAAAGCAATGGATCAATTCATTTAAGAACTACGCATTGTTGATTTTAACCTTCTTCATTATCTACAATGCGGGTGGACCAGTGAGAAAGGGAGTGCATCACTTCTTCTCACCTAAGGTGGTTCAAAACGACTACAACCTTCATTATCAAACAACGGACACCAACTCCATCAGAGATAGTTTGTCATCTCATGATACTGGTGCCGTTCTTAAGATGTTAACGAAGGCCACTCCGGACTACTTACCGGTGCAATACAAGATGACCGCTTATAACTACTTTGATTATCATCCATATGGTAACTACGGTGATCAAATCATCAACTATAAGGGTGAGGTTACAAAGACAATCAAACGTAATGGTCACTTATTGTTAACTTGGGATAATGACTCAGACGACAACAAGACAATGCAATTACCAATCTTTAAGTATGACGATACCAAACTGATTTTAAACGGTAAGCACATTAGCAATGTTAAACAAACTCAAATCGGTAGTGTAATCGTTAACTCAAAGCCTGGTCATAATAAACTTGAAATTTACTATCATGCAACACCAATCTTATTAGCTTTACTATGGGTTACCGTATTTAGCTGGATGGGATTGATTGCTGGAATTATGATTTATCTAATTCTAAGATGGAAAAAGCATATAAAAAGAAGCGCTTCGTAAAGAAACGCTTCTTTTTTATTTTTCAAAATGTTTTTGAATTTGGGTATTAATGTTTTCGTTATGCTTTAGAGATGGGAAAACATACTTGTCAGCGGTTTGAATCAAGATACCGTTAAATGCGATTGAGAACAAAGTCCCGATGCTTACAGAGTAAATACGGTGTAAGAAAATCGCACAGATTAAAATGATTGTGATAGGTGGTGCGAAGTCCAATAGTTGAGACTTGATGGCACTACCGTTTAAGTAATCAAAACGAAGAATGTTGGTTGTATCATCGTTGGGATGCATGAAGATGTTGGCACGTTGGTATAGTGAGATGGCTGTACAGAAGCAGCAAACCCCAATCAATGCCATTGGCACCCTAATGAATAGTGATAGGTGATTCCAACCTAGTGATTCAAAGTAGTTGGTAAAGATTTGAATGAATGAACTGAAGAAGATGATAAAGATGACTTCTTCAACAAAACGTAAGACATCAATGTGTTTAATCAAGATTTGATTGGTCAAAGCATTGATGATTCCAAATGTAAAAATCATAATTCCAACGTCGACGCCAAACAATTGATGGATGTTTACACATGCGGCGGTCCAGATACCGGAACCACAGCCGGATACAATTGTAAGGGCATTTCCGAAGGCGTTTAATAATAGCCCAAAGATTAGTGCTATAATTCTTGTTTTTAATGTATTAACAGATCGAATAACGATCATCTCCTAAAGTGAATTAAGTAACTTAATGATATCACATATAGCAGTGTAATTATGGTAAAGTATAAGAAAGGTGATTGATATGAAGGGTAAATATGAAGTAAATCGATATATTGGTGTCGTGGTTGATGAAGATCAATCAGGCCAATATGTAATTAAGAAGGACGACAAGGGTGAATTCAAACTTCACGATTGGCGAACCGGGAAGCATACCAAGGGTAAATTCAAAGGCGTCGGTCAGTTGTTTCTAACTGAAAACAACATGCTAGTGGCAGTTGTCGACTACGAACCTGTGAAGTTCAAGGATCGTCATGAATTTACACCATTGCAAAGATTTACCAGTGAAGTCCTAAGCGATGAACAATTAAATGAAGCTAAAAAAAGACTTGATTAATATCAAGTCTTTTTTGTGGCGTTGTTATAACCAGTTGAGCTTATTAATAAGTAAGTTGAGCTTTGTTAAGCGTCGAAATTAATAGCAAATGCTTACTTCTTTAGAATCTTTTCAGCGTTTGCTGCTACTTCGTCATTAGACATGTCTAGGTAAGGGTGCATCTTAGCTTCAGTAGCCATGGTGTCCTTGCCATCTTCTTCCATGTAGTGATTCCATAAAGCATCACGAACAGGTGTAGTATCATTTGACCAATCGAATTCCTTGTTCATTGGTGTGTCCAATACTCTTTCTCTATCGTTTACTTTTTGTTCAGCAGTCATTGCCATAATAAATTTCCTCCTTATTTTTAAAGCTCAATTACATTATAATTCTAATGTTTCTATTTGTTAAAAATTATGCTTTGATAATTTATCAAAAGTAAAGAAGGGCGACTTAACTTGCATTTAAACCTGATTTCGTATATATTCATAAATATACTGAAGTGAGGCAAAAGTTTATGAGAGATAAATTTGCAACAAAGAATAAAATTGTTAATGGAATGTTCGAACTACTTAAGACCACGCCATTTGATGAAATTAATGTGAAAGATATCTGTGCACAAGCTGATGTTTCACGAATGACGTATTATCGAAATTTTCATAATAAAAAAGATATCATTATTTACAGATTTGATAGCTCATTTACCACGTTCATCCAACGTTTAGCATCAAGTCAGTCACACAATCTAACCGATATCGCGACCATCTTCTTCGAACTTGTCAAAGAGGATCAAGACATGATGGAAATGATTATGAAAAATGATTTATCCATGATCTTATTAGAACGACTAAAATACTACATTTCCGACTTAATTGATGAAAACGTTTTGGAAACCAGAGAAGAATCTTCCAAGATGTTAGTTTCATTGATTGCCGGTGGATTAACAGAAATCATTATTACTTGGACTGAGGACGGAATGAAGGAACCAATTCAATCATTGGTAATCTTCGTTTCTAAGTACATGCATTTCAAGATTAACTAACTTCCTATCGTAATTGATAGGGAGTTTTTTATTTCGAGACAATAAAAAACACCCGAGAAAATCTCGGGTGTTTTTGATCTCTTTTTAAACTAAAAGTTAACTAAGAGGTTATCCTTATGCAGGAGTAACGTTAGCAGCTTGTGGTCCACGGTCGCCGTCTTCAACGTCCAATGTAACCTTTTCGCCTTCTTCTAGAGTCTTGAAACCTTCTTTGTTGATAGCTGAGAAGTGAACGAATACGTCACCGTCTTCAGTAGTGATAAAACCGTAACCTTTATCAGCGTTGAACCATTTAACAGTACCTTGTTTCATAATATGAAACCTCCTTGCACATATCGTGCGTTATAAAATCTTAATGTATCAAAAGCCTGAATCAAGGGGTCATTTCATAAAACTATAAAACAAGTAACCTTAACAATCGAAACTATGTAACACATTGGTAATAATATACCCGAAATAGGGGGTGATGTCAACTAATATCAGAATAATAATTTTATTTATTTTTAATAATATACATCGTGTATAAACTATTGATATAAAGGCGTTTTTTAGCATTATCTTACCCTTAATTCTTAAAAAATAACGAAAAAATTTTTAAAAAATAATTTTAAAATATACGAACGATTACAATCTTTTAATCTGAAATATACGTAAATTCGTTATAGTGTAAATTTTGCGCTAAATCATTTAAAATAGTGTTATTAAAGAAACGAGGGAACGAATATGAAAACTTTGGTGTTAGTATCACATCCTGAATATGATAATTCAATGACCGAAGCATTCTTAAAACAATGTCAGTCTGATATTGAAAATGTGGATTGGGTCGTTTTAGATAATATCCAAACAGACTTTACTTTTGATAAAGAACAAGAACAACAAAGATTAGCACAATACGATCGCATTTTATTTCAATTTCCAATGTATTGGTACAGTGCACCAGCCTTGATGAAGAAGTATGAAGACGATGTCTTTACCAAGAACTTCATCGCTTTTGAACAAGAGGGCGTTTTAAAGGGTAAAGAAATGGGAATCATTACCACATTGGGTGACCCAATCAAGGACTACCAAGTTGGTGGCAGGGAAGGTTTTAGTATCTCTGAATTGTTGAAACCATACCAAGCAATCGCCCAACGTGGCCAAATGAAATTCTTGAAACCATTTGTAATTTCACAATTTGCCTACATGACTGATGCGCAAAAGCAAAAGCTATTAATTGATTACCGCAGTTATTTGACCAATGATAACTTTGATAGCTTTGCCAGTTTGCAAAAATGGTACATCAACCAATTAACCGTTTTAAAGGCATCCTTAGATGATGACAAACAAAATAGAATGGATATCTTAATCGATTATCTTCAATCCAACTACGACCAATTGGACGAATTAAAATGGGAAATTGATCTAATCAAGAAGGAGGATGATGAATAATGGCTAGTCAAAACGAATGGTTGGACCAACAAATCGAAGAACTAAAAAAAGATGAAACTAGTTTTAAATTATTATCCTTTTTAGATGGGATTAAAGACATTAATAAAGAACAACAAAAAAGACTCCAACAAGCCCAAGATGAATTGGACGGTAGAATGTGGAGTCCCGATAAATGGTAATAAAAAAGACTCGCTTATGCGAGTCTTCTTTTTTTATTGAGCCCAGTGGTTAATTGGACCGAATTTGTGAGCGACTGAAATTTCGTTCTTGATTGCCTTGTCGACATAGTCGTCAGCAATTCTGATAGCATCGGCGATGGAAGTGCCTTTAGCAATTTCAGATGTGATGGCTGCTGATAGAGAATCACCAGTACCATTCTTATGTTCTGTATGGTAGTAAGGTCCTTCAATCCAGAAGTCTTCTCCAGATTCTAATAGGACGTAATCTTTAACGACGTCTGTTTCACCAGCGACGTGTTTACCTTTAATAATAACGTTTTTAGCGCCTAATTCGCGAAGCTTTTTGGCGGCAACCTTGGTGTCTTCGTCTGAGTTAATTTCCATATCAGCTAACTTTTGTGCTTCGTAGAAATTAGGGGTCAAGACTGTGGCTAAAGGAATTAATTCTTCCTTCAAAGTGTCGTAAGCGGCTTGTTCAAGTAACATAGCGCCATGTTTAGTCATGATAACAGGATCTACAACTAATGGACCAAAATCGTATTTCTTGTAGTTTTCAACTACGGTACGAATAAGTTCAGCATCAGCTAACATTCCTGTTTTTGATGCTAAAATCTTAAAGTCATCAGCTAAGTCTTTGAATTCTTGGTTGATGAATGAAACTGGCATAGAGACACTGTCATGAATACCAAATGAGTTACCTGCAACACACGCTGTAATTACGGAAGCACCGTAAGTATGATGCATAAAGAAAGTATGTAAATCGGCTTGCATTCCTGCACTTCCATCACTGTCTGAACCTGCAATGGTTAAAACTTGGGGAAAATCATTTGTCATAAAATTGCCACCTCTTATTATTAAATTGAAGTTATTTTAACACAAACTTGTAAATTGTAAACAATATCGATATAATAATGAGTGAATAATTCTAATTTGCGTTAGGTACCGTCTTTATATTATAATGGTACTAATTAATTTATGGTTAACAGGAAGGGGTGTCTCTAGTGAGAATTTGTCATCCAAATGGTGTTCAAGGACGTCGTCCAATCAACAACAACAAGCGTAACAAGAAACAAAAAGAAGTTGCTGACTTACAAAAATTCTTGAAGTCAAAGCCTGCTAAATAATCTTTTGGACTCAGATTTTCTGGGTCTTTTTTTGTACATAAAAGGAGAAAAAGATGGCTAGTAAATTTTATGCAGTAAGAAAAGGAAAAAAGCCTGGTATATATAGCACTTGGGACGAATGTAAGAACCAAGTTAACGGTTTTCCTGGCGCCGAATATAAAAGTTTTAAGACCCAATCAGAAGCCAAAGCCTACATGGGATTAGCAAAACCAGCTAAGAAGGCTGTGCCTAAGATGACCAAGAGTGGATCAATCACACTATATAGTGACGGTGGTTCTAGAAACCATGGAAATAAGCTCGGCCAACACGTTAAGGATGACGACAAGGCTGCCTGGGCATATTTAATTATCAAAGACGGTAAGAAGCATTATGCCTCTGATGGTGAATTCGGTGCTACAAACAATAAAATGGAAGTCTTAGGGCTAGTTAACGCCTTGCAGTACATCATAGACCAGGGATGGCAAAACGAGTCTATTGACGCTATATTGGACTCTAAGTACGTCTTAGATTCAATCACTAAGGGATGGCTAAACTCTTGGCGTCGTCGTGGTTGGAAGAAAAGCGATGGAACAGTCATCAAAAACAAAAATGAATTCATGCAACTATCAGCACTACTAGGCCAATTTAAGCACTTAAACTTCAAATGGACTAAGGGTCATGCTGATAACTCTGGAAACAATTTTGTTGATAAACTTTTGAATGAAAAAATGGATGATATGAAATTAAATCAACCAAACAAGACAAGTGTTCATTCAACAATTAAGAAGCGTACCGAAGAGCCTAAAATCGTTGAGAAAAAGGGGAAAAATCCCGATATAACAGTTAAACCAGCTGAATCAAAAACGGCTAAGGAATACATCGATAGAGATAAGTCAGTATCTGACATTGAGAAGAGCCTTCGTGATTTAGGTTTTTTTGATAAATAATTTCATATGATACAATAATAATTGAATAAGTTATGAAAGCTGGCAAAATATGAAAACAGAACGTGAAAAAATGACGGCAGGAGAACCTTATCAACAATATGACGAAGAGTTACAACAAAGACGTAGTGTTGTTAGAAAAGAGTTAAGCGCCATTAATTCACTATCAGATAATAAAGAACAAAACCAACGACTAGCTAAATTGCTTGGCGATAGTGGTAATAATCTATGGATTGAAACCGGCGTTGAATTCGACTATGGATACAACATCCATGTTGGAGACGACTTTTATGCCAACTACCACTTAACATTGTTGGACACATGCCCAATCACAATTGGTGATCATTGTTACTTTGGTCCAGACGTTGGATTGTACACACCGGTACATCCATTGGACCCAGACCAAAGAAAGGCCGATGTCGAAATGGGAAAACCAATTACCATCGGTGATAATTGCTGGCTAGGAGGACATGTGACTGTATTGCCCGGTGTTACATTGGGTGAAAATGTTGTCGTTGGTGCTGGATCAGTTGTTACCAAATCATTTGGCGACAATGTGGTCATTGTAGGTAATCCAGCTCGTGTTATTAAAACGGTCAAATAGGAATTAAAATATGCTTTTCAAACGCCCGTGCGGCCACATTTTACATAAATTGTTATTTGTGTATAATATAATTGAAATGCAAAAATAATTCGAATTTAATTTGTATAACCTTAGAAAAGCTGTGCAGATGGTCATTCGTTATATACGAATCACTTATTTGTGCAGCTTTTTGTGTTTAATCTCAGAGGAGGATTATTATTTTTAAAAGTAAAAATATCGACAAGCTCGTCTTTATTCCTACTGTCGTATTATTTTTAGGGGTTTCAGTATTTTTGATAATTGGTGGTTCTTCACTACAAGGACTTCTAAACAACGTATTGAACTGGGTAACCAGCAATATGGGTTGGGGTTACATGTGGATTTACATCATCAATTTCTTGTTTTTTGTATATTTGATGTTATCAAAGTATGGCAATATTCGTTTAGGGGAACCTACGGATAAGCCGGTGTACAAGAACTTCCAATGGGGTTCAATGGTCTTTGCGACCGCCATCGATGCAAGTATTCTAATGCTTAGCATGGTGGACCCATTGAGATACGTTCAACATCCAGAAGGATCTGTTAAACCATACTCAGTGACTGCTTACAACTTAGCTCACATGTATGGTCAATACGATTGGGGTCCAATGGCTTGGTTGATGTTCGCGGCACCCACGATTGCTATTGGTTATATGATGTATAACAAGAAACGCAAAATTCAATCTCTAAGTGATGCGATTACCATCTTAGATGGTGAAAAACTTTGGCAAAACATTGCCAGAAAAATCGTCAACCTACTAGTAGTATTTGGAATCATGGGAGGGGTAGGAGCCTCCGTAGGTTTGGAAATTCCAATCATTTCCAAAGTCTTAAGTTCTTTAACCGGAATTCCTGATAATCTAAATATGAAACTAGGATTATTCTTGGTATTATTCATTATCTTTGCACTAACCGTCTTTAAGGGACTAAACGGTGGAATTGATAAGTTAAGTAATGCCCACATCTGGACCGCTATTATTTTCCTAGCAATCGTCTTGCTAGTTGGTCCAACCGTATACATTCTAAATTCAGAAACAAACAGTGTCGGATTATTGATTCAAAAATTCATTCCAATGAGTATGAATACCGTGCCAAACGGTCGTCCCGGAATTGCCCAACAAGAAACCATTTTCTATTGGGGTTGGTGGTTATCATACATGCCATTCATGGGACTATTCATTGCTAAGATTTCCAAGGGACGCACAATCAGACAAATCGTCATGGGGATGCTTACCTATGGTGCTTTGGGATGCATGAGTTTTTATGCCGTCTTTGGTGGTTACTCACTATGGCTACAAAAGACCGGAACATTGAATTTAACACATATCTTAAATACGCAAGGCCAAGCCGCTGTTATTTCAGCCGTTCTTGGAACCTTACCTATGAAGTATGTCATGTTTGCATTTTACTTTATTTCCTGTTTCATCTTCTTGGCAACCACGATTTCATCATCAGCATTCGTGCTTTCTTCATTTACCAGTTTGCCACTTGGTCCTGGTAAAGAACCTAGTCGTGTTAACAGAATGACCTGGGTAGTTGTATTTATCCTATTCTCATTCAGTTTAGTTGTCGTTGGGGGATTTGAGACAGTTCAAACTTTCTGTACCTTAGCCGGGTTCCCATTGATGTTCGTCTGCATCTTGATCATTATGTCAGTCTTTAAGATGATTAAAAATGATCCTACCGTAATTAGAAATCCAAGATGGACGCCACGTCGCGGGAAGAAACCAGTTACTGTTGAACGAAAGAGTGCCATTAAGGGTAAATTAATCCTATGGCCAAAAAACACAATTAATAGACATTAAAGTCGCTAAAAGCCACTAATGGATATAAAAAATCCATGTAGTGGCTTTTTTTGTGATAATATTTATATGTTATAAAAAATGAGGAGTTGAAGAGAAAATGGCTAAAAAAGTAATTATTCCTAAAGAATTTGCTCATTATTTAGGCGAACCACTTAGGGATTATGGCTTTGAAGTAGTGGAATTAGAAGATCAATACGCAGACTCTCTACTTCAACACAAAGATGCTGATGGAATGGTAATTAATGCGACTCCATTAAGCAATGACACTATCGACCAAATGCCTAACCTAAAGGTTATCGCACGTTTTGGTGTGGGATACGATAATGTCGATTTAAACCACTGTAAGGAACGTGGAATTTACGTTACCAATACACCTGGTGGAAACGAAGTGGCGGTTGCTGAATGTGCCGTTACCGATATTTTAATTTTATCTAAGAACCTATACACAGTTTCTCAAAAAATGCATGAAGGTGATGACTCATACGCATTCCATCACCCATCACACGATATTAAGGGTAAGACAATTGGGATTGTTGGTTATGGAAACATTGGTCAACAAGCTGCCAAGATGCTTTCAGGTTTCGGTGTTAAGACATTGATCTGGAACAGAAGCCCTAAGACTTCAGAATACGGTGAATTCGTTGAATGGGATGAACTATTTAAACGTTCTGATTTCGTTTCACTACATCTACCAGCAGTGAAGGGAACTATCGGTTCTGTTAATAAAGACACATTCAAGATGATGAAGAATTCAGCATTTATCGTTAACTTTGCTAGAGGTGCAGTGATTAACGAACAAGACATGATTGAAGCCTTGAAGTCTGGTGAAATCGCCGGAGCAGGTCTAGACGTGTTCGAAAAAGAACCACTTCCAATGGATAGTGAACTAAGAAAACTACCAAACGTCTTCATGACTCCACATAATTCAGGATTCTCAGTAGAATCATTTACTAAGATTTCTAACATGGCAAGTAGTGAAGTAAACCACGTGCTAAAGGGTGAAAAGCCTGAACACTGTGTTAACGGTTTGGACTAATTCAACCAAAATAAAAAGCCCCGTAAGAATTATCTTACGAGGCTTTTTTGTTTATTATAGTTTGTACTTTTCGTCGATGTCGTCGCCTTGAGAGGTTAGAATCTTTGGACCATCTTTAGTGATAGCAATGGTGTGTTCGTATTGAGCTGAGTTAGTACCATCTGATGATACGTAGTAAGTCCAGTCGTCCTTAGCATCGTATCTATCAGTGATTTCCCAAGTTCCTAGGTTAACCATTGGTTCGATGGTAATGGTCATACCTTCTTTTAGACGTAGACCCTTACCAGGTTCACCGTATGCAGGAACGTTTGGTTGTTCGTGCATAGTAGGTTGAATTCCGTGACCGATTAGTTCACGAACGTCACCCATGTGGTTTTGGTTTTCAATGAAGTCTTGGCAAGCAAAACCAATATCACCTAAACGGTTACCAACAACGGCTTGGTCGATACCGCGGTATAGAGCTTCCTTACATACGTCCATTAGCTTTTGGTCTTCTTCTGAGATGTTTCCAACTGCATAAGTCCAGCAAGAGTCACTTTCAAAGCCATCCTTGTTAACGGTCATATCAACCTTAACAATGTCACCATCTTTAAGCTTTAGGCCCTTACGTGGAATTCCGTGAGCTACTTCGTCGTTAACTGAAACACAAGTAGCAAACTTGTAGCCTTCAAAACCTTTTTCTGATGCCTTTGCACCATGTTCGGTGATGTATTTGTCAGCAAATTCTTCGATTTCCCAAGTATCTAGACCTGGTTTGATCATGTCACGTAAGCCAAGGTGAACGCCAGCTAAGACTTCACCGGATTTGGCCATCATTTCGATTTCGCGTGGTGATTTAAGTGTAATCAAAATAAATTCTCCTTTATTCGTTCATATTTAGTCTATACCTATAATCTACTACAAATTACTAGATTTGGCTAATTAATGCACATAATTATGGATGTAAATTTTGTGATTTTCTAGTATGATAGAGAGTAGAAGAAAAGAGAGGGGAATCATCTTGAGTAAAACAGCTAAGACCAATATTATTTTGATTATTGTGACATTAATTGTTGCGTTTTTCGCAGTTTTCTTTGCGATTAGAAGTGACAACCTATTAATGTCTCGATCATCTAGAGGTGGTCAAAACACACCAACATTGTATGTTCATGGTCTGGGAGGATCTAGTAAATCCACTAATCACTTGGCAACAATTGCATCACGTGATGGAGGTAACCGTTCTCTAATTATACTAGTTAATAAACGAGGTAAAATAAAATATAAGGGTAATCTTGAACTAAATACCAGAAAACCAATTATTCAAGTTATTTTCAAGAAAAAGTTTACACCGGTTGATCAACAAGTAAGTTGGTTACATGCAATTCTATTAAAACTAAAAGACCATTATGGATTTAATTACTACAATGCTGTCGGTCATTCTACCGGAGCCGTTACTATCTTAGATACAGCTGCAAGGTATAACAGCGATGAAGACATGCCAAAATTACAAAAATTTGTTTCAATCGCCGGACCATACGACGGTATCATCAAGTTAGGCAGTACGGGTAATGATAATTACGTTGATGCACAAGGTAAACCCATGATTTACTCACAAGCTAACAAGTGGTTCCCATCATATCAATTACTTTTAAATGATTGTAAGACATTCCCTAAAGATGTTTCTGTTTTGAATATATATGGTAACGATAATACCAAACAAGAATCAGACGGTGTCGTTTCAGTTGCCTCAGCTCGATCATTGAAGTACTTGATTGGTAAACGTGCTAAGAACTACCAAGAAATCCCAGTTAATGGGGTCAATGGTCAACACAGTCGTTTGCACCACAACATCTTCGTTGATCACATCATCGCAAGGTTCTTGTTCGACGAAAATTAAGCAAAGCAAAATAGTTTACTTATTAAACCTAAATCGATAAAATAGAAAAAGTATTAAATTATAATGATTCTAAATTAGGAGATGAAGGTTTTGAAGAATTACGATTTAAATGGTAAGCCATACAATCGTTTTTTGTTCGTCATTGTATTACTTTTGGGTAGCTTTACAATGTCAATGAGCCAATCATCAATTTCAACCGCTTATCCTACCTTAATGAGCTCATTTGGAATTGATGCTTCGACTGTTCAATGGTTAACTACCGGATTTATGCTAATCATGTGTGTCATGATGCCGGTTAGTCCATGGTTACTTAACAATGTTAAGTTTAAGCAATTATTCTTATTGATTTTAGCAATTTTTGATATCGGAACTTTGATTGTGGTAGTTGCACCTAACTTCCCAGTGATGATGTTAGGTCGTGCAATGGAAGCAATTGCTGTTGGTATTTTATTCCCATCATACCAATCAGTGTTGTTATACATTACACCTGAAGAAAAAAGGGGGACTACCATGGGATTTGCTGGCCTAATCATGGGTTCAGCACTTGCTTGTGGTCCAATTCTTTCAGCAATCGTTCTACACTTCTCAGCATGGCGTGGATTATTCATCGTCTTTGCCGTTATCATTTCAGTTCTATTTGTAATTTCACTATTTGCAATTAAGAATGTCATGCCACAAAAGGAAAGTCACCTAGACTTCCCATCAGTCATCCTATCAGTTGGTTTGATTGGTATCCTATACGTGGTTAACATGATTGGTAAGACCAACATTGATTTGACTGAAGCCATTATCATCTTGGTTGTAAGTATCTTAATGGTTGCGATGTTTGCAATTCGTCAATTCAAGATGGATCAACCACTACTACAATTGAGAGTGTTAAAGGACTTTAACTATGACCTATCAGTTGGTTTAACAGGTGCTTCATACATCGCTTTAATTGTTGTGACAATCATTTTCCCACTTTACTACCAAGACGTATTGGGAGTAAGCAAGACTGTTTCTGGTTTAGCACTAGCTCCTGGTGCCATCGTATTGAGTTTGTTAAACCCATTAACTGGTAAGTTAGCAGATAAGATTGGTTTCAAATCAACCATGCTAACAGGGATGTTCATGATTCTAGCCGGATGGTTAGTATTGAGCATCACCGGCGCTACATTGGGTCTTGTACCAATGATGGTAATTGCTGCAATCATCGAAGGTGGAAACGCCTTTGTCATGATGCCGGCCGTTACAATGGGTGCTAACTCATTACCAAAGGATTTAATCTCAGATGGTACAGCAGTTATTTCAACATTTAGACAAATTCTTGGATCAACTGGTGTCTTGGTTGCTACCTTGATTTTATCTAACGTTATGAACAACAACATTGCTAAGGGAATGAGCCATGCAATTGCCCAAATGGGTGGTTTCCATGTCGTCTTCATTACATTCTTTGTGATTGAACTATTCGGTTTAGCAATGGCATTAATGCTTAAGAACACTAAAAAATAAAAGCTAAATAAAAAGGCCTGACTTTTGTCAGGTCTTTTTTTATTACCAAATATTTACTCGCTTATCTTCAGGTAAGTACATTCCGTCCCCGGGTTGAACGTCGAAGGTCTTGTAGAAGTCTTCTAGGTTCTTCACTTGAACTTGTGCTCTTAGTTCGGTTGGAGCGTGCACATCGATTGATAGTAGTAATTGTTTGTATTGTTCAGTTGATTTGGTACGCCAGATGGTTGCCCAGTTGATGAAGAAGTCACGTAGGTCTACGTCTGCTTCTCCCTTGGCAGCTTCTAGGGCGCAGCTTAGACCACCAGCATCGGCGATATTTTCTGAAACGGTCAACTTACCGTTAACCTTTTGTCCGGCGAAGTCTAAACCATCGAATTCCTTAATCATGTTTTCGGCTAGGGCATCGAAGTGCTTATGATCATCTTCGGTCCACCAGTTGTTTAGGTTACCGTATTGGTCGAATTGACAACCGTTGTTATCAAACGCGTGAGAAATCTCATGGGCGATAACGGCACCGATACCACCAAAGTTTTGACTTGATGATTGTTCTAGGCTATAGAAAGGTGCTTGTAAAATAGCAGCAGGGAAGACAATCACGTTTTCCAGAGGTGAGTAGTAAGCGTTAACCGTGTTAGCGCTCATGTCCCAGATGCTATTATCTACTGGTTGGTTCCACTTGCTGAACTTATCCTTAGTGATAATCTTGTCGATGTTTTCAACGTTGGTGTATAAATCACCGCCATCTTCCTTACCAACTACCTTGAATTGGTGGTAAAGTGGGTTGATTTCATCAGGGTAACCAACGTGAATAGCTAGAGCGTTTAACTTTGTGATAGCCATCTTCTTAGTGTCTTCACTCAACCAGTCGTTTTGTGATAGACGCTTTTCGTAAACGTTAATCATCTTAACGACCATGTCGTGAACATCTTGTTTAGCCTTTTCACCGAAGTACTTACGACCGTAGTAGTCACCAACGACTTGGTCGAATAATCCGGATGCTAGGTAGTATGCGGCCTTCTTAGGTTT
Organism: Lactobacillus sp. B3795; assembly: GCF_026535805.1. NCBI lineage: Bacteria > Bacillati > Bacillota > Bacilli > Lactobacillales > Lactobacillaceae > Lactobacillus > Lactobacillus sp. B3795. The sequence goes on from NZ_JAFNPE010000001.1 coordinate 161,411, forward strand.
AGTAGCTTCCTTCTTACCTGAAAGGGTACGTGAGAAAGTTCCACCGATTTGACGGAATTCTTCTGATAGTAGACCAGCAGCCCCCTTAACGACCTTCACAATCATCCAGTTCTTCATCTTGGAGAATGTATCGTCGTTGACGATTTCATTGAATGCCTTGAAGTAGTCTGGTTCAGTCACGATGACTTGATCAGGCACTTGGCCAATTAGACCAGTAACGTAGTCATCCATATCAAACTTGTCAATTTGACTAGCTAGATCACTGTAGCTCATTGGGTTGTACATCTTAGCGAAGTCGGCATTTTCTTCGGCTGACTTGATGTGTGGTGCGATGGTTCTATCGAAGTCTTCAGCGGCATCGACGATGTTTTTAGCTTGTTGTTCGTCGTAGCCAACCATAGTTAATAGCTTTTGCATCATGTCACGGAACACTGGCATTAGTTTGGCACCAGCCGGGTTTTGTTTATCATAGTAGGTCTTATCTGGTAGGAAGGTTGAAGCACCGCTTGCGTACAATGCGTTGTACTTGGCGTTCTTCATGTCTGCTTCAATGCCGAAACCAAATGGTAGGGGCAAACCAGATAGAGTCCAATCAGATAGTTGCTGATTTAAATCGTCGAATGATTTAACGTCTTCGATTCTTTGAAGGGTGGCTTTTAGTGGTTTAGCACCATCTTGTTCACGCTTATCAAAGTCCATTGCTAAATCGTATAACTTCTTGAATTCTTGCATATCGTCATTTGATGGTTGCATTGATCCATCAAGTAGGGCGTCAAAGTCATTCATTAAAGTTTTGTCGATGTTATCGACTAGGTCCATGAAACCACCGGTTGAAGAGTGGTCTGATGGAATGGTTGCATTCTTAACCCATTCACCGTTAACGGCTTGATAGAAGTCGTCTTTGATTAGTGATTCGTTAATCTTGTCATTACTCATTTTGACACCTCATTTACGTTTATTTTTTTGCTATATCCCTAGTATATAAAAAAGCTATTCTAAAGTTAATAGAATAGCTTTTCTTTATTATTATTTGTTGATTAAATCTTCGATTGAGTTGATGTTCTTCATGTACTTAGGAACAGCCAATCCAACCTTAGCACCATTCAAGTTTGGACCAACATCGTCGATTTTATCCTTGTATTGTTTCATGTATAAACCGGCAGTGTTAGGTAACCAAGCTGATAGTGAGGCATCGGCAGCGTTAGTTGCGATTGATGCCCACATTGGTTGCATTTCTAGGGCTTGGATAGTTGCCTTGTAACCCATCTTGTTTAGAACTTCAGCCATCACATTAGTTGATGCGATTTCTGAATCCCAAGCAACATAAGTTAACTTAACTGCTTTACCATTACCTCTTGGAGCACCTTTAGTCCATTCTTGGTATAACTTAGGGTTCTTCTTGATGAAGTTATCAGCAGCTACCTTAGGATCAACACCAGCATTAGTTTGTAGCATCACGTCTGACATTTGAGATGGAGTCCAGTGGAATTGCTTTAGAATCTTGTAAGCACCAGGATTATCCTTGGCTAGACCCTTTCTAGCAATTGTGTGGATTTGTTCTGAAGAACCGTAAACATTCTTAGGATCCTTTAGGAACTTAAGAGGGAACTTCTTGAACATCCAGTGTGGTTGCCATCCGGTAACTACGATTGGTTGTTTGTACTTAATTGCTTTAGCTAATGTAGAAGTCATTGCAGCAGTTGAACTAGTTTGTAGTTGCCACTTGTTTTGTGCTAAAGGATATTCCTTTAACGCATTTTGTGTAGAAGCCATAATACCGGCCCCAGCATCAATACCAGTGATGGTGTAGTTGATTTGAGGACCTAACTTCTTATGAGGATTGTATGGAGAAGTTAAACTACTACAAGCAGTTAGAACTGTTGCCATAAGAAACATGGTTAATGTTGCTAAAACATATCTAGTTTTCTTTCTCATTTAAATCCTCCTAATTAGTGTTTTTTGTTCTTGTTAAAGGCTTGAGTAACACGGTCTAGGATGATTGCTAGAATTACGATTGCAAAACCAGCAGTGAAACCAGAACCAGCGTTGTTTCTACCTACGGCGAAGTATACTTCTGAACCAAGACCAACGGCACCAATCATTGAAGCGATAACTACCATTGATAGAGCAAGCATCATACCTTGGTTAACACCAGACATTAATGTGTTCTTAGCAATTGGTAATTCAACCTTGATTAGCTTTTGCCAACCAGTTGAACCGAATGAATCGGCAGCTTCAATTAAATCAGTAGGAACTTGTTCAATTCCTAGGTTAGTCATTCTAACTACTGGAGGTAGTGAGAAGATAACAGAAGCAATAACCCCGGGTACCATTCCGATACCGAATAAAGCAACGGCAGGAATTAGGTAAACGAATGCAGGCATTGTTTGCATAAAGTCTAGGATTGGTTTAACGATTACCTTAACAGTGTGACTCTTTGCCATCCAGATTCCCAAAGGAATACCGATAACAACGATAATTAGACTAGAAGTAAGAACTAGTGTTAATGTTTGAGTCATATCTCTCCAGTAACCTTGGTTGTAAATTAATACAAGACCGATAAGTTCGAAGATCATTAGTCCCCAGTGCTTGCTGTCATGTAATGCCCAGTAAGTAATACCTAGAACTAAGACGATGAATAACCAAACGGGTAGTAAATCAAATACCCATTGGAATGAGTTAACGATTGCACCGATGAAATCAGTGATACCGTTGAAGAAACCAACGAATTGAGTTAACCAGTTAACGAAACTGTTAATCCAATCCGCAAATGGAATTGGTTGCATAGTTAAAGAAAATAAATTAGCCATTATTTTGCACCTCGTTTCCAGAAATTGCGCCTAATACGGAACTTCTAATGATAATTCCTAGTAGTCGATCATTGTCGTCCAATACCGCGAATGGTACTGAAGTCTTGGAAATGTCGTTTAATAGTGACTTGATAGGTGTATCAGGTGTAGTTGTTGGAACGTCGGTTCTAAGGATTGATTCTAAGTCACGCTTGTCATCTTCGATTTGTTTGATAACATCCTTAGCATCAATTAATCCCTTGAAGTGGTGTTCTGAATCAACAACGTAAACACTTGAGTTGTGGTTGTCCTTCATTAATCTTAGAGCGGTTCTTGGACCGTCTTTTTCGATGTTGATAACATCTGGTCTAATCATAACGCGGCTAGCAGTAAGAATCTTAGTTCTGTCCACACCTTCGATGAATTTTTCAACATAATCATTCTTAGGGTGTTGTAAGATGTCTTCTGGTGAACCGATTTGAACAATTTCACCATCACGCATGATCATAATACGGTCACCAATACGTAGTGATTCGTTTAAGTCATGTGAGATGAAGATGATAGTCTTCTTTAGGTGTGATTGTAAATCTAGCAATTCGTCTTGCATTTCTTTTCTGTTAAGTGGATCCAATGCTGAGAATGCTTCATCCATCAATAGAATTTCTGGGTCATTAGCTAAACCACGAGCTAATCCGACACGTTGTTGTTGTCCACCAGATAATTCATTAGGGTATCTATCATCATATCCGTGTAATCCAACTAGTTCTAAGCATTCATGTGCTTTTTGATGTCTAGTTTCTTTATCGACTCCTTGGATTTCTAAACCGTAAGCGGTGTTTTCGATAATGGTTCTGTTAGGGAATAGAGCAAAGTTTTGGAATACCATACTCATCTTCTTACGTCTAAATTCACGTAATTCTTTCTTATCGAATTTAGTAATGCTTTCCCCGTCTAATAGAATTTCACCATCAGTTGGTTCGTATAAACGGTTCAACATTCTAATTAAAGTAGACTTACCACTACCGGAAAGTCCCATGATAACAAAGATTTCATTTTCGTTAACATCGAAGTTGGCATCGTGAACACCAACCACGCTGTTAGTTTTAGCTAAAATTTCATCTTTGGATTTTCCTTCGTTGATCATTTCTTTGGCACGACCAACATGACGACCGAAAATCTTGGTTAGATGTTTAACTTCAACTTTTTTGGTCATGATCTTCCTCCTTGAAATTGTAGTTTGTTTAAAGCATAGGTACTATTATTACAAAGAAAAATGTTATGTGTCAAATAAGTTACATTCGCAAAATGCCGATTTGCCGGCTTTAAACGGCATAAGCTTGCATGATGGAGCCATTTAAGATTTATTTAATTAAAGTGTGTTAAAATTACCTAAACTGGAATTTTTAGGTTCAAAATTTGATAATTAAGAAGGAATTATTTTGGGTAATTTATTGAAAAAATTCCCCATCAAAATGGTGGGGATTTTTGCATTAATTGGGGTAATTTTAATGTTTTTTGTCAGTCACGATGACTTTTTATATACTCAACCAATTATGCAGATTCAAAAAGTCGAAGAACTTAGCAAGACTAAGGAGGTCGATACTTTTCAAAATGTTGATCACAGCTATGTACAAAAACTAAGCGGGGTAATCACCAACGGTAAACACAAGGGTGAACACATCACGTTAAACAATACATATACAGACTCTAAGGCGATGGATAAGAAATACAAAGTCGGCCAAAAAGCCTTTGTGGTCTTACACGGACAGGGTGAAAGCACAATTAGAGATGCCAAACGAGACACACCGGTCGTCTTTTTAATTTATCTAGCAATCGCTCTGATGTTTATCTTCCTTAAAATGGCGGGAATTACGGCCATCGGAAGTATCATCATTAACACCATCTTGTTCATGGTGGCACTATACTTTGATGGTTTTAACAACGGATCCAACGTCCTATGGATTTTCTCCATATTAGCGGTGCTATTTTCTGCCATAACTCTTTGGCTAGTAATTGGGTGGAACCGTCAAATGTTTGTGACACTCGGCTCAACGGTCGCATGTACCTTTTTGTCGATTCTAATCAGTTTAATTGTCTTTCATTTTACGCATGAAAAGGGGATTTTCTACGAATCGATGCAATATGTCACTCAGCCACCACGTCCATTGTTCCTAGCTGAAACCATTATTGGTTCATTAGGAGCGGTGATGGATGAATCAACCGATATCATTTCTTCATTATTTGCGTTGAAAATGGAACGTCCTGACGTCTCAAGAAAGCAACTATTCTTGTCAGGTCGAAACATCGGTAAGTCCATCATGGGACCACTAATTAACGTCTTATTCTTCATCTTTATGGGTGAAACTTTGTCGATGACTCTTCTATTCTTAAAGAATGGCAATAGTTGGGGATACTCATTTTCAATGAACATGTCGTTGGGGATGGTGCAAAGTCTAATCAGTGGGATTGGAATTGTCCTAGCAGTTCCGGTTGCCAGTGGATTAACCAGTTTTTTTGCAGAAAAGAGGCGTAAATAATGAGTGCAATTATCGCGTTAGGCCTTGTCCTATTAGTGCTAATGGTATTGGTAGGGGGTAAACAGGGTTTTCAATCATTTCTAAGTTTGGTGCTTAACTTTGGCTTCTTATTCTTCGCGATTGTCTTGATGGCATTTCACTTCCCACCAATCGTCGTCACTTTGATTGCCGGAGTGATTCTATTGGCCTTGACCATCTTCTTGAGTGGGACCAATGATGAAACCAGTCGTCTAGCCTTTATCGCTTCCGTATTGGTGCTACTAGCGCTTGTCTTATTGATTGTGCCAGTCGAACACTGGGCACAGGTGCAAGGATTCGGTCTAGAAGATAGTGATGACTTAGAAGGGCTATCTCTACCAATCGGAATTAGCTTTATCGATATTGCGATTTCCACAGCCATCCTAAGTACACTGGGTGCGATTGCCGAAGCAACCATGGCGATTGCGTCTGGTTTGGATGAAATTAAGGAACAACATCCGGAAATCAAACCTAACCGTTTGTTCTTCGATGGGGTCTATGTCGGAAAACAAATTATTGGAACGACATTGAATACCTTATTCTTTGGACTATTCGGTGGATCATTATCATTATTTGTCTGGTTCCACGGATTATCCTACTCACTGGGTGACATCTTAAACGACAAGGTCTTTGATGCCGAGTTCATCATCATCTTATTCTCGCTAATCGGTGTTATCATCACGATTCCAATTACATCGTTTGTCATTACCGAGCAATTTAAAAATCAAAAACAAACAAAGTCCTAACATTGTTAGGGCTTTTTTATTGCATTTATGCCGATAAAAATTAATACTAGACTTAAATTGAAAAGAGGCGTTGTTAATGAATAAAAAAATAGAATCAAATGACTTATTTGAATTGAAATCCATTACCCAAGTTACTGCTATTAATGGAAATATTTTCGCTGTTTTAAACCGTGTCGATAAGCAAGAAAATACCTATTTTGCTGATATTATCAGCATTAACAACAAGAATGAAGTAAAGAAATGGACCGATGGTGGCAAGAACGTCAGCCCCGTGCAAGTGGGCGATTACCTAGTCTATCTACATAATGGTGATTTAATGAGAATGCCACTATCCGGTGGTAGTGCCGAACAACTTACCAAGGATGCTAATATATCCAAACTGGTTAGTGGAAAAGATGGCCAAACCGTTTTCTATCAATCATCAGATAGTAAGGTGCCCGCTAAGTTTGAAACTGCCAAGTTCCCAGAAACTAGAAGGGTCCACCGTTTTGATAACCGTCATGACGGCATTGGGTGGGTCGATGATCAAGCTACTGATACCATCTACCGTTACAACATTAAGATGAACCAAAGAAACGCTGTCTACAGCTCCAAGTACGACTTGAGTTTGCAAGATGCCAATGCCAAACAAAATCGCTTGTTGGTAATCAAACCAACTAATCCAACCTTAGAAACCGAATCAGATGAAACTAGGGCGGTCTACGATGTTGACTTGACCAAGGATACGGAAAAACAAGTTACAACAAGTATCGCCAAGGGTGAATTTAGCTACGCTAGTTATTCACCAGACGGTAAAAAAATCGCCGTTGTCGGAAATGATGCCAAGTATCCAAACGCAACCGTCAATGACTTATACATCTACGATGAAGTAAGCGATAAGTTAACCGATGCTACCGAGGACTTCGAGGGTGAAGTATTCGGTTCAATTACCGCCGACTTTATTCAAAATGAGGGTAGTCATTTAGTTTGGATGTCAGACACCAACTTTGTCTTTAGTGGCGTGACTCACGGCCACAGCGTTGTCTTTGAATACAACGGTCACGATATCACCAAGTTATTTGAAGGCCACTGTCATGTCGTTGACCTAACCGCCATCGATGGTGAGATCTACTTCAGCCTTTCAACACCAAATACACCAAGTCAATTAGTCCAACTAGTTGACCAGCAACTAGACGTGAAGTTTGACCCTAACGCCAACTTCTCAGCCCAACATGATTACGCTGACGTGACACCTTTTGAAACACCATCCAAAGACGGTAAGACTACTGTTGAGGGATGGGTATTGAAGTACACCGGTAGTTCTAACCATCTTCCAGTAATTCTATATGTCCACGGTGGTCCACAAGCTAACTACGGTGAAAGTTTCTTCCATGAATTCCAAGTCCTAGCTAGTCGTGGTTATGCCATCGTCTACGTCAACCCTCGTGGTTCTACCAGTTACGGTCAAGAATTCGAAACCGGCGTCATCGGTAGATACGGTAAGGAAGACTTTGCCGATGTTCAATCTGGTCTAGACGCTGCCTTGAGTCAGTTCGCCGACCTAGATGAACAAAACACCTTCATTGCCGGTGGATCATACGGTGGATTCATGTCTAGTTGGGCAATTGGTCACACCGACCGTTTCAACGCTGCAATTGTGCAACGACCTGTATCTGATTGGCACTCATTATATGGAACATCCGACATCGGAGTTCGTTTCATTAGAAAAGAACTTGGCAAGGATCTATACGATGAGGGCGGATTGGAATACTACTGGGATTGCTCACCATTGAAGTACGCCCACAACGTCAAGACACCCACTAGAATTCAACATGGTGAATTTGACATGCGTTGTCCGGTTAACCAAAGTGAAGCGCTATTCACAGCGATTAAGCAAACCGGAACACCTGTGGACTACATTCGTTATCCACAATCATTCCACGGATTCTCAAGAAATGGATTACCAAACCTTCGAATCAAACGTCTATCAGACATCTATGAATGGTTTGATAAATATTTAAGATAGTATTAAGAAAAGCTGTTATGGAAACATTCAGCTTTTTTTATTAAATTAAAAATGACATAATAAAGTCATTACATAAAGAAAGCAGGACTGATAATGGATACTGTTATTTATTTAATTTTATTTTTTGTTGTAATCGCTCTATTACTATTCGGTGCGTATGAAACACTACCAAAGATTCACAAGTTGAATAAGACCATCAATCAAAAGACACTTGATTCATTTGGCGGAGATAAGAAACAAATTGACGCATTTAAGTCAGGAGAAAAGAAGCTTAACGTCATTACTGGTCAATACGTGATTCTAGCAATCGTCGCTACTGCGTTTATCTTAAGCATCATCTTCCCAGAAATGGCCAACAACTACTTGATCATCGTGTTATTTGTACTACAAGCAATTTACATCTTCCTAGAGTTAAAACTACCTAGCTTAGAAAAGAAGCATGGTGAATTTACCGGGGATGTATTAAAGAAACGTCTACAAGCAATTCGTCTAACATTTTTCGCATTCATCGGTTTCTTCGTAGCCGTAGATGTGTTAATTTTAATCATTGAATTACTATTTTCTCAGAATGTAAGATTGCTATAAAACACTAAAGGAGCCTTAATTAGGCTCCTTTTTATTTATTAAGAAAATATTAAATTAGAAAATAATGATAAAAATATGTTGCAATATTAGAAAATGGGTGTAGTATATAAAACAACTTAACCGATACGAATAAAACAAGATGATCAGGAGAGTAGTTATCCAATGATTGCGCAGAGAGTTCACGTTTGCTGAAAGTGAATGAATCAGAAGATAATGAATATGGCCTGTAATTTGGCATCGCTGATAATTAAGCGATGATGGGGTGGCAACCATTATTAATTGCACGCGTTTATATAGACGTTATTGAGGGTGGGAGTGCAAGCTTCCACTGAATTAGAATGGTACCACGGAACTCCGTTTCTAGATTTAATCTAGGAGCGGAGTTTTTTTGTTGGCTAAGTTAAAAATTCCGTTACATACATTTATATTTTTAGGAGGTTATTCTTATGAAGAAGAATTACAAGAAATTATTATTGGCTTTTACATTTTTATTGGTATTACCACTAACCCTTTTAGCAAGTTGTGGTAAGGATTCAGGACACACAGTTAAGATTGGTATCATGGGTGGAGACACACGTGTTTGGAAAGCTGTTCAACAACGTGTTAAAAAAGAAGGCGTTGATTTACAATTAGTTCAATTTACTGATTACTCACAACCAAACAATGCTTTAACTAACAAAGAAGTAGACATTAACGCATTCCAAAACTACGCATTCCAAGACAACTGGAACACTGCTCACCACACTAAGATTGTTGCTATTGGTAAGACTATCTTTACTCCATTAACTCTATACTCCAAGAAGGTTTCAAGCCTAAAGGATCTTAAAGATGGCGCATCAATTGCTGTTGCAAACGACGTTACTAACGAAGCTCGTGGATTAAAGCTACTTGCTAGTGCCGGTCTAATCAAGCTAAAGAACACTTCACTACCAACTCCAAGTGACATTACTGAAAACAAGAAGCACCTAAAGATTGTTCCTCTAGATGCTGCCCAAACTCCAAGAGCTCTATCTGACGAAGACGCTGCTGTTGTTAACGGTAACTTTGCATTAGATTCAAACCTAAGTTCAAAGGATGTTCTATTTAAGGAACCAACTAACAAGGATTCAATCCCATACATCAACATCATCTCAGCTAACAAGAGTGAAGCTAACAACAAGTACTACAAGAAGGTTGTAAAAGCTTACCAAACTCAAGCTACTAAGGATCTTTTAAAGAAACTTTACAAGGGTGAAGACATTCCTGCATGGGACATCAACTTCAACAAGTAAGGTTTAGAAACAAAATAGAGGTAGAGGTGAAACTATGGCACAAATTAGTCTAGAGCACATCGATGTCACCTTTAAGCAAAAACACCAAGTTTCAAAGGCGGTACAAGACGTATCGCTACAAATTGAAAAGGGTGACGCTTACGGTATCGTTGGTTATTCAGGGGCTGGTAAAAGTACTCTAGTACGAGTAATTAACCACCTGCAAAAACCAAGTGCCGGAAAAGTGATTATCGATAACAAAGATATTGATAAATTCAGCCATGCGCAAATTCGTCAATTAAGAAAGAACATTGGATTTATTTTCCAACACTTTAACTTAATGAACGCAAGAACAATTGAAGACAACATTCTATACCCAATGGTTGGAACTAAGACTTCAAATGAAGAAAGAAGAAAACGTGTTCAACGTTTGATCAATCTAGTTGGTCTAAATGGGAAGGAAAAGTTCTACCCAGCCCAACTATCTGGTGGACAAAAACAAAGAGTGGCAATTGCCAGAGCTTTGGCAAATAATCCACAAATCCTAATTAGTGATGAAGCAACCAGTGCGTTGGACCCAAAGACCACGCAAGCAATCTTGCAATTACTAAAGAAGATTAACAAGGAACTAGGCGTTACCATCGTCTTAATTACCCATGAAATGGACGTAGTTAAGTCACTATGTAATAAAGTAGCTGTCATGGATACTGGTAAGGTCGTCGAAAAGGGAAGTATCTTAGAAGTTTTCAGTAACCCTAAGACACAACTAACCAAAGACTTTATCGACACCACCAACAACGTCAAGGAAGCAGTGGATACACTAAGCGCTCAAGAACGTTTCGTTGAATTATCACGTAACCAACAACTATTCAGATTGCATTACATCGGTGCTTCTACTGAAACACCAATCATCGTTGATTTGTACCAAAAGTTTGGTGCCGTCGCTAACATCGTATATGGAAACATTGAATTTATTTCAAACGTGCCATTAGGTAACTTGATTATCGCAATCGATGCAGAAGAATCAACTATCAAAGAAATCAAAGAATACCTTGCTTCAAAGGATGTTCATTTAACCAACATCAATTTGGATCAAGAAAAAATCCGAAATAGTAAGGAGGGATAGCAGATGAGTTCATTTTTAACACATTACTTACCAAACGTGATGACAATGATTCCAGACTTTGAACAAGCCACAATCGAAACATTGTACATGACATTCGTAACAGCACTAATTGGTGGAATAATCGGTTTGTTTATCGGTGTTTTACTAGTCTTAACTGGACCAGAAGGAATCAGTGAAAATATTCCCTTCTACACTGTTCTAGATAAGATTGTGAACTTCTTCCGTGCCATTCCCTTCATTATTCTATTAGCTGTGATTGCTCCATTCACCAGAATTATCGTTGGAACTGCAATCGGTACCACCGCTTGTATCGTTCCATTGGTAATCGCCGTCATTCCTTTCTACGCTCGACAAGTGCAAAACGCACTACTAGACGTGGATAGTGGAATCGTTGAATCAGCCCAAGCCATGGGTTCATCAACATGGGGAATTGTTTTTAGAGTATATCTAAAGGAAGGATTACCTAAAATTATCCGTTCATCCGTGGTAACATTAATTAGTCTAATCAGTTTAACTGCAATGGCTGGTACCGTTGCCGGTGGTGGACTTGGTAACCTAGCCGTCATGGTTGGTTACCAAAGATATGAAAATGACGTTACCTTTGTATCATTAATCTTAATTTTGATTTTGGTATTCGTCATTCAAATTATCGGTGATATCTTAGCCAGATTAACTGATCACGAAAACGCAAAATAAGAAGGTAGATACTAATGGAAAAAGAAGAACAATTACAGGTATTAAAGGACCTAGTCGCCTTTAATACGGTAGATGCCAACGAAAGAGACATCGCGGATTATTTAAGCCAACTATTTAAAAAGCACGGAATCGCAAGTGAAATTGTGGACCAATTTGATAATAGAAGTAATCTAGTTGCTCACATTGGTAGTTCTTCGAAAAAGGTTTTGGCCTTTGCTGGTCATGAGGATACCGTTCATGAAAATAACTTGGCTGATTGGACCCACGATCCATTTATCCCATACGTCGAAGACGGCAAAATTTATGGCCGTGGTGTGACTGACATGAAGTCAGGTCTAGCAGCCCAAGTTATTGCTTTAATCGAACTAAAAGAAGAACATGCTGACTTATCCGGTCAGCTAAGATTTCTAGCAACCATCTCTGAGGAATTAACCCAGGGTGGTGCCAACTTCCTTTCAAAAAGAGGGGATGTTGACGACGTCGATGCCATCGTGATTGGTGAACCAACCGGTCAAAGACAAGGCAATCAAAACCACCATTACATTGTCTATGCTCACAAGGGAGCACTTATCTACACCGTTAAGAGTGTCGGAAAGGCAGCGCACAGTTCTACTCCAGAATTAGGAATCGATGCGATTGATAACCTTATCAACTATCGCCAGGCAGAAAAGCAATACTTTGCTAAACAAACCGGCGAGGATGATATTTTGGGTAAAACCATCTACACACCTGATATCTTTGAAGGTGGTAAACAGGTTAACTCAATTCCTGATTTCGCCTATCAAAAGGTCATGGTTAGAACCATTCCACAATTAAATAACGATCAAATCATTGCTGACTTGCAAGAATTGGTTGATTCATTTAATCAAAAGGATGGCTATAACTTAGAATTAGAGGTAAACTTCAGCGGTTATCCAGTCAAAAACGATGCCGATTCATCAATTGTCAACGCTGCTCAAGCTGCCAGTGAAGAAATCCTGGGCAACAAACTCGACTTGAAGACCTTATCAATGGGAACCGATGCTTCTCAATTTAAGGAACGTAATCAAGACCTGGATGTTATCATCCTAGGCCCCGGAAATGACACTGCGCATCAAACGGATGAATACGTTGATTTAGAATCATTATATTCATTCATACGTCTATATAAACAAATTGCAATTAACTATTTAAAGTAAATAAAAAAGCCTAAGCGCAATGCTTAGGCTTTTTTGTTTTAGAATTCGTTCATTAATTTCCCCATGGCATAGTGAATGATCATGGTTAGAATTCCGATGATGATGTTTCTGATTACTGCGACTTTGACCTTACCGTCACCCAGTTTGGCACTCATAAAACCAGTTAGACCAACTGAGACAATAACAGCTAAAATCGTTGCTGGCCAGCGGTAAATTCCACTAGTTAGACTCATTGCAAGAAGTGGGAACAATCCACCTAGTGCGGCTGAGAATAGGGATGAGAAGGCGGCTGACCACGGATTCATGTAGTGGTTTAATTCGATGTTGTACTTGATGCTAACCATTGTTTCCAATGGCTTTTTAGCAATCAATTCATCGGCGATTTCTTTGGCAGTTTCCTCGGTAATTCCACGACTCATGTAGAATTCTTGAACAATCTTCTTTTCACCTGCTAAATCGTTCTTTAATAGGTAACGTTCCTTTTCTACCGATGAGCTTTCGGCGTCACGTTGTGAACTAACGGATGCGTATTCACCGGATGCCATTGAGAAGGCGCAGGCTAATAGGTCGGATAGCCCGGCGATAAAAATTGTGAAGATGTTTGGTGTGGCCACGGCAACTGAGAACAAGACACCAACGACGGTAAGAATTCCATCGTTAGAACCCAATACCCCAGCTCTAAGGGTGTTTAGCTTTTCGTCCATTGTGGCGGTTTGTTTTTTCTTTTCCATTGTTATTCCTCCCTAGGCTAGACTTCCGACTAGCAAACCGATTAGATAGGTTACTAGCATGGTTAACATTCCAGATGCGACGTTTCTTAATGTTGATTTCAAACGGTTGGCGTTACTCAACATTGCGGCGGTGTACCCGGTCAGCGATAGGGCGATTAGAACCGCGATAAATGTTGCTACAACCTTGATGTTAGCAGGGAAAAGGGAGATAGCGACTAGCGGTAGGATTGATCCGGTTGGAAATGAAATCATTGACGCGATGGCAGCCGCGTATGGACTGGTGAATTGGTTGACGTTGAAACCGTATTTTTCACGAACGGTTGTCACCAAAGCGTCTTTGTTCATCATTTCGGTAGTGGCTTTAGTAGCCAGTTCGTCTGAGATACCACTATTCATGTATTTTTCCTTGACGATCTTGAATTCTGAGTCATAGTTGTCTCTTAAGGCAACCTTTTGTCTTTCAACGGCGTTCTTTTGAGAATCACTTTCAGAATTAACTGAGACATATTCTCCCATGGCCATTGAAACGGTTCCGGCAATCATGCCGGCAATTCCTGAAATAAAAATTGAGAAGGTGTTGCTAGTGGCACCGGCAACACCGATAACAATACCGGCAACCGATAGGATTCCGTCGTTAGAACCCATCACACCGGCACGAATGATATTAATACGTTGTGCTAAAGTTTGTTTTTTCATATTGAAGGCCCTTTCTAGTTTAGAATGGTTATTAATTAATAATAATTATAATTCACTTTTTTCATAAAGTAAACCCTTCATTTTTAAGGTACTACCGAACAATTATTTTTTCAATAACTAACAAAATATTTATCTGAGATATTGATATATCAATATCTTATATGATTGATAAAATTAGAAAATGATTAAAAATTATATTGTAATTTTAATGAAGTTATATTATAGTATTTAACAATATGATGCTCATTGAAAATTGGACTAATTGATTAGAAACAATCAATTGGTCCTTTTTTGCATATTTAGGAGGAATTGTAATGCCCAACTTATCATCATCACTTGTTGGTAGACATAACCAACGATTGAATGCATTAGCTCCATCAGGAATTAGAAGCTTTGATAAAAAGATTTCTTCCATTGATGGTTTAATTAAATTGACAATTGGAGAACCAGACTTGGATACTCCAGAACACGTTAAACAAGCAGGAATCGATAGCATTAAGAATAACGATTCCCATTATGCTGATCAAACTGGTAAAAAAGAATTGCGAGATGCAATCTCCAATCATTTATCAAATAAGTACGATTTAAAATATGATGCTGATAGTGAAGTGATTGTGACAGTTGGTGCCACAGAAGCCTTATACTCAACATTTCAAACAATTATTAACAAGGGAGATAAAGTAATTGTTCCAACACCTACATTTGCTTTATACTTCCCAATTATCGAAATCCTAGGTGGAGAAGTCATTAAGGTCGATGTATCTGAAGACGACTTCATCTTAAAACCAGAAAAACTAAAGGCCATCCTAGATGAACATGGTGACTCAGTGAAGGCCTTACTATTGAACTATCCAAGTAATCCGACCGGAGTTGAATATTCTAAAGAAGACTTAGCCGGACTTGCAGAAGTAATTAAACAACATCCGATGTATGTTTTATCAGATGAAATCTATAGCGACTTAACATATGGAGTAGAGCACTACTCAATTGCCAACATGTTACCTGAACAAACAATTTATCTAAGTGGTTTATCAAAATCACATGCGATGACAGGTTACCGAGTTGGATACATTTGTGGACCAGCAGAATTCATTAAGAAGGTTGGAATGGTTCACGCGTTCGTAGTTACATCAGTTACAAATTCTGCCCAAGTTGCGGCGGCTGAAGCATTAATCAACGGTGAAAATGATCCCGTTGAAATGGCTAAGATTTACCAAGAAAGACGAGATATCTTATACAAAGGTTTAACTGAATTAGGTTTCTCAATGCCAGAACCAAAGGGAGCATTCTACATGTTCGCCAAGATTCCAGCACAATACGGTAAAGACGATGAAAACTTTGCACTAGAATTAGCTAAGAAAGCTAAGATTGGTGTTATTCCAGGTAGTGCATTTGGACCTGGTGGAGAAGGTTACATCAGATTGTCATATGCTTCATCTAAAGAAGTTATTTTAGAAGCGCTAAAACGATTACAAATTTTTATGAAATAAAGGGGTAATTAACATGGACAGAAGAATTCCAAACATCATGGGGACTCAACACCCGGACAACGCTAACGTTCCATTTTTTAAGAACGATAACGACAAGTTCGTGTCCGCATTCAATGAAATTAACGAAGCGTATCAAAACTATTCCACATTAGATGCAGATGAATATATGTGGGATTGGGAAGGAAAACATGCTGACTCTTCCGTAATTGATCGCTTGTATTCTGAACATTACGATTACTTCAGTAAACATCCACTTGGTAACGACAGGTTCTTAACTTTCCGTTTACCAAACATCTGGGAAGAAACTGGTTACAGCTTAATGCAAGCTATGACTACTATCTTATTAGCTGAAGATTTTGCTCAAGACTTAGGTTTCAAAGACCGTCCATTGTTCGAAGCAATCTTACCAATGGCTAGAACAGCTGAACAATTGGTTAACATGGAAGAAAAATTCTCAAGCTTAGCTCACTTCAAATCAAAGGAATTTGAAAATGGTCACGAAAACAACGACCGCTTAAGAATGATTCCATTATTCGAAAGTTTTGAAGCTCAATTTAACGCTCCAGACATTTTGAAGAAGTACGTTGAAATTTACAAAGACGAATTTGGCGAAGACTTAACATACCTACGTGTGTTCTTAGCCGGATCAGATTCAGCTTTATCAAATGGTTTCTTAAACAGTATCATTGGTAACAAGTTAGCCCTAACTAAATTAGGTGAATTCGAAAACGAAACAGGGATCGATGTATACCCAATCGCAGGTACTGGTAGTGCCATCTTTAGAGGGGGACTATCTCCACTAATGGTCGACAGATACCTAGAAGAATTCCCAGGTCTAAAGACTGCTACCATCCAATCAGCATTCAGATATGACTTTGACTTAGAAACTGTTGTAAAACCAGCCGTAGCTAAGTTACGTGATGGTCTACAACACAATGCCTTTAGAATCATCAACGACGATGACCAAAAGACATTGTTATCAGTTGCTGATAAGGCGGCAAAACAATACCATGAAACTCTAGATCCACTAATCAACGACTTACAATCAGTCTTTGATTCATTCCCTAAGCGTCGTGATAGACACCAACACGTTGGTATCATCGGATACTCTAGAGATGTTGATGGATACAAGATGCCAAGAGCCATCACATTTACTGGTTCACTATACTCAGTTGGGGTTCCACCTGAAGTATTAGGTACTGGTCGTGTGTTAAGCCAATTAACTGATGATGAAATCAGAGCATTGAAGCAATACTATCCAAACATGAAGCATGACTTTGCTCATGTCTTGAAGTACTACAGTGCTGATGCTCTAGAGTCATTAATCGAAAAGAATGCTGCATGGAAGGGTGTTAAAGAAGATATCCAAGCCATCGAAGATGCATTCGATATCGAGGCTGGCCCTACTAACGAAGAAGAAAAAGAACACGCTAAGTTAGCAAACGATTTAGTTCGTATTGATGACCAAGAAGTTCGTGAAATCTTAATTGAAAAGATGGGACGTCTAAGACATTTCTTAGGTTAATTCCAAACAAAAAAGCTAGTGAGAATTTACTCACTAGCTTTTTTATTATGCGTATTTATTTTGATTGTGTTTTAATAGCCAGATTAACATGACAGTAACAATTAACATGATTACTGCTGCAACCCAGTAGGTGAAGTGCATTCCATAAACGAATAGGGAATCATTACCAAATGGGTAGGTGGTAATCTTTTTACCGTTCTTAAAGCTCATTGCACCGTATAGGATTGATGTCGAGATTGATAATCCCAGGGTGAAACCAATGTTTCGACTTAACGCTAAGATTGAACCGGCAATGCCTTGTTGATCCTTGGTTGCGTTTTCCATTACCATTGGGTTGTTTTGGAATAAACCGTTGGCAGTGGAGAAGACCACGAATCCTAATAGCATGACCATTAATGTCCAGTTAGGTTGCATGATGGCAAAAATGACTTCGGCAGCCACAAAAACAAGTGAAGCACGAAGTGACATAATGACAGCACCATACTTATCACATAGCACACCACCTAAGTAGGCGGTAAAGACGTTTACCACCGGTAGGACACTCATTAGTAGTCCGGTGTGTGATGGTGAGAACTTTAAGGTGTCTTGAATGTAGAAAGGAAGCAAGACGTTATTGAAGTAGATGATGATGTACATGAACATCAAAGCGATGATACTGATTGAAAAACCGGGGTTCTTAAATAGGCTCAATGCTAGAATTGGATCGTCAACACGACGTTCTACTACGATAAATGCGATTAGTAGAACTAGGCTAGCGATAAATGCCAAAATAACGCTGGTATTAGCGAAGCCAATTTGTTGACCAGTAAATATACCAATAAAGAATAAACCGATTAAGACGGCCAAAATAATGAAACCTGGCCAATCGATATGAATGACTTGGCGTTCCTTCATTGATTTCTTTTGATAGACGAATTCACCAAAGACGTAGGCAAAGATGCCGATTGGCACGTTGAATAGGAAAATCCAGTTCCAATTAGCGATGGAAAGAATAATTCCGGCAACGGCAGGACCGGCAATGTATCCTAGCTGACCGATGGTAGTGTTGATTCCTAATGCACGACCACGAAGGTTAAACGGTACCGATTCGGTGATAATTCCCAAATTAGTTGCCATGGTCATGGAAGCACCTAGCCCTTGTAGACAACGAGCAATCAATAAGATAATTAAGTTTTCCGAAAGTCCACAGATTAGTGAACTGATGGTAAAGATTAAAGTTCCAAGTTGAAATATTTTCGCCTTGCTGAT
Source organism: Lactobacillus sp. B3795 (assembly GCF_026535805.1). Taxonomy (NCBI): domain Bacteria; kingdom Bacillati; phylum Bacillota; class Bacilli; order Lactobacillales; family Lactobacillaceae; genus Lactobacillus; species Lactobacillus sp. B3795. The sequence goes on from NZ_JAFNPE010000001.1 coordinate 180,031, forward strand.
TTGATCCCCTAGTTTACCGAATAAAATAAGCGACATACAGATAATAATTAAGTAGGCTGAAGATATCCATTCTGCTTGGTTCATTGGAATATGTAGGTCTTTAGATATCTGCGGTAAAGCGGTATTTACGATACTCATGTCAACGGTTCCTAGAAAGGAAACTAATGCCACTGACAGGATGATGAAAAACTGTTTGCGATTCATATGTACACTTCCTTTAATTGATAATATTAATTGTATCAGATGAGCGACAAAAGAAAAATTATGGAGTATAGTATCGTAAATGATAAAAAGAAGGTGTCGCCATGGACATAGTCACAAACGATGAATATATCGGAGATAGCCGATTAGCTGAATGGTACTTCAAATCCAGGGATGGATATGAGTTAGACAGCTTTTCATTAGGTTATTTTTTAAAAGACTTAGGTGATTTTGTTGTTGTGAAGACCATCGATTTGAATGGTGCGTTAGACACAGTGACAGCATTTTTAAAAAGTGACATTTTAGAAATAAGGTATGAAACGGCTTATACCGACATGCTGAATTCCTATATTGAACAGAATATGGAAAGTGATTTATACGATCCTTATCATTTAATGAACCAGTGGGATACATTTAACGCCAACACAATCCAACAGGTCTTATTGAACTGCTTTGAGGCCGAAAAGGTGATAAGCGTTTGCGTATTAGAGGGCGAATACGTCGAGCATGGCAAGATTGTCCTATTAACTGACAACGTCATGACGCTCAATGAATCCGAGTACCTCGCTGATTTAAACGAGCACGAGAACTGTAATACGACAATTAGAATTAATAAGACCACCGAGATTAACTTCTTGAGTAAGAACAATCATTTATACGAGCAGTATTTGTTAAAAAAACCAGAATCAAATAATAAATAAACAGAAATCGAGATGATTCAATGATTTACGGAATTCAATTAGATAGTGATAGTCGCTGCATTCACTACCATCAGCCTCACGACATTGCGGCCATGGAATGTGGTCAGTGTCACCAATACTTTGCGTGTTATCAATGCCATAATTTAGTGGTTGATCACGACTTTGTGCCAATTAGTACCAAGGATACTAAGCCGGTCATGTGCGGCCGTTGTAAACATAAACTAACCTTTCGACAATACCAAGATAAGGTATGCCCACATTGTTTCGCACAGTTTAATCCGAAGTGTGAACTGCATGAACATTTATACTTTAAAGACTAAAAAAGACTAGCATCAGCTAGTCTTTTTTTATTGCTTAATGGTATCGATGAAAGCGAGGTAATCAGCTTCTTCACCGGATTCTTTTAAGTTGTTTTGAATTGGTTGAGATAATAAGTCGACTTCGTCTGCTTCAATGTAACCAACGAATGTCGCGTTTCCCATTAGTTGAATCCAACGGTTGTCGGGTTCGGTGTGGACTCTAGTTTGGACCTTACCACCGGGATTGAAGACGTCGATTGGTTCGTTAACGTCGACTAATTCGGGGTAGTTCATCGCAAAAGCCATTGAAGTGGCGGACATTCCGGTTCCACAGGCGTTGGTGAAACCAACACCACGTTCGAAAGTTCTAACGAATATTTTGTTCTTACCTAAAATCTTGGCGAAGTTAACGTTGACGCCGTCTGGATAGTAGTCGTTTGGTTGGTTTAGATAAGTTCCTAGATTGAATAGGGGTTCTTCTAAATCGTTATCATCTTCGACAAAACTAATTAGGTGTGGATTAGGAACAGCCATTGAAGTGAACTTTAGATGGTCACTAAATACTGGAATTTCTTCGTTAATAATTTGGTCAAAATCTAAATTGGTATAGGGTAAATCTGCGGGTGCAAATTTAACTGGAGCGATTTGAACGCCGACCCATGAAACACCCTTTGCGATGTCGTCAAAGACGTGAACGTTTAAATCCGCTTGCATGGTTTGGACCTTAAAGTCAGTTTGGTTGAATTTTTCGGCTAAGTAACGGCCAACACAACGAAGACCGTTACCACACATTGAAGCAACGCTTCCGTCAGAGTTAAAGACCTTCATTTGACCGATGCATTCAGCATGGTCTGAGTGATCAACGACTAACAAACCATCTGAGTATGGTAAAACGTCGCTTTGTGCTAGCTTTTGGGCTAGGTGACTTAATTGAGTGTCATCTAGTGAATCTTTTAGTTCATCGACATCCAATAAGAAGAAATGGTTCTCTGAACCGTGTACATAATGTAACTTTGTCATAATATTAATCCTCCTTGAAGAATTGGTTGTAGATGCTTACAACAGCCTCATCTGTGTATTCTTGGTCGATTCCAATCATAATCGCAATCTTGGAAGCACCTTGGTTAATCATGTTAATTGGAATCTTCTTTTCGGCTAATGGCTTGATGATTTGGCTGATTGAACCAACTGATACGGCCATGTTTTCACCAACTACCATGATTAGTGCGTAGTTGTGAATCCATTCTAGTTTGTCAGGATGGATGGCTTCTGAAATTTCCTTACATAAGGCATGAATAGTGTCATCGGAAGCTTGGTTTCTATCGAAGATGATAGTCAAGTCATCGATCCCTGATGGCATGTGTTCATATGAAATCCCGTACTTCTTGAAAATGGAAAGGATGGTTAAGGTAGCACCAATTTGCTTGTTTAATAGGTATGAGTGAAGGTATAAAGCTGAGAAACGATCATCAGCTGAAATCCCGGTGATGACGTGTGAATGCTTTACTTCATCTTCAGGGACAATCAATGTTCCTTTGTCGTTTGGACGGTTAGTATTCTTAACGTTGATGGTCACGTGACCCTTGATGGCGGGAATGATTGCTTCGTCATTAAAGACTGAAAAACCTGCGTAGGCCAATTCACGCATTTCACGATAACTCATCTTAGTAATTGGGTATGGGTTATCCACTAGGTGGGGGTTAATCGCATAGATGGAACTAACGTCGGTGAAGTTTTCGTATACATCAATATGTAAACCAGTAGCGACAATTGAACCAGTGATATCTGAACCACCACGAGCGAATGTAGCGATATTTCCTTCCTTGGTGTATCCAAAGAAACCAGGGAAAACTAATTTTTCATCGTCAGAATATTCGAAGTTTTCTAAATTGGTATAGGTCTCATCAAGTAGGTTAGCTGCGTTTGGATTAATGTCGTCTAAAACGATTCCAGCTTCCTTAGGATCGACGAAACGAGCCTTCATTCCACGACTGTTTAATACCGCTGCCATCAACTTAGCGTTCATTCTTTCACCATTGGCCTTGAATGCGGCCATTAGGTATTCGTCGTCTTTGTAATCGTTCTTTGCTAGGTTGGTGAATGTGTCCTTGATGCCGGCAAATTCACCTTCATCAACGTCGTAGGCGTTAGCAATTTCAGCGTAACGGCTAATGATTTCATCTAGGGTAGCTTGATAGTCTTCCTTGTTGATTACTTGGGTTGCGTATTGAATTAATAAATCTGTGATTTTGACATCATCATCAAAACGTTTTCCGGGAGCGGAAACGACAACGACTTTACGTTGCTCATCTTCTGAAATGATGTTTATAACCTTGGCGTATTGTTCGCTATTGGCTAGTGAACTTCCACCAAATTTTACTAACTTGGACATGTAAATCAACTCGCAATCTTAAATTATTGATTTGTATTTTAACATTAAAAAATAATTAGACAAGCTATCATTTTTGAAATTTAAACGAAATTTCAGTCGCTCATATGGTAATAAAAAACTTTAAAAATTTTATTTAAAAAACTCCTTGACGTAATCCAACTATTAGAATATTATTAAAAGTAATCGAAGAGGTCGCAAGCGAGATTAGTAGATAAAGTCAGTCACTGCAATGACTACGAGCTTTATTGAAAGGTGAACTTGCCGAAGTTAATGATTTTTTGCAGAGATCATTTTCTGGGACGTGTGTGAAGAATGCACGGACTGTCACAAGAAAATATGTCTTGTGGAGCGCTTTCGACAATTGAATCCTAAAATTAGAAATTGATTAATAAAAATTTTAAAGGTTCTTTTGGATAGTGTGCCCACTCATCCAAAAGAACCTTTTTTGTTTTCAATCTGTCGAGTTTAAAACGACCTAAAGATCATTCGATTAGAAAGGCTGTTTATTATGACAAATCAAATTACAGATAATGACATTAATGCAGATGGACATTTGCAAATAGATGGTTGCGATGCAGTTGAACTTGCTCACCAATTTGGAACTCCATTGATGGTTTACAACGTTTCAGCTATCCGCGATCAATTCCATCAGTTCAATAAGATTTTTGAACAAAACGATATTGATTACGAAATTTCATACGCCAGTAAGGCATTCGCCAATACAGCGATGTATCAATTGGTGAACCAAGAGGGCGGACATATCGATGTTGTTTCCGGAGGTGAAATCGCAGTTGCTTTGCATGCCGGTTTCCCAGCAGCAAAGATGAGTTTCCACGGTAACAACAAGTCTTTAGAAGAATTAAGACTAGCAATTCAAAATCACGTCGGTGTCATCATGGTTGATAACTTCCATGAAATCGAACTAATCAACCAAGTCGTTGAAGAGTTGGATGAAACCACCAACGTCATCATGAGAATTACTCCAGGAATTACAGCTCATACTCATGAATTTATCCAAACAGGTCAGGTCGATAGCAAGTTTGGTTTTGATCTTGCATCTGGACAAGTTGAGGAAGGGTTTGAACTACTACATAAGAACCCACGAGTTCACGTATTAGGTTTCCACGCTCACATCGGTTCACAAATTTCATCACCAGATGGTTTTAACGCACTAGCCGTTAAGATGATGCAACTAGCTAACAAGTTCTACACAGAATACGACTTCACTACCGAAGTCTTGGACTTGGGTGGCGGATTTGGAATTCAATATGTTTCAACCGACGGCTATCTAGCTCCTGAAAAGTTTGTTGAAAGTATCATCAACACCATTAAGGAACAAGCCAGTCAATATAACCTACAAATTCCAGCTATCTGGATTGAACCAGGTCGAAGCATTGTCGGTTCGTCCGGTCTAACCCTTTACACCGTTGGATCACAAAAGAGAGTCGACGGCATCAAGCCATACGTCGCAGTCGACGGTGGAATGGGCGATAACATCAGACCAATGTTATACGATGCTGAATACGAAGTTGTTTCAGCAAACAACCCACGCGCACAACCCGTTGAAGAGGTTCGCCTAGTTGGTAAGTACTGTGAATCAGGAGACGTCTTAATCAAGAACGCATCCGTGCCAAGTCTAAACGCCGGTGACGTTGTCGCTGTCTTAGATACCGGAGCTTACGGATACTCAATGGCTTCCAACTACAACTTGAACCTAAAGCCAGCAATTGTCTTTGTTGAAAATGGTAAGGCTCAATTAGTAACAAAGCGTCAATCATTTGAAAACTTATACGAACTAGATAATAACTTAGAATTAGGAGATTAATTATTATGGCAGAACTAAACGCACAAGAAATTATTAGCTACATTCAAAACGCAGAAAAGAAGACACCAGTTAAGGCATATATTAATGGAAGAATTGCACAAATTGATTTTCCACAATCAGTAAAGGTATTCGGAAATGATCAAAGCGCAACCGTCTTCGGTGACTGGAAAGACATCGAACCAATCTTGAAATCAGATTTAGTGACTGAATATGAATTGGAAAACGATGCTAGAAACTCAGCCGTACCATTATTAGACATTAAAAACATTAACGCTCGTATCGAACCCGGTGCTACTATCAGAGACCAAGTTAAGATTGGTGACCGCGCCGTTATCATGATGGGTGCTGTTATTAACATCGGTTGTGAAATCGGTGAAGACACCATGATTGATATGGGAGTTGTCATGGGAGGACGTGCCATCGTTGGTAAGCATAGTCACATCGGTGCCGGTGCAGTCCTAGCAGGAGTAATCGAACCAGCTTCAGCTACTCCAGTTCGCATCGACGACAATGTATTGATCGGTGCTAACGCCGTTGTAATCGAAGGAGTTCACGTTGGTGAAGGTGCCGTTGTTGCAGCCGGATCAATTGTTTTACACGACGTTGAACCAAACACATTAGTTGCCGGAAACCCAGCACGAAAAATTAAAGATATTGACGATCAAACCAAGGGAAAGACTCAATTAGAAGACGCACTAAGAAAGTTGTGATGATATGACCTTAGATTTAATTGCGGTGAGACGCCACTTGCATCAGATTCCAGAATTGGCGATGCACGAAAGTCAAACCCATCAATACCTATTAGAATTAATCAACGAATTTGCTACAGATAATATGGAAGTTTTTACTCCAGAACAATTACCAACTGCGATTTTGGTAAAGGTTCACGGAAGCAATTCAAGTAAAACAATTGGTTACCGTTGTGATATGGATGCCCTACCGGTTAGTGAAAAAACTGGGTTAGAGTTTTCATCAAAGCACGATGATGTGATGCACGCCTGTGGACATGATATCCACATGACGGTTGCAATCGGATTGTTGGAACACTTTGCTCAACACCAACCAGTCGACGACTTGATTTTCTTCTTCCAACCAGCTGAAGAAAGTGAAAGTGGCGCCAAGGTAGCAGTCGACAGTAACCTATTTTCAGGTGATTGGCATGTCGATGAATTCTACGGATTACACGACACGCCAGAACTACCAGCCGGAACCATTGGATGCTGTTATCCAACCTTGTTTGCCGGAACCAGTGAAGTCGACATTACCTTAATCGGTAAGAGTGGGCACGCTGCTTATCCACACCAAGCAAACGACATGGTGGTGGCTTCAGCAATGCTAATCACCCAACTACAAACCATCGTTTCAAGAAACGTTGATCCAATCCAAGGAGCAGTACTAACCTTTGGCCAAATCAACGGTGGAACCATCAGAAACGTAATTGCCGGTAGGGTAGATATTAAAGGAACCATTCGTGGTTTGAACCAAGAAATGATTCAAACTGTTAAGACCAGAATTATTGAAATATGTAAGGGAATTGAAGTTGGGTTCAACTGCCAAGTTAAGGTTGATATCAACCAAGGTGGTTACTACCCAGTTAACAATAACCAAAAGTTGACCGACCGTTTTATGAACTTTATGCAAGCAAATCCAGATGTGGATTTCACAGTCACAATGCCAGCAATGACCGGAGAAGACTTCGGTTACATTCTTCATCACTTCGATGGAACCATGTTTTGGCTAGGTGTTGGTAACACATCAGCACTTCACACCGACACTTTCAATCCTGATGAAAGCTGCATTGAAAAGGGAATTAACGCAATTAGTTCATTTTTAGAATTCGAAATGAGAGAAGACGATTAAAATGACACAAAATATTGATATTATGACCGCCATCATCACACCGTTTGATGACAATGGCAACATTGATTACGCTGCATTAGAAAGAGTCACTCAACACTGTCTAGAAAATGGCAGTCGTGGATTTGTGATTGGTGGAACCACAGGTGAAACACCAACACTTACCACTGAAGAAAAGATTGAACTATACACTCGCTTCGGTGAAATGGTTGGCGATAGCGCATACGTAATCGCCGGAACCGGTAGTAACAACACAGAAGCGACCATCGAATTTAACCGCCAAGTGCAAACTATCGACGGTATCGACGCCTTGTTAGTAGTTGTTCCTTACTACAACAAGCCCGACCAACGTTCAATGATTGCTCACTTTACCTTAGTTGCTGATCAAGCAACACTACCAATTTACATCTACAACATCCCTGGCAGAACCGGAGTAACCATGGCTAACGACACAGTCGTTGAACTATCACACCACCAAAACATCATCGGTGTAAAGCAATGTACATCAATGGAAGACCTAGAATACTTGGTTGACCATACCGAAGATGGTTTCCACGTATACAGTGGTGAAGATGCTCAATCACTATTCGCCAAGGCTATCGGCGCAGATGGAATCATCTCTGTAGCTTCACACATCTATGGCGCTCAAATGCGTGAAATGTATGAAGCACTAGAAAACGGAGATTACCGTCATGCCGGTGAATTACAAAGATGGTTAACCCCACGTATGAATGCATTATTCATGTATCCATCACCATCACCAGTTAAGGCCGTGTTAAACGCACAAGGTTTTGCAGTTGGGGGATGTCGTCTACCAATCTTGCCATTGGATGACGAAGAACGTAGAAACTTAGCGCGTCATTTGGAACTACCAGAAGACGCATTACTACATGACTTAGGTTTGGAGATGAGAAACTAATGAATATTTTTCTAGCAGGAGCAACCGGATCAATGGGCCAAAAGGTGGTTCATTTACTAGCGGATAAACCAGGATACGACATCACAGGGATTCTAACCACTAAAACTGACGTGAACCCAAGTGACTACAACCTATCTGACGATGTTAAAGTCTTTAACAGTTTAGATGCAATCGAAGGTGACTATGACGTCTGGATTGATTTCACTCAACCCAACGTTGTCTTCGATAACGTCAAATACGCAATTGAACACCAAATCTCACCAATCGTTGGGACCAGTGGATTATCAGAAGACCAAAAACAAGAACTAATCAGTCTAGCTGACGGTGAAAACGTTAACGGTCTAATCGCCGCTAACTTCGGTTTATCAGCAGTCCTATTAATGCAATTTGCTCAACAAGCTGCTAAATACTTCTCAGATGTAGAAGTAATTGAGATGCACCACGAAGACAAGACTGACTCACCATCAGGAACTGCCATTCACACAGTCGACATGATGAGTGAAACCAAACAAGGTGACAACATCAACCAAGAAGATGAACCAGCTAGAGGGATGTACTACAAGGGTGTTCCCGTTCACGCTGTTCGACTACCTGGTTACGTGGCCCACGAACAAGTATTATTCGGTGGTCCCGGTGAAGCATTAACCATTCGACAAGATTCATTTGATCGTGAATCATTCATGCAAGGGGTATGGGTAGCACTAGAAAAGCTTCCAGAACTACACGGCTTAGTCGATGGTCTAGAAAATATTTTGTAGGAAGTGATTGTATGCCAAGAACCAATCCACAGCTTTTGAGAACTTATAACCACCGTTTAAACGGAATCGCACCATCTGGAATTCGTCATTTCGATGACACGATTTCAAAAAACGAAGACTTAATCAAGTTAACTTTAGGGGAACCTGATTTAGATACCCCTGAACATATCAAACAAGCTGCGATTCAAGGAATTAACGACAATGACTCACATTACTCAGCCCAAGCTGGGAAGGTCGAATTAAGACAAGCAATTACCAATTACTTATCTACCCGCTGGAACCTAGAATACGATGCTGAAGAAGTCGTGGTTACCAACGGTGCGACTCAATCAATTTATTCAGCGCTACAAGCAATCGTGAACCCAGGGGATGAAGTTATCATTCCAGCCCCAATCTTTTCATTGTACGAACCAATCATTGAAATCTTGGGTGGTCACGTGGTTGATGTTGATACCAGTAACACTGGTTTTAAATTGACACCAGCATTGCTAGAAGATGCCCTAAAACAACATCCAGGTGTCGTTGCATTAGTAATTAACGACCCTAATAATCCAACCGGTGTATCTTACACCGCAGACGAAGTTAAACAGTTAGGACAAGTTATCGCAAAATCACCAATCTGGGTACTTTCAGATGAAATTTACGGTGAATTAACCTTTGATCACGACCATTACTCATTGGCACGCGAAATTCCAGACCAAGTGCTATACATCAATGGTTTATCAAAATCACATGCGATGACAGGATGGCGTTTTGGATACATATGTGGTCCAAGCGAAATTATGCAACGAGTTAAAATGATTAACGCCTACATGGTAACCTGTGTTGCCGACAACGTGCAAGACGCAGCGCTAGAAGCAATGACAAACGGTCAAGAAGACGCCTATGAAGCTAAGGCGATTTATCAAAAACGTCGTGACTTAGTCTCAACTAGGTTAGACGAAATGGGTGTTGAATACGTGATGCCAACATCAACATTCTATTGTTTCATCAAAATCGATGATAGTTATGGTAAAGATGACTATCAATTTGGTTTAGACCTAGCCGAAAAGGTTGGCCTAGGGGTAATTCCCGGTCGCATGTTTGGCAAGAGTGGTGAAGGCTACATCAGAATTTCCTTCGCCGCTAGTGAAGAAAAACTAACAGCCGGTCTCGATCGACTAAATAAATTTATTCAATTATTAGGAAAATGAATTGACAAATCTGAAAAATAAAGTATATTAATAATAAAGTGTATGCATATAAAAGACAGATGTCTATTCAAAATAGATAAAAAGTGAGGTTTGTAAAAAATGAGAGAGTATAACGTAGCAATTTTAGGAGCAACAGGTGCAGTAGGTATGAGAATGGTCAGACAACTAGAGGACTCCACCGTCCCAGTTAAGAACTTGAAGTTACTTGCTTCAAGCCGTTCAGCTGGAACTAAGATTGAATTCAAGGGTGAAGAAATCGAAGTTGAAGAAACTACTCCAGATTCATTTGAAGGAGTCGACATTGTGCTAGCTTCAGCCGGTGGTAGTACTTCCAAGAAGTTCCTACCAGAAGCTGTAAAGCGCGGTGCTGTATGTATCGATAACACCAGTGCATACCGTATGGACCCAGATGTCCCACTAGTTGTTCCAGAAGTAAACGTTGATCAATTAGCTAACCATCGCGGAATTATTGCCAACCCTAACTGTTCAACCATTCAAATGGTGGTTGCCTTACAACCTGTCTTTGAAAAGTTTGGTTTAAGCCAAATCGTTGTATCCACTTACCAAGCCGCTTCAGGTGCTGGACAATCAGCATTAAATGAATTTTACGGCCAAGCTCAAGACTACCTAGATGGTAAGGAAATGAGCGCAGACATCTTACCTACCAAGGGTGATAAGAAGCACTATCCACTAGCATTTAACTTATTACCACAAATTGACGTCTTTGAAGAAGACGGTTCTACTCATGAAGAATGGAAGATGGTTCACGAAACTAAGAAGATTATGTTAAACGACATGGATGCTACTGGCATCAAGGTTAACGCTACCTGTGTTCGTGTACCGGTTGCCATTTCTCACGGTGAATCAGTATACTTCGAAGTAGAAGACAAGTCAGCTACTAAGGAAGATATTCAACGCGTTATCGATCAATTCGATGGTGCAGTCCTACAAGACGATCCAGATCATCAAGTATATCCACAACCAATTACCGCAGAAGGCAAGCGTTCAACTTTCGTTGGTCGCATTCGTGCAGACCAAGAAAATCCTGGATGCTTTAACATGTGGGTGGTAGCGGATAACTTGTTAAAGGGTGCCGCTTGGAACACTGTTCAAAACGCTGAAGAATTAGTAAAGCGTGATTTAGTTCGCGTCCCAGAAGACTACTACCGTGGTTAAAAAAGGGTAAATAAAAAGAGTCACATTCAATCGAATGTGACTCTTTTTTGTTGTTATTAATTATCTTTTTTAGTTAATTCTTCTCTGCAATTCTTGCAAAGACCAAAGACTTCAATATGAATCTTGTTGGTTTGGAAACCGGCTTGATCCATCGCTTCCTTGGCTAGTTCTTGTTTTAATTGCTTATAGTTAGGGAAGTCGATATCTTCGATTTCACCGCAATTATCACAAATAGCGTGGAAGTGAGGAGAACCAAAGAAATCATATCTAATTCCACCATCTTCAGCAGGTAGTGCAATGATAATATCTAACTTTTCAAATAATTGTAACGTGTTGTAAATGGTTGCAATACTTAGGTTAGAAAATTCTTGCTTCAAAGCTTCGTAGATAGTGTCTACGGAAGGGTGATTATCATGATTAATTAAATACTTTAGGATAATCTGTCTTTGAGGTGTAATTCTTACATTATTATCGCGTAAGGTTTCTAAGGCCTTTTCGTACATTTCGTTAGACAAACACTCTACCTCCTTTGATTATTACTTTATAACTATTCTATCCTAATAATAAGATTAAAAAGTAAATAAAGCAAATAAAATCAACTATAAAGCGTCAATTGCGGCCTTAATTTCATCATTTAATGGTGAAATGTTGAATTGAGAAGTCTTGTCAGGCCAGTATTGATGCTTGAATTGGACAATTCGTCTAATTAATTCTAATTCGGCATCAGTAGAAATGTTTAAAACATTCACGTAGACGATTGGAGCATCGCTTTGTAGGTTTGAGATACCAGCGACACCGACGAAATGTTTAGTTTCCTTATCCATAGCAAGCCCTTTTGACTCATGATGTCGTTCATGATGGCATTGATAAAGTTGGAAGTGCTCATGATATCTGCTTTTTCATCTTGTTGCTTTTGAAAATCGATTACTGATTGAAGCTTAAATTCTGTTAACCAATCCATATAAAAGTGTTCAGTGATGATTGGTCTTAATCCTTCAAAACTACGCATAATAAGTCTCCTTAAATTTACTAGACTTTATTATAGTAGAGAAAAACTAAATTTCAAAGAAATCAGCCGAGAAAACTACTTGAAAAACTTGTCGTAGATGTGTTGTTCTTGGGCTTCTGTCATGCAACAACAGCCACCGACAAACTTAAGATCTAAGTCGAACCATTGAGCAATTAGGTCGTCGAATTCTTCAAATGATAAATCGTCGTGATTCCATTCCTTAATTTCTGGATTGTAGGTCGCACCAGAGTTAGGAAAGGCGATGAAAGGTTTGTGCGCAGGGTGACTTTGTTTCAACACCTTTAGAGCAGGGGTCACTAGTTGTGGTTTGGTACAGTTCAAACCATAAGCAATCACGTGTTCTTGTGATTCCAAGAATGACGCCACATCGGTTAGTGAGCTACCATCTGCTAGATGTGATTCATCCCTCAATGACGCCGCCACAATCACCGGAATATCGAATTGCTTGGTGTATTCGGTGATTGACTTTAGTTCGTTGATGTTAGGGAATGTTTCCAAGATTAACACATCGATGCCAGCTTCTACCATGGCCTTGATACGACCCTCGTGAAAGGCGATGTATTCTTCATCGGTCAATGAGTAGTCACCAGTGTATTCTGAACCGTTGGCCAGAAAGGCACCGTAAGGGCCGACACCGCCCAATAACCACTTGGGGTTAGTATTAGTTGATTCATTGCGGCCGCGGTCGGCTAATTCGACGGCTTTTTTAATTAATGAGATGGCTTGATCTTCACTGTATCCGGCCTTGACCAAACCAGGCACACTGGCTTGGTATGTGTTAGTCGTAGTCATTGATGACCCGGCGTCAAAGTACTTTTTGTGAACGTCGACAATTAGGTCTTCGTGTGATTCTAAGGCAGCTGCGGTCCATAGGTCTGAGTTTAGTTTTAATCCACGTTCTTCCAAACCGGTTGACATGGAGCTGTCGATTAAGATGTGGTCTTGTTGATTAATCCAATTAGTTACTTTATTCATGATGATCCTTCTTTCTATATATTAATGCGTGCCAGATGTAGCAGATGATGGCGAATGGCACTCCGATAATGATGGCAATCCGTTGGTTGGGGTCAAACGCGATTCCGACCAATGAAAGCAAACAGATGATGATGACTAAAATTGGTAGGAGTGGGAATAGTGGTGCTTTGTATTTCAACTCGCTAGTGGAGTGACCAGCCTTAATAAATTGGCGTCTGAAGTTGAAGTGGGCCCAACCAATCACCAACCAGACGAAGACAACGGCAAACGCTGAAATCGCGGTTAATGCAAGATAAACAGTGTTTGGTGCGTAGATGCTTGAGAACAATGCTAATAGTCCACCGGCAATGGTTAGGATTAGTCCATAGACGGGAATTCCGTTCTTGGATAACTTCGCTAGTCCCTTTGGTAGGGTGTTCTTGTCGGCTAGTGACCAAAGCATTCTAGAAGCGGCATAGACCCCTGAGTTAGCACCAGAGAAGATGGTGATAAATAGGATTAGGTTCATGATGTCTGATGCGTATGGGATGTTGATATTGGATAAGATAGTTACAAATGGACTTTGTGCGAGTGATGAATCACTTTGTGGCAAGATGGAACCCAACGCCACGATGGTTCCGATGAACAAAATTACCAAGATGATTAGGGTGTGCTTGATTGATTGTGGCACTGTCTTTTCTGGGTTTTGACTTTCACCGGCACCGACGGCAATCATTTCCGCCCCTGAGAAGGCGAAGTTGGCTGATAGCACGATTGAGATAACGGGGATTAAACCATTTGGAAAAATCCCATTAGCGGTTAGTTGTCCGAAGAATGGTTTGAAATGGGTGTGGTGAATTGGAACAATCTTAAAGATGATTAGAATCCCAAGGCCTAAAAATACGACTAACGCAAGTACCTTAATCAATGACATCCAGAATTCACTGGAAGAAAATAGGTTCATGTTGATAATGTTTAATAACAAAATGATAACGGTGAAGATTAGGCTAAAGCCCCAAACGGGGATGCTTGGGAAGTATTGTTGGCCAATCGTTGAAAGGGCGATGAATTCAGAACCCAGCGCAATTGTCCAGGTTAACCAATACATCCATGCGGTAATGAAACCAACACCGGGATTTATGTATTTACTTGCGTATGTATGAAATGCTCCCGTGTTTGGATCGTGAACGGATAATTCACCCAGACATGCCATTACCATACAGACCAGAATTGAACCAATCACGTAGGCGAAAATGGTCCCAATTGGACCTGCAGTTTGGATTGAGTATCCGGTACTCATGAAGATACCAGTTCCTATCACGCCACCTAGTGACATGGTGATAAGATTTCTGGATTTTAGATTTTTTGAAAACTGATGCGAACTCATAAATAAACCTCCTTAGAAATAAAAAAAGCACCCGCCCTTACAAAAAGGGCGAATGCTTCGCGGTACCACCTTAGTTTTATAGCTAAAATGATACATTAATATCATTAACTATCTTATCTAGAACCTGTTGATTCCTTCGTGTTGTAACATACACAAATGTCGAGAGCTAAACAATTCACCCCCGAAGGTTCAGAGACCATTTTCGATAACTTTGAAACGTTCATTTCCACCAACCATGAACTCTCTTGGCAATCATTCGTTATGTACTTTTCTCATCAAAACCTAATATATTATTATGTATTTTTAATTATAGATACATTATAAAATTTTTCAAGGGTAAATTTTTTGAAATAACTGTTTAGCATTATTGGCAAAATATGCAATAATAGAGGGGAGATATTAAATTTTAAGCGAAAGTGAGATTTAATTATGACTGAAAAATTCTTAATTGGTACTTACACTAGAGATACAAGTGAAGGAATCTATGAAATCGAATTAGATGAAAACAAAAAGCAATTACAAAACCTACAATTGGTTGCCAAAGCCGGTAACCCAACCTATGTAGCTGTTTCAAAGGCCAACCGTTTATACGCCATCGATAAGGGCGAAAACGGTAAGGGTGGTGCATTAGCACTAGATAACTCAACTCGTCCTGCTAAGGAAATCAACGTTTGTTTAAACGAAGATACCAACCCAGCATACATCACTGTTGATGAAGGTCGTCAATTTGTCTACACCGCCAACTACCACACCGGTGAAGTAATGGTATACAAGATTGAAGAAGACGGATCACTAACTTACTTAAACAAGGTTGTTCATGAAGGAAACGTGGGTCCACGTCCAGAACAACAAAGTGGTGCTCATCCCCACTATGCTGACCTAACTCCAGATGGCCGTCTAGTGGTTGTCGACTTAGGTCAAGACATGGTTTACGTATACGACATCGCAGACGATGGTGCACTAACAGAAGTTTCTACATTAAAGATGGAAGCTGGTTTTGGTCCTCGTCACGTTGTCTTCGATGAACAAAAACATGTTGCATTCATCGTTGGTGAATTAAGCAGTAAGCTAGCCGTTGTGAACTACGATCAAAATGACGGTAGCTTCCACTTAGACCACATCGTCGCAACTATCCCTGATGACTGGACAGAACACAACGGTGCCGCTGCCATTCGTCTATCAAGTGATGGTAAGTTTGTCTACGTTTCAAACCGTGGTAACAACAGTATTGCGGTCTTTGAAGTTAAAGACGATGGCAAGGTTGAACTAATTCAACTAGCAAGCACTGAAGGTGACTTCCCACGTGACTTTAACTTCAGTAGCGATGAAAAGTTCATGGTTGTTGTTAACCAAAACACTAACGACGCTACCTTATACGAACGTGATGCTAACAGCGGTAAGTTAACTGTTGTGCAAAAAGACGTTCATGTTCCAGAAGGTGTCTGTGTCGCACGCGAAAAATAATGAATTAATAAAAAGACTTACGGATTTTCCGTAAGTCTTTTTTAGTGTTGTTGCCAAAAATGATTCAATTTTTGTTTGGTTTGATTGATGTTAAATGCAGTCGATAGTTGACCCTGGTGCCAATTTCTTGGGAATAACTTTTGGTAACGATTTTGTTTGAATCGTTGATCCATTAAAATGACGTTTCCGACATCCTGATTGGTTCGAATCAAACGACCGGCCGCCTGAAAAACGTTGTTTAATCCCGGTAGTTGGTATGCAAAGTCAAAGCCATGACCGTTTTCGGCATCGAAGAAGTACTTGATGAGGTCGTTTTCTGGATTTAATCCAGGTAATCCAACTGAGACAATCCCGACCCCAATGAGGTGGCTACCCTTAAGGTCGATTCCTTCACAGAAAATACCACCCAGTAGGGCAAAGCCGACCAAAGTGTCATTGTCATCACGTTTAAATGTATCGATGAATGATTGGCGCTCTTCTTGACTCATGTCACTTTCCTGAACTAAAACGTCGACGGTTGGATTCTGTTTTTCAAATGCTTCGACGACATCGTTTAGATACTTACCAGAGGGCAGGAAGATGAGGTAATGACCGTTCTTGCTGCTAATCATGGCATTGATAGTATCGACAATTGGTTGAATGCTGCTCTTTCGTTTGGCGTAGGTGGTTTGAATGTAGTTGGTAATAATCACCTGTTGGTT
The DNA here is from genome assembly GCF_026535805.1 of Lactobacillus sp. B3795. Classification (NCBI taxonomy): domain Bacteria; kingdom Bacillati; phylum Bacillota; class Bacilli; order Lactobacillales; family Lactobacillaceae; genus Lactobacillus; species Lactobacillus sp. B3795. The sequence continues at coordinate 196,888 of NZ_JAFNPE010000001.1, forward strand.
TTTAGGATCAAACGGTGAATCGATTTCATAGACCAGACTGTCTTTCTCATCCCCCAAGACGCGTTGATAGTAGTCCATTGGTGAAAGGGTGGCTGAGAACAAGACGGCACTACCACCGAGTTTGAGTGACTCACCGATAAATGGGCTGGGATCCATGCAGAATAGTTTGATGATAACGTTTTGGTCACGGTCGTAAAACATTCTGGTCTTAAACGTATCGTCGTATAGTTCTGCGATTCGTTGAAAACTAAGCAAGGTGAAGTAGTAATCGACAATCGCGTCGTTTAATTCTTCATCTTTTTCGTCCTTACCCAGCCAATCTGAGATGACATCACAAAGCTTATTGAGCTGTTTGACAAACGCACTGGGTGGATTATCCAAGTGGACGTATTCTTCGTCACTTTCGGTTAGCGGCTTGACGTTTAATGTGTATGAACGGCGGAATGATTTCAATGCCTTATGCAGTCTTTCGTTGTCCTCTCGGTCCTTGGTGGCCTTGATTAAGTCGGGCAACACCTTGTTGGAGATTGCCGCTGAGTACATGTCACGGGAGCGGTTGACCAGGTTATGGGCTTCGTCGATTAAAAAGATGTTGTCGGGATCTTCGACCGTGAAGAAACGTTGGAGGTGCACTTGTGGATCAAATAGGTAGTTGTAGTCACAAATGATGACGTCACAGAATTGACTGAGGTCGAGGGAGAATTCGAACGGGTCAATCTTGTACTGTTCGGCGTATTGTTGAATGACGTCAAAGTCGATTTGATCAACGTGTTCCAAGACATCCTTGATGGCCGGTTTCAAACGGTCGTAGTAACCAATCATGTAGGGATTATCCTCGGGTTTCAAATCCTTTTCGGCCTCAAAGGTAATCTTTTCTTTGGCGGTTAGTGTGATGGTCTTGGCTTTTAGCCCTTTATCCATCATTAAGTCCATCGCTTCCTTGGCGACGATACGGGTGCTTTGTTTAGCGGTCAGGTAAAAAATGCGGTTGGCTAGTTCTTGGCCCATTGACTTAACGGCGGGAAAGAGTGTCGAAATCGTCTTCCCGGTTCCAGTAGGGGCTTGGGCAAACAAGTGCTTGTGATTGGCGATTGTTTTGTAGACGACTGCGGAAAAGTTGCGTTGGCCGTATCTGAATTCTTTAAACGGAAAGGCCATTTGATTGGCGGTCTTGTTTCTCTCCTTGATGATATCGGTTCTTAACTTCAACCATTCTTCGTATTCGCTGATAAGGTTGTCGAAGAACTTTTGGGCCTCATCTCGACTGATGGTGATTTCGTTATCAGTGATGATTTCATCTGGCGTTTGAACGTAGGTAAGGGTTAGCTTGACCGCATCTAGTTCGTCGAATTTTTGCATCAAGAAATAAGCGTAGACCTTCACTTGCCCCCAGTAGAGTGTCATGATGCTTTTTGGTAGGTCCTTAAATTCAACGTCGGACGTCTTAATCTCTACGATTTCGGCATCCTTACCGTCGATTAAGACACCGTCGGCACGGCCTTCGATGTGAAAGTCGATGTCGTTAATTTTGAGTTTGGTATCCAAATAGTATTCACTCTCAAAGTGCATGTACTTGCTCTTTTGGAGTTTGCGGTGAATTTGGGCGCCTTTTCGCGCGGTATTGGAGCTATTCAAACGGGCGTTTAGGTCACCACTACGTAGTGTGAATTCGACTAAGTCTCTGATTCCGATTCGATTCAAGATGGTTCCTCCTTTCGTTTAGCATTGATATGTAATTTGTAACAGAATTGTAACTTATGAAAAAATTTTTGATGTGCTAGGCTAAATTATAGAGATAAAAGAAAGGGGTATATTTATGCCTAGAGGATTTAAAGAAGAATTAATGTTTACAGGGATGATGGCCGGACTTATGGTTATCGTTATGGAAGCATATAACATCGCGATGGCCAGCGGAATTCACACCGGTTTTATCGTCGAAGTACTAGTGGGCTACCCACTTGCATTAGTAGTTGCCGCCATCTTAGATTTAGTGTTAGTTGGCCCAGTCGTTAAAGCTATCTTTTTCAATTATATATTCAAACCAGAATGGGAACAAACACCAATTAAGATTGCGCTATGCATTTCAACCATGATGGTACTTGGCATGGTGACCTTAATGTCACTATTTGGTATCATCGTTACCTTTGGTTTTGAAAACATCACATGGGCAATGTATGGTCGTGCATGGATCTTAAACCTATGCCTAGCATTACCACTACAATTAGTGATTGTTGGACCAATCTGTCGCTTACTATTAGGTAAGATTCAAGCCGCAATTGATGAAAAATAATCATGAAAAGCTACCGGATATACGGTGGCTTTTTTTATTTCCTTGATTAAATCTAAATTTAGATAAATAATTACTGAAAAATATTCAAAATACCGTTATTATATAGGTAGAATAAGAATTCGAGGAGATATAACATGATTAAAATTGTGACGGATTCAACAGCTCTAATTCCAGAAGAAACTGTTAATAAGTACGACATTAAAGTAATCCCATTGAACGTCAACATTGGTACTCAAGCTTACCAAGATGGCATTGATATGGATGGTCAAAAACTAATTCAATACATCAAAGACAATCCCAAGGGTGACTTTCCAACTACCAGTCAACCTTCAATCGGTCAATTCGTTGAAGTATACAACGAACTAACCAAGGATGGCGACACTGTCTTATCACTACACATGACCGATTTATTAAGTGGAACTGTTCACGCCGCTAGTCAAGCTAGTGAAATTGCTGACGGCGACGTTAAAGTGGTTAACACTCACTACATCGACCAAAGTCTAGGTTTCCTAGTGGTTCAAGCAGCTAAGATGGCTCAATCAGGTGATTACACCCGTGATCAAATCATCGACCACGTGAACCACGACATTGAAAACTCCGAACTATACATCGGTGTAAGTACATTGGAAAATCTAGTAAAGGGTGGTCGTATCAGTAAGGCAACTGGTATCATTTCAAAGATGATGAACCTACACGTTGTCTTCAAACTACTACCAGATGACCTAAAGCTACAACTAAAGGGTCGCGGTAAGAAGACCATCACCAAGTGGTTAGACCAATTCTTTGAAACTAACGCTAACACCAACTACAAGTTCATTGGTATCAGCTACACTGGTAGTGACGAATTTGCGATGGCATTAAAAAAACGTCTGGAAGAACAATTCCCAAACGTCGACGTATTAGTTCAATATACTTCATCAATTGTTTCAGTTCATACCGGTGAAAATGCATTTGCCATCATGATTTGTAAACAAGATGACTAAAGATAACTGAAAAGATAATTCCTAAAATGGCACCAATGATAGGTCCTAAGAAAGGGACCACTGCATATCTCCATTGTGATAGGCGTTTATCGTAAGTTCTGGAAAAGAAGAAACGAGGAACTAAATCACGAGTTGGATTAAATGCGGCCCCAGTGATTGGAGCAACGATACTTATGATAATCATCATTAGTAATGATGAGAATAAGGTCTTGATCCACCATTGAGCATTGATGTCATTTTGCATTTCTGTATTAACGATAATCAAGAAGGTCCCGATGATTTCCCACTTGAAGTTACGCTTCCAATTGTTGACGTCGCGAGGGACGGTCGCATAGAAGTTCAAGTTCAAGGGAAGACTAGCCAACCATTTTGACCAAACGGCCTTAACGGTTAGTGATGCTAGCCAGGCACCGAGGATTTGGGTAAGCACTTCACCAATCATTAGCCACCAGTGAATTTGGTGGTTAACGGCTAGGGTGAGAGATACAACCGGATTGTATTCGGCGGTCCCAAAGAAGAAAGTCGTTAGAAGGGATGGAAGCAGGATACTAATACCCCAGTAAAATCCGGTAATAAAACGGTTTTGTCCTTTGGGGAATAGGAAGTAGTTAATGATAACACTGGTTACTAATCCCAAGGATAACATTATGTAGGTTCCGATAAATTCGCCTAATAATAGTTTCATTTCCATCCCTCCTTTAGCTGTCTACAACTGATACATTATCACTAATCTCAATAAAATTAAAACCATATCAGATAAAAAGTGAAATCATTTCTTGGTTTCACTTTTTGTTTGCGTTTAGTTGGTTAATGATGTTGATAACGTCTTGTTTGTTCACGAGACGGTGTTCTAAGGTGTTATAAAACATAGGTTGATGTTGTTCGATGATTTTACGATCGGAAACGTTTCCCGATAGATAGGCGACGTCACAGGCATCCTCGATGTTTTCAATTGTTGGAAAACCAGCCGCACTCATGACACTGCCCAAGACAGTATCGGCGTCCTCGTAATTTAAATCATCCAAGTATTTGTCGTAATTCATCAATCCACCACCTAATCTTTAATAGAAGATTATTATACAAATAGGTGGGAAAACTTGCTAGCAAATAGCTTTTACTAGTCGAAAATATAATAATACGGTAATATATTATATTAGTTAAATTAGTATGGTATTCCTCGGCGGGAACAATCGATAGGCATATCGACAGGTGGGCTCGCGTTAGATAGGCGCGAAGGAAATACTATACGAAGGAGACTTGTTATGCAAAGTCGAAATAAATGGTTTGCATTGGTCGCAGTCTGTCTAGGATTCTTCATGGGTCTTTTGGACGTGACCGTTGTAAACGTTGCTCTACCAACCATTCAAACTAGCTTTAACAGTAGTTTTAGTCAATTGCAATGGGTCATTAATGCTTACACATTAATGTTTGCGGCCGTGTTGTTCCTAATTTCTAAGTTAGGGGACTTAATAGGGAGAAAACGCATTTTTATCATTAGTTTGGTATTGTTCTCTGCTTTCTCACTAGCATGTAGTGTCGCACCAAGTATTACTTGGTTAATCATCTTCCGTGGTATTCAAGGAATCGGTGGTGCCGGAATGCTTAGCCTTTCCATGAGTATCATTGCCGACATCTTTGAAGGCCCATCAAGAGGACTAGCTCTTGGAATCTGGGGAAGTGTCGCTGGGCTATCCACCGCACTTGGCCCATTGTTCGGGGGGATTCTACTTAGCTTCTTTAGTTGGGAATCCATCTTTTGGATGAATATCCCAATCGGAGTGATCGCACTATTTATGAGTGCCAGATACATTCCAACCTCCAAGACATTCAATAGTGGCAAAATCGATTTTATTGGAATGCTATTATCATTTGCCTTTATGTTCTGCATTATTTTAGGTTTAATTCAAAAAGAAACCCACTATGGATACTCTTGGTTCGATATGCACGTATTTGCCTTGTTGGCAGCTGGGGTTATTCTAATCGCCATTTTTGCCGTTTGGGAAAAGCACTTTTCAAGTCCAATGCTAGATCTAAGTTTGCTAAAAAACAGACAGGTAGTTGGAAGTGCCATTTCCAATTTAACATTGGGAATTGCCATCTATGCAGCATTTAGCTACATCATCGTGCTATCACAAAACTACATGGGCTATTCCGCACTACAAAGTGGGGCGCAACTAATGTTAATTAGTGCGTTTTCACTTGTGATTGGCCCCATTTCAGGAAAGATTGCCACTAAGATTAATCCGGGACTAATCATCAGTTTTGTATTAATTTTAGCCGGTGTCGGGATGTTTGTCCTACCAATCTTCTTGGGTAACCAAAACCATTGGTACGGTTTGATTCCTACATTCGTAACACTAGGTTTGGCCAATGCGTTCGTTAATCCGCTATCATCTAACATTGCCGTTAGTTCCGTTGAACCAAAGGAAATTGGGATGACATCTGGATTACTAAACGTTGGGAAGCAATTCGGAACCAGTCTAGGACTAGTCGTATTAGGATTAGCCTTAACCGACACTTATAACGATCACTTAGTTACATCTAAGATGGGTGATTCATTGATGCACGTGTTTCAAAACGCTGGACCATTTGCTGGAAGTGAAATCGCTGAAAAGATGCATAACTCATCATTGTTATCGATTGTCCACAATGCCTTTTATCGAGGAATTGATAGCGTGGCGGTTACAGATGGTTTCATCTTTATCGTTGCCGGAATTCTTTGCTACATCTTGTTATGTGTAAGAAACAAAAAGAGTAAATAAAAAAGTCGCTTTTAAAAGCGGCTTTTTTTAGTGGCGACTTGATTGGTGACCACCGTTATTTGAAAGTTTAATGTTGTTTCGTTTGAACTTTTGTTGAGCTGAATCTGGTTGGAAATCAAAGTGGTGCATACGACCGTTGTAAGGTTTGCCAGCCATCTTGATTTGCACCCAATCAGCCATGATTCGTTGCATGTTTTGCGCTGCTTTCACTCGGCTTTCAATGCCTTCGGTCTTAGCAGCTGGTTCGATATTATCTCTCAATTGATTGATCAACTTTTGGTGGTAGACCAATAGTGATTGGGTCAAAGGAGAGTCCTTGTATGAGTTGAATAGGCGTTCGATAAAACGCATTGCGTCTTTTGAGTTTTTGGGTTCGTAAAATCTTTCGTTATTATCCATAATTGCCTCCAAAAAAATAACCATCATGCATATTATACATGATGGTTATCATTTTACATTGATTAGTCTTCCAATTCAATTTGACCAGTTAAGCTGAATAAGAAACTTAATAGGACAGCTAGGAAACCACCAACAACGATACCGTTGTCTAGGATGATTTGAGCAGCTTGTGGAAGTGATCTGAAGATTTGTGGGTAAACTGTTACACCAATACCAGTACCAACTGATAGGGCAACAATTAATAGGTTCGCATTCTTGTTGAAGTCAACGTTTTGTAGAATACGGATACCTTGAACCCCAACCATACCAAACATTACAACCATGGCACCACCAAGTACTGAACTTGGAATGACGGTTGCCACAGCACCAGCCTTAGGAAGTAGACCTAAGATTAATAGGAATAATCCGGCGTAGTAGATTGGGCGTTTAGTCTTAATACCTGATAGTTGAACAACACCAACGTTTTCTGAGAAAGTTGAGTATGGGAAGGTGTTGAAGACACCACCAAGCATAGCGGCGATACCTTCAGCACGGTAACCGTTAGCTAGGTCTTTTTCGCTTAGCTTACGACCAGTTAAATCAGCAAGTGCCAAGAAGACACCGGTTGATTCCACCATGGTAGTTAGTGATACTAAAATCATGGTTAGAATAGCTGACCAACTGAAGTGTGGTGTACCAAAGTAGAAAGGTTGTGGGAAGTGGAACCAGCTAGCTTGAGCAACTGAAGCAAATGAAATCATGCCAAGAGCATAAGCAATCACAGTTCCGACTACCATCCCAACCAATACAGAGATTGATCTGAAGAAACCTTTTCCAAAGATGTTAATCAAGATAATAACGGCCATGGTAATTAGACCGACGATTAAATCGTGAGGGTCGGCAAAACTCTTTGCTGAAGTATTTCCACCACCCAAGTTTTGAACGGCAACTGGTACTAATGAGAAACCAATGATGGTAATTAGTGAACCAGTAACCACTGGTGGGAAGAACTTACGTAGTTTTGCGAAAAGTCCTGAGATTAGAAATACGAATAAACCAGAACAAATAATAGCTCCATAAATATATGCGACACCTAAAGTACCACCGATAGTTTCAAGTGGTGTGATAACTTGTACCGCACATCCCAATACAACGGGAAGACCAATCCCAGTAAGTGGGGTCTTCTTAAGTTGTAATAGTGTGGCAATCCCACACATAAAAATATCTGCAGAAACCAGGTAAGTCATTTGAGCTGCATTGAAGTGTAAGAAAGCACCGATTAGCAATGGAACGATAACGTCACCTGAATACATTGCTAATAAGTGTTGGAAACCTAAAATGGCAGCCTTGAATTGGGATACCTGTTGCAAATTGCTTTCATGATTATCCAAACAAAATTCCTCCTAATATTTAATTATTACCCTGAAAAATAAAAAAGCCTCAATGCTAGAAAAAGCAAAGAGACCTTCATCTTTTTGCTTATAGTCCGAACTTTACGGTTCCGGGTAGAAACTTACCAACCTTATTATGGTAAATATATAGGCAATAACTGATTTAATTTTGTAACTCAATATTAGACGAATTTTGAAAAAAAAGCAATCCTTATAATGAATATAATTGTTCACTTTCACGATTATAATGTACAATGGAAAGTACTATTTGATAGAAACGAGGGGGGATAATCTTGAAGCATATTTTAGCAATTCACACTGGTGGAACTATTTCAATGTCTCAAGACGAAAGCGGGGAAGTTGTTCAAAACGAACAAAATCCAATCGCCAATCAACAAGATAATTTATTAGATCAAGGAATCGATATTACTAATGAGGAGATTTTTAACTTACCATCTCCACATATGACCCCTGATAGAATGCTTGAAATCGCTAATCGAATTAAGGAAGCAAGAAAGCAAGGATACGACGGTGTCGTAGTTACCCACGGTACCGATACCCTAGAAGAAACTGCCTACTTCTTGGACTTAACTTTGGCCAATGATTTTCCAGTTGTCGTAACTGGTGCCATGCGTTCATCAAACGAAATTGGTTCAGATGGTCTATACAACTTATTGAATGCTGCAGCAACTGCTGCTAGCCCACAAGCCAAGAACAAGGGTGTTTTGGTGGCGATGAACGATGAAATTCACACCGCCAGATACGTTACTAAGACCCACACTACCAACGTGGCGACTTTTAGAACACCAACATTTGGTCCAATCGGAATTATTTCCAAACATGAACCAACATTTTACCAAGAACTAATCCAAAGTGAAGTCGTCAACGTTAATTCACTAGTGGACCACGTTTATCTAATCAAGGCTTTTGCCGGCATGGACGGCACCTTGTTTGACGCTTTAGATAATGATCAAACTAACGGTCTAGTAATCGAAGGACTAGGTGCTGGTAACCTACCTCCTGAAACATTAGATTCAGTAAAACGTTTAGTCGACAGAAACATCCCAGTCATTTTAGTTTCCAGATGTCTAAGTGGGGTTGCCCAAGACATCTACGCCTACGAAGGTGGAGGAATTCAACTGGAAGAAATGGGCTTAGAATTCTGTCACGGTCTAAACGGCCAAAAAGCACGTATTAAATTAATCATTGCGTTAAGTGCGCACAAGTCTGGTGAAGAGTTAGCTAGATTTATGAGTAACGCAATATCATAGAGTGAGGGATGTTTATGAACTCTATCATTGCAGATTTAAATGCAGCAATGAGCAAGAAACAACTGGTGAATATCTACCTAAACACTGGTGATATTTTTTACACCGGCTATATTGAAACTTATAACGATGACGAGGTTATCATTGCCACATACGAATCCAGTGGTCTGGCCGATGGATACGTCGCAATGAAGACTTCCATCATCGAGAGTGTGGAACGCCAAAGTGAAGACCTAGACAGCATCAAAGAAAAGATGTTAATCGCAAAGGACGAGGGATTAATGGAATCCAAACCCAGCGAATTACACTTTGATTCCAACAACAACTTGTTCCCACAAATTCTAATTCAAGCATACTTAAACCAAGAGGTTATCCTAATTCACGACAATGAAGCGGAACGTTTCTACACAGGGATGGTTAAGAAAATCAGCAATGATTCCTTTAAGTTCTTACGCATTAACAAGTTTGACTTCATGCAAAACGAATTGGTCACCATGGGCTTTAACCAAAGCATGATCATTGAATTCCAAGGTCGTGAACTAAGTGTCATGAGTAAGGTAATGGGCAAGGTTAAGGAACAAAACATTGCCAAGACCGCCGAATCAATCAACAACATCATCGATTTATTGAACGATTCATTCCATCATCACAACCTAGTCGAAGTTCGTTGTCGATACAATGACCACTTCTTCTATGTCGGTGAGGTCATCATGTTAAACGACAGTGGTGCCATCCTGAAGGTGGTCGACATGCCAGGACAATTCGGTGGATATGTCTTCATTCGAATGAATGGAATTCAAAGAGTCACCGTTGGCAACGATTATCTTGAATTGGTTCAACTAATGAAGGATCAAAACATCGCAGATCATAATGCATCACAACCGGTATTAAACGATTCTCGTGAATTCGACAGTACCGAAGATAATTTAAACGCCATCTTGACGCAATCCATGAACAAGCATCAATTGATTCGCTTGCAATTAAAGTCCGGCAGTAACTTCTTGGGTTACCCGGAAAAGATTGGCCCTGAATCAATGAAGTTCAGTCTATTGGATGAAACAGTTAACTTCTTCATTTACGGACAAAAGATTCCGTTAAATGACATCGTTGAAGTTGGTTTTGAATACATCTATGCTTATCTAGACGAACAACGTCTAAGAAGAAAAGGCGATATGTAATAAAAAAAGAACCCGATATTTCGGGTTCCTTTTTTGCTTAGCCTAATTTTTGTTTGATAATATCTACTTCATCTTGATTTGGGGATCTGCGCATGCTCTTAATGTCATGCAATTCCTCTACACTAAAATGTAGGTTATAAGCCAATAATGTATCTGGCATATCATTATTCTTTTGATAAGTAACAATTTCTTCAGCAATCTTATTTAATTTACGATTCATAAGAACCCTCCTAACAAAATCCATCCGACAATTACATTATAACTTATTTTAGTATAAGTAGAAAAATAAAGTCTAAAAAATTAGGATAATTTGGATAGCGACAACCACAACCACAAAGATTAGATAATCTGTTGCTTTGATTGTGATCTTTTTGAAATGGGTTCGACTGTTGCCTTCAACGAATAAATGTGAATTCATTCCCTGAGCAAGTAGGGTGGACCAGTTCATGGCAGCAAGGATTGACTTGAAGTAAAGGGTTGGAGAAACATACGATAGGTGGACGTTTCTCATTTTAGCAGCTAACTTGATGTCGACAATCTCTTGTTTGATGGTTTCAATCAAGTTAAAGGCACCCATGACTCCGTAGGCAAACTTGCTGGGCACGTGAAAGTTTTGTTCCAGACTACCAGCCAAATCCTCGATGGAGGTCTTACAAGTGTAAGTTCCACCTAGAGTGACAAACGCGTATAGACGAGTCACCAATAAGATACCGTATTGATAGTCACCATTCATCTTTTGGGCGAAATAGATTCCGGCCGCAGGAATTAGGGTAACTAATAATAAGTATAGAATTCGCTTAACTGAAGCGAAGAATATTAGATAGATTAGACTAACAATGAAAATAACTAGGTTTAGTCTAACTGATGTTGTAAATGAAATCTCCAATGCAATCACTAACATCATCAGTAGTTTTAATACGGGATTCATTAAAAGGCCTCCTGATAAGTTAGTTTGTGATCATCAAATGCTAAATGGTAATCAACTAAGTTCTCTAGACCATGAGTTTGGTGAGAAATCAGTAGTTGGGTTTGTCCCTTAGCTTTTGCATGATTCAATAAATCAACAACCACGGCAACATATTCAATGTTGATACCATTAAAAGGTTCGTCCAGAAGAAGAAGTGAGTGTCCCATCATGACCATGCTTAGGATTTGTAGTCGTTTTTTTTGGCCATCACTTAAAGAGTAGATGACACGATCGGATAGCTCATCTAGACCAAGCTTTTGAGTGTATTCAGCGATTTGGGCTTCGTCCAACCAATTGTTGAATGCATTCTTCTTGGATAGTTCTAGTTCGTCTTCGACGGTGATTTTAATGAATTGCTTGGTTGATTCTTGGAAAATCATTCCAACGCTTTGTAAGTACTTGTTTAAACGAATTTGGCGAATTGATTTGTGGTCGAAGTTAATTTCTCCATCAAAATCATGTTGCTTGATAAATGTTTTAAACAGACTTGATTTACCACATCCATTGGGACCGGTAATTAAAGTAGTCTTTTGCTTCATCAAGTCTAAATCTAAATGATTGATTAATTGCATGTCGTAGTTGGCAATTGATAAATCAAAACAGTTAACGATGGGTTCTCCAACAACTTCGTTTGATAGTGGACGATTTGTGGAATCGTTGAATTGATTGAACAATTCTTTGACTGCCGCATCATCTAAAGGTTTAAACGTTGTGTTGTCTTCATCAAAACCGATTAACTGGTCGATTTGATTTTTGTAGCCCATAAGATCATGATCGATACCGATGACAATCTTGCCTGATTCCTTTAGCTGGCTCAATAGACTAATCAGTTCCAGACGAGACTTGATATCGACATTGGCAAATGGTTCATCCAATAGAATAACAGGAGCGTTAATTGCTACGATGATACTTAGCGCAACCTTTTGTTTTTCACCACCGGAAAGAGTTTTGAATTCGCGCTTTCTTAAGTCATTGGTATGAGTGAAAGAAAGGGCATCTTCGATGACTTGATCCATTTTATCAGGTTCAATCTGAAGATTTTCTAGGGTGAAGATAAATTCATCCTCTACGGTAGCCATACAAAATTGTTGCATTGGATCTTGGAACATCATGGAAATAGTTTCGCGCAATTCCCATTCTGAAAATTCCAAGATATCTTGGTGATTAAAATTGATAACGCCGTCGATTGTACCGTCGTTATATTGTGGATAAAATCCTGCGATTGTTTTCAAAAGCGTTGATTTACCAGAACCCGAAGGACTGTATATCAATGCCATTTGATTAGATTCGAAAGCCAGGCTAACCCCTTTAAAAGTCGGCTTCGAAGTACCAGTATATTGGTATGTCAAATTGTTAATTGATAAGTTATTCAAAAATTGACACTCCTATTATTTGATAACGTGACTCTTTTCCAACATGTTGGCGATTAGTTTTGATAACACACCACCGAAGATGAAGATTGAAATGAATCTTACGATGAATAAGATGATAAGCATGTGGATAGCATATGCGTTGTAACCACTCTTGAACCAGTCATAGATAAATGTGATGACAGTAGTTGAGATGGTAGTAGCGAATACACCTAACCAGTCGAAGTGCTTGTATTTAGTAGCAGCGAAACCTAATTCAGTTGCGATACCTTGTTCGATACCAACAATGATAGTTTCGACACCCCATTGTCCACCTAAGAACATTTCAACGATGGCACCGATGACCTCAGCTAAGAATGGAGCACCAGGACGTTTGAAGATAAAACCAGCAAGTGGAGCTGCCATTACCCAAAGACCAAGTAGTAGATCGTTAGCAAGAGGTGCTAGACCATAAGGAGTAAGTGCAAGACTTACTGCGTTGTATAGAAAACCTGTGGCGAAAAAGATAATTCCACAGATAATTGAGATTAATGTAAGTAAAATGATGTTTCTAAGTGACCATGTGTTTTTCATAGTTTCCTCCAGAAAAAAAGGACCCCAAACAACACGTGTTTGGAGTCCAATTTATTTTTATAATTTGTAAAGCATTAAAAAATAAAAGGGTTGTTTTCCTTCGCAGGGATTATCCTGAATCAGGTACTATGGGTATGAATCTCAGCCGAATTCCGGCACCCCAAACATTAATTATCAATTTAAATTAACTATACTATTTATTAAATTTAAATGCAATGCTTATATTTTCATTAACATTTTTAAAAATCTGGATACCTTGTCGTAACGGCGATTTCGTGGTAACTTTAGATAGTAAAATTATGATAAATGGAAGTAAAAATGAATGAAGAAATCAGTAAAAAGACTAACAATAATATTCGTCGCGGCGATTGGATTAGGGGCATACGAACAATTTAATAATCCATTCTCATTTATTCGCGAAGAATACACCAAAATAACAAATGCAAAACATGGTTATCAACCAGACTACCAACAAGATCCACAAGCATATAAGACCGACTTAATTAAGGTGTCACAGGATAAAGTAAAGAACGCGAGTGCTGCTGTGGCATTGGATGCTACCAAGAATAAGGTGGTTTATTCACAAAACGGGGACAAGAAGATTAAGGTGGCATCATTAGCCAAACTGATGACATTATACCTAGCGATTCAAAAGGCCGAAAAGACCAACGGCTGGAATCAAGTTGTCGACACCAGTAACAAGGGACTAAAGAAACTGGGTGACGACGTTGAACTAGGTGGATTTAAGTTCAAAGACGGTCATAAATACACAGTCCGAGACCTTTATAAGGCTGCGTTAGTCCAATCATCCAACAATGCGGCAATCGCATTGGGACAATGGGTGGCAGGATCTAATGTGAAGTTCATCAAGATGATGAATGAACAAGCCAAGGCATGGCATCTAGACGCTACCTTTGTGTCATCATCAGGACTTGAAAATAGCGATCTAGCAAAATTTGGTTACGCTCAAGTCGGTGGCAAGGACGACGCCAATATGATTTCAGCCAAGAGTATTGCAGTCATTGCCGACCACGTCCTATCAATTTATCCAAAGGCAATCGATGATGCCAAACAAGTGTATGAAAAAGTTGACGGTCAAACTTTATTCAATGAAAATAGTTTACTACCCGGTCGACCTTTCTATGATGAGAGTTTACACGTCGATGGATTAAAGACCGGTTATACTGTTGCCGCTGGACTATGTCTAGTTGCGACTGCTCAACAACCTGGCAAAGATCGAGTAATCACCGTTGTGGTTAACGACTATGCCGAATTTTCCGACACTGCCAAGTTGATTAAATTGGTTAACAACCACGATTCAGCATTGAAATAATAATAGTTAGCATAAGAATTTTGTATTTTTCTGAAAATAGTGTAGAATAGTAAAGTATCTTTGATTACTAGTATAAAGGAGAAGATTTATGGAATCGGCCTGGAATATAGTTGGCCTACTTCTTTGGATAGTTTTAGTTATTTATGCAATTTTTATTATTCATAACATCGGGGTAAGAAGAAGTAGGCTAATCATAAATGGGCACTACGACTTTTCATTAACTCACCATTTAAAGACGGTTTTACAAATCGTCATTTTATTTGCTGGGATTGGATTTATGTCTTTTGAGACATTCTATCCAAACGTTAATGGATCAAACGTTGTCACAACACGTGACTTCAAGCCATTAATTTTGGATACCAATGGTAACAGCTCTTACTATGTGAAGGTCAAAAGTGGGAATAATTCATCTTTGAATCAGTCTTACTCATATTTGGTTAATGGACAACGTCTATCAGTATCAAGTTCTGCATCAAGCGTGCTAGTTGGTACTAATAGTGAAATTAATGTTCAAAAGTCAGCGGTTAGATGGAATGACAATGAAGCTAAGACGCTAGACAAGAAATACCAAAGAGCGTGGGTTGCCGACGTAACCGTTACGTATAAAGACAGTTTTTGGAATGGAATCGGATTACATGCAAGACGTAAGTTCAAGAGTTATACTCTAATCCGAATTCCGGATAATTCATTTATTTATAACGAAAAATAAAAAAAGCCGCTGGATTTCAACCAGGGCTTTTTTTTGTCTTAAGTTTGCTTTTTTATAATTTTTCTATTATACTTTTTAATCGTTATCATTTATACAAATTTTATAGGAGAAGAAATATAATGATTATTTAATGAAAGATAGAATTTCTAGAAGTGTATTATTATCGATTTTAGCCGTTGGTGTGATGACGTTTGGTGGGGTCACAGTTGAGACTTCCATGAACATCACATTCCCAACCTTGATTAATGAGTTCCACATTGGTTTGAATGTGGTTCAATGGATAACAACTAGTTATCTACTGGTCCTATCAAGTGTTATTCCAATCTCTAAGTTTTTAAAGGAACGTTATACCGTTAAATCACTATTTGTATTTTCCGGGATTATGTTTTTGATTGGTTTAATTGTTGATGCCACCGCACCATCGTTTGCGTTTATATTGTTAGGTCGAATCATCCAAGGAATTGGAACCGGGATTGCGTTACCTTTGATGTTTAACATCATTTTGGATAACGTCCCTATAAGTCGACTAGGATTTATGATGGGAGTAGGATCGTTAATCACAGCGGCTGCCTCTGCCATCGGACCAACCTTTGGAGGAGTTATCGTAAATACGCTGGGATGGCGTTATATTTTTATTTTCTTAATTCCAGTACTATTGATTGCTTTGGCATTGGGAATTTATTCAATTCCTAAGATTAATCAGGGCGATTTATACAAAAATCGTTTTGACTACGGTGGATTCCTTCTAGTAGTGATTACATTCTTCGGTTTGATTATCGGAATTAGCAACATCAGTACTGCAGACGTTATTAGTGTGAACACAATATTGCCAATCTTGATTGGTATCATCTCTTTGGTGATCTTCATCATAACCCAATCAAGAAAACACCAACCATTATTAAACGTTAATATCTTGAAGAATGGTGCTTATTCTAAGTATTTATTAGCATTCTTCATTAACCAATTAATTATCTTGGGCCTTGCTTTCATAGTACCAAACTACGTGCAAATCATTAACCATAGTTCATCTAGTGTCGCTGGTTTAATCCTGCTACCAGGTGCCATTTTGGGCGCAATTATTTCACCGTTATCCGGTGCATTGCTTGATAAACTAGGTGCCAAGAAGCCAATTCTTTCCGGATCTGGACTTATCATCATTTCATTGTTGATTTTAACTTTTGCATCAAGTCATATTAGTGATGGCATGTTTTTAGCATTGTATTCACTAATCATGATTGGAATTGGTTTATCATATGGAAACATTATGACGAAAGCATTGAGTTTCTTACAAAGCGAAATTCAAGCAGATGGGAATGCAATCCTAACCACAATTCAACAGTTTGCCGGAGCAATCGGAACTGTAATTGTGGCCACCATCATTACCAAGGTGGACAACCTAAACTTGGGTATTGCTACGATTGGGTTTGCGGTCGCATTACTATTCTTATTAATAATTATGATTATTCAATTCGTGGTTGTCTTAACAACACGAGATAAAAAATAAAAAAAGACCAAGTCGATTCGACTTGGTCTTTTTTTTTTATTCTTGTTTTTGTAGTTTAGAATGGTGAACTCCGTAAACGAAGTAGAAGATAAATCCAATCACAATCCAGATACCAACGGAAATCTTGGTAATGTCTGGAAGCATGATGATAAAGAAGATGCTGAATACTCCAGCTACAATTGGTAGGAATGGATACCATGGCATCTTAAATCCTGTGTTTTTAATATCTTTTCTACGACGAAGTTTGATAACACCAAATGAGATGAATGCAAAGGCAATCAATGTTCCGGCGTTAATCAATGATGCTAGTTGAGTCAATGGAACCAAACCAGCAAAGACAGCTTGAACGATGGTTGCGATAATAATCGCATTCTTTGGTACTGAGTGCTTGGCGTTAACGCGACCGATGAACTTAGGCAAAAGACCATCTCTACCAAGTGCGTACACTAGGCGAGAACCACCGATGAACATAGTCACCATGGCGGTAAAGATTCCAAACAAAGCACCGATAGTAATTAGCTTGTTGAATGCTGACAAGTGAATGATTTGAAGAGCGTAAGCAGCGGGATCGTCAACGTTTAGTTCTTTGTAGTTAACGATTCCAGTAAGTACCATTGAAAATGCAACGTATAGAACGACGGCAAAAACCACAGTTCCGATAATTCCCTTGATAACGTTCTTACCTGGGTCGATGGTTTCAGCGGAGTTAGAAGCTAATGCATCAAAACCGATGAAAGCAAAGAAGACAGTGGCAGCTGCTGTGAAGATACCACCCATACCAAATGGAGTTGAGTGGAATTGAGCAGGGTAGAAAGGAACATAGTTACTTGTCTTAACGTAGAAAGCACCGATGACGATGAAAATAATGATAATAGCGACTTTGACGATTACGGCGAAGTTTTCAACACGTTTAGACATTTCTGAACCCATTAGAAGAATTCCGGCGATGACCACCACAATGATAACGGCTGAGATATTAATCACGCCACCTTCCATTGGACTGGCTTGTAGCGCAGTTGGTAAATGAATGCCGATGGCGGCTAAGATATTGTTGTTAAAGTAAGCAGCAAATCCGGTCGCTTCTGCCGATACTGCCAAGAAGTATTCAAGGATTAAGGCCCAACCCAAAATCCAACCAACAATTTCACCGTAGACAACGGAACCAAATGAATAAGCTGATCCGGCAATTGGCATGGCTGATGAAAATTCGGCGTATGCCATACCAACTAATCCAGAAACGATGGCTGCCATCAAAAAGGCAATCGCAACGGCAGGACCCGCATGACTGGCTGCTTCATGTCCAGGAAGGATGAAAATCCCGGTACCAATCACGGCACCGATACCCAAGCCGATTAAGTCTTTAGTGGTCAAAGACTTGGATAATCGTGAATCGGCCTCTAAATAATTGCTAACCGATTCCTTTTTAAAAATTTGCATAGATATCAACACCTTTTCTTGTTTATTTGTACTATTAACTATATAATGAGTACCAACATAAGTAAAATTAATAAATTCAATATTTACATAAGAAAAGATGATATAAGATGAACCGATTTATTGTACTAGAAGCAGTATTACAGAATAAGAGTTTTACCAAAGCAGCCGAACAACTGGGTTATACCCAATCTTCAGTCAGTCAAATGATGTCCAATCTGGAAAAAGAATTCAACATGCACATACTAAAACGTTCCAGATCAGGAGTCGAATTGACACCAGATGGGGAAAAACTTTATCCACATATCAGACAAGCACTACGTCAATACCGTGGATTAATCGACACCGCTAACGCGATTAATGGTCTTCAATCAGGAACGGTCAGAATCGGAGCTATTACCAGTGTTAGTTGTTACTGGTTGCCAGACCTCTTCAAGGAGTTTAAGGCCCTTTATCCACAGATTAATTTCGTTTTAAACCAGGGTGACTATGGAACCATCATCGATTGGTTGAAAACCGACCAAATTGATTTTGCCATCATGACCGCTGAATACGGAGAGGGCTTTAATAAGACAATTGTCCACAACACCAACATGAATGCATTTATTCCCGTTGACCATCCATATGCTAACGCCGATGCTGTGCCAATTGAAGCCCTTGCTGATGATCCATTCATCCTAGTTGAGGGTGGTGGATACAGTGAACCGCTTGAAGCATTTAAACGCTCTGGTGTTAAACCTAACGTGCAATATAAGATTCAAGATGACTACACCATCATGGCGATGGTCGAAGCGGGACTAGGGGTCAGCATCCTATCCGAACTAGTATACCGTCGCACCGACTTTAACATCGTCAGCAAACCGGTTGAGCCCAACGTGACTAGACCGGTCGCAATTGTGTATAAGAGTAAGGATGAACTACCAATCGCCAGCCAACATTTTGCGAAGTTCATCATCGACAGAAAAGAAGAACTAAAATAAAAAAAGCCATTCGAATGAATGGCTTTTTTGTTTACATGTAAATGGTTGGGTTTTCAACAGGGATGTCTAATAGTCCTTTAGCGATATCATCTCCGGCGCGTAAGATTGAGTCATTGACACCTGGACGAGGGATAGCTGAGGTAACGAAGTATAATCCTTCGGTATTTAATCCCCATGTGTATAAGTTTGGTTGGCCGACCACTTGGTCAGTCTTAATATCGATATCCACAGATGAGTTATCCACTGTTTCACCATCAGATAAGGTGATTGGAAGTGGCTTGATTAAGCCTTTGTCCATCATACTAGTGATAACAGGGTTTGCGGAAACCTTGGTAACAGGAGCGTTGGTACGGGCTTCGATTAAAGCATCACCGTGGATAATTTCTTCACCATAGAATGCTGAACGGGTGATGAACTTGTGGTTGGCACCGATGACTTGCATTTGAGGGCCGATAATCTTAACGATACCGGCATCCATCAATGCTAAAATTTCTTGGCTTCGAACTGCTGGAGCACCTTGTGATAGGAACTTCATGTCAGAAGAGAAACGACCTAGGTACTTATGCACTAAATCATCGTTTGTGAATAAGTGGTTGGATAACACGTAACGGATGTTGTCACGAAGATCACGTAGCATTTCTAGTGAACCGATAACAGGACCGGTCTTAGAGCCTAGTAGGGCGTCGTCAATCATTTCTTTTAACCAAGTCTTGATGTGTTCTTGATAGTTATCCAGTGTGGATATCTTTACACCAGCGACTGGATTTAAAATCCTATCCCAATCAAAGACTTCTTCAGTTGGTAGGTGGTAACTACCGATTAAAGCGTTGTGGTTGTCGGTTTCTTTGAACTTCTTTTGGAAGTCGTCAACATCGATTTCTGGATGTTTTAGACTGAATAAGAAACTGTAGTAACGATATTCGATGTCCAATCTTAATAACATGTGGAAATCTTCAAAAGAGATGTGACCATCCTTTAGGTGGTTATCCACATTTTCGTTGGTTAAAAAGACAGCTGGATAGTTTTCATTGAATGCCTTTTGGCTAATTGCCTTAGGATAGTAAGGCACCCCACGTCTAGAACCAGCGTAGATAGTAGGTTCATCACCTGATGCGTGGTAGGTTAAAGTGTCGTCACCGTTGTCGGTAAAGTATCCACCACGACCTTCGGTTAGACGGGATACGAAGTCATTAAAACTAAGGCCCATTCCACGGATAATCACATTTTGATCACTGGTGATTGTTGATAAGTCCGCTTCATCAGCTTCACCAGGTAAAATATAGGTTAAATCGTAGTCCGTAGCGTATTTTTGCAGTGATTCTTGGTCATTGGTTAACTTATTTTCTTGTTGACCTAGACTGAATACTAGCTTATCAACAGGGTAATCCACATCACCCACAGATACGACGAAAGAATCGTCTTTGACCTTTTCGACGTTATCCACATTTTGATTGAAGTGAACAGCTAAATTGATCTTGTCATTATCCTTGATTTGTTCAACTAATTGTTGGAAGAACCATTGGCAGTAGGCACCGCAAATGGCACGAGGTACATAACTTCTGTCGTTAATCTTATCAACAGCTGTTAGTAACTCGTCCTTGTTGTCAACATCTAGACTGTTGATAAACTCTTTTGAGATATCTGATTGGCACCATTGCGCAATGCATAGGGCACCGTCTTGTCCATCATTGAATAATGAAAGTTCATTGGCAGGGGTATTCATAATTAGACTAATTGGTTGTTTGACTTTCCAGACACGGCCACCTGCAACGGCACGATCGAAAAGATGAATTGTTAAATTGTCATGATCAGATGATTCAAAGTTTTGAATCAAATTGTTAAGCATTAACAGACCACGAGGGCCTGCACCGATAATTCCGATTTTCATTTCGAACACTCCTTTATAATAAGATAATAACATGATTGAAAAAGTGATTTCATTTTTAACGCATTATTTTCTAAAAATGATTATGGATTATGATAAAATAGCAGTTAAGGATGGTGTTAATAATGAGTGA
Organism: Lactobacillus sp. B3795; assembly: GCF_026535805.1. NCBI lineage: Bacteria > Bacillati > Bacillota > Bacilli > Lactobacillales > Lactobacillaceae > Lactobacillus > Lactobacillus sp. B3795. Next base: position 218,026 of record NZ_JAFNPE010000001.1, read on the forward strand.
ATTAATTCCAGAAAACATGGACGAAGTAAAATTAAAGATGGCTCGTATGCTAATCGACGGACACAAGGTAACCGAAGAAGAAGTAATCTTCCAAGCGGTTGCTGATCTATTCCAAGATTACCTAGAAGAAGCAGAAGAAGGTCACTACGACACTTCTAAGCTAGCTGATGATGGAGTAACCTTCACAGTTACTGGTATCAGTGGTCGTCAAATTGCTGAATTTAAATCAAATGGAGAAAGCTTTGTTGAGGACTTCAAAAAAGACGCATTAGACTTGTGCTTTAGACTAGAAGACGAAGCCCAACGAATTGCTCGACTATAAAAATAAAAAGCGTTGCCAAATTGGCAGCGCTTTTTTTATTAGTTTTCAACAGGTAAATCGACTTTTACTTGTTCGATAATATGACCTTCGATGTTATGAAGTAGTTCGTTGTACCAGAAGCCATCCTTGAAGTTTAGCTTTTGGTCTAACGCATAAACGGTCAATGTGTAATCATGAACACCACTTGGTGGCTTAGGTCCCATGTACTTGTGACTGATAGGTTGATCACCTAGGTTATAGATGTGACCGGCTGAACTGTTGTTACCTTGAGTCCAGTGAAATGGATTTTCTTGACTGGCATTTTCAGGAACAACCACGTCCATACCATCTAGTCCAGCGACTAACCAGTGAATCCATTCAAAACCACACACGGGAATTGAATCTAAATCGGTTAGCGCAAAGGCGATTTCCTTGGTGTCGGCAGGAACATCTTCAATTGAGAAGGGAAATGATACGATAGGAAAATCGTTTTGCTTAAATTCCTCAGCTGCATGACGAGTGTACTTGTCTGGTAGACGGTTGTTGTCTAACTTAACGTTTACTTTCATGAAAAGTCTCCTATCTAACGAATTTTAAGATGTAATAACCTTGTGAATCGGCTGAAACGGTATAGGTTTGATAACCAGCCTGGATCCACTGACTTTGTGTTGCCTTAGCGTAGTTTTGCGCGTCAGCAACGGAACTAAAGATATGAGTACCATCAAACATGGTTTTCTTCTTTGATTGGTTTGATGAGTTACTCTTAGTTTGGTTATTCTTACTTTGTTCGGATGTATTAGATTCATCCATACTTGAACTACTTTGATTACTTGATTGAGTCATCTTAGTGGTTTGATTGTCATGGCTGCTAGTGAAGTAGGTAACGGCCTTTACTCCGCCTAAGATTAATGCTGCCACAACGACGATAAAGATAATAATTGGCCAAATGTGATTTGAGTTTGACTGATTATTTTCGGAGTTCATAAATGTATCATCGAAAGTATATTTACGAATACGGTTATCATTGTCACCATTATTCATAATAATAATCCTCCATTCGGAAAAAAGATTTGCATTTATATTATAACAAATATTGGACCCGATAGGAATTAAGCTAAATGTTTGAAGATATCGACAAATAGCTATAGTGTTTTATTCAAGGAGGGATGAAACATGACAATTGGATTTATCGGAACCGGTGTAATGGGTTCCTCAATGATTAATAATTTATTGAAAGCAGGATATGAGGTCAACGTATTTAACCGTACCAAGGCTCACGCACAAAGCGTAATCGATAACGGAGCAAAGTGGTTAGATACGCCTGAACAAATTGCTCAATCTTCAGATGTTGTGATCACAATTGCTGGTTTCCCTGATGACGTAAAAGAAATTTACTTTGGTGATAACGGATTATTCAATGGTGCCGATTCTGACACCATCTTGATTGATTCCACTACTTCAACACCAAAATTAGACGAAGAAATCTTTGCTGAAGGCCAAAAGAAGGGTATCGAAACATTGGATGCACCAGTATCCGGTGGTGACGTCGGTGCCAAAAAGGGTACCTTAACCATCATGGTCGGTGGTAACCAAGATACCTTTGATAAGGTCAAACCAATTCTAGATACCATGGGCAGCCAAGTAAAACTATTTGGTGGTCCCGGTAAAGGTCAACATACTAAGATGGCAAACCAAATCATGATTGCCGGTACTATGACTGGAATGGTCGAAATGTACGAATACGGAAAAGCTGCTGGTTTGGACTTAGCTTCCATGATGGACACCGTTTCAAGCGGAAGTGCCGACAACTGGAGTCTAGAAAACTACGGTCCACGTGTATTGAAGGGCGACTTCAAGCCAGGCTTTTCAGCTAAGCACTTCTTGAAGGACTTACGAATTGCTTTACAAGGTGCAGAAGAAATGCACATTGATTTACCAGCTACTAAACTAGCTAAACAATTGTATGATAAGATGGTAAACGATTATCAATTAGGTGATGACGGAACCCAAGGTCTTGTCAAAATTTACGAAAAATAAGCTAAACAAAAAGAAGGCATCGATTGATGCCTTCTTTTTTTATTGAATATCATTGAAGAATGTAAGTAGTTCTTCTTTGGTTAGTTTTTGTTTGTCTTCACCAGAGATGTCGTATGAAATCTTTCCTTGGTGTAGTACCAATAGTCGGTTTCCATACTTCAATGCATCTTCTAGGTGGTGGGTAATCATAAGACAGGTTAGGTTTTGTTCCTTAATGGTTTCATCAGTGATGTCCATTAGGTTTTGGGATGTCTTAGGATCTAATGCAGCGGTATGTTCATCTAGTAGTAAGATGCCGGGCTTTTTGATGGTTGCCATTAAGAAACTCAATGCTTGGCGTTGACCACCAGATAAACTACCGGTTGCGGTGTTTAAACGATGATCTAAGTTGTTGTTCATCTTAGCGGTGATGTCTTTGAAACGTTTCATTTCACCCTTTAACTTACGAGGGACAAGGTGATGGTGACCACCACGTTTTTCAGCAAGCAATAGGTTTTCGGCAACTGTCATACGAGGAGCGGTTCCTAGCTTAGGGTCTTGGAAGACACGGCTTAAAAATGATGTGCGTTTAACAACTGACATGTTAGTGATGTCTTTATCCTTGTAGATAACTTGGCCAGAAGTAGGGCGAAGGTTACCACCAATGGTGTTGAATAATGTTGATTTACCAGCACCGTTAGAACCTAGGATAGTGATGAAGTCACCTTCATGAATATCTAGGTCAACGTGATCTAAGATGTTTAATTCTTCTGGAGTATCTTCGTTAACGGTCTTTACGACGTCTTTTAATTGAAAGATTGTCTTAGTCATTTTTTAGCCCCCTCTTCAAGACATGTTTTAGATGGAAACGACTTTCGAATGCGGGAAGACCCATGAAAATCGCAAGTAGGATTGATGAGATTAAGTTCAAGTCGTTGGCGTTGAAACCAAGTTGTAGAACTAGTAGTAACACTAAACGGTATAAAATACTACCGACGATTACGGCAACTAGACGTTGGTTCATAGTTAAGTCACCAAAGATTACTTCACCAATGATGATTGATGCTAGGGCAACAACGATGATACCGATACCCATGTTAACGTCTGAGTAACCATTGTTTTGGGCAACTAAAGCACCACCTAGGGCGATTAATCCGTTAGATACACTCACACCCATGATTTTCATGTTGTCGGTGTTGATACCTAGTGATTCGGCCATGTTTTCGTTATCACCAGTGGCGATGAAGGCTTGGCCTAAATCAGTTTGTAGGAAGTAAATCAAAATTAAAGTTACGACGGTGATGACAACGAAACCAACGAAGACACCATCGAAGTAAGGTGGTAATGATTGTAGGAACTTACCACTTAGTAAGGTAGGTAGACCTAATAGTGATTGGTTAGGCTTACCCATGATGCGAAGATCGATTGAGTATGAAGCAGTCATTACCAAGATTCCGGCAAGTAGTACTGGAATCTTTGCTTTAGTGTATAAAAGACCGGTAACAAGACCAGCGACACATCCAACCAAGAAGGCTAGAATGGTAGCTAAAACAGGATTGACACCATGAGCGATTGCTGTAACGGCGGTTGCAGCACCCATTGGGAAAGTTCCTTCAACGGTCATATCAGGGAAGTCTAAAATTCTAAATGTTAGGTAAAGACCAATTCCGATTACGGACCATAATAGTCCTTGTCCGATTGCTGAAATAATTAAACTCATTTGTAAATCACTCCGTTTCTTTTGGCTTCCTTAATTAGGTAGTGAGGAATCTTAATACCAAGTTTCTTAGCTTGTCCTAAGTTGATTGCTAGGTCACCATGACTTAGCTTTTCGATTGGCATGTCTGCTGGGTTGGCACCCTTTAGAACACGAGCGGCCATCTTACCAGTTTGCACACCTAGCTTGTATTGGTTCAAACCAATGGTAGCTAGTGCACCTTGCTTAACAACAGTTGAAGCAGTAGGGAAGACTGGCACGTTCTTAGTGTTAGCAACGTTTACTAGTGTTTGGATTGCTGAAGCAACAGTGTTGTCATTTGGTACGTAGACAGCGTCAACATTTTGCACCATTTGAGTAGCAACTTGGTTTAAGTCGTTAGTGTTTGAGATTGAGTAGCCCTTAACGTTAACGTGTTCCTTCTTGCATAGTTCAACGAATTGATGATATTGAGATGTAGCTGAATCATCGCTTGATGTGTAAATTACCCCTAGAGTATGTAAGTTAGGCATAATTTCCTTGATTAGTTTTAATTCTTCCTTCATTGGAGGAAAATCTGAAACACCGGTAACTTGGCGTCCTGGGTGTTCGTTTGAATCAACCAAGCCAGCTGACTTTGGATCAGTAATTGCACCAAGAATAAGTGGGGCGTTTTTAACTGTGTTAGCTAGGACTTGCGCTGATGGGGTAGTGATACCGATTGACATATCGACGTTTTCGGTCGCAAACTTAGAACTCATTGTCTTTAAGTTTCCTTGATCACCTTCGGCATTTTGAAAATCGATGTTGATGTTCTTTCCTGGGGTGTAGCCAGATTCCTTCAATCCATCAATAATTCCCTTATGAATAGCGTCTAAAGCGGGATGTTCTGTAAGTTGTAAAATCCCAACAGTAGGGGTGTGATCACGACTGATCTTATGTGGTTGTTTTTCTTGGTAAAAACCAAATCCTAGTAAGACGACTAGGACAAAGATGACTGTGTAAAGTCTTTTCATAACTCATTCTCCTTTTGTTATAAAGCTTAAATGGTAAATAAATGCAATAAAAAAACGGACAACCCAGACACTACAGGTTACCCGTTCTTATGGCCTGTGGTGTTCGAATCATATCCGCACAGGCTTATTTATTCGTGAGAAAGAAGCCGGTACAGATGCGCTTAATGATTGCATCATAAGTCGCATCTATACTAGTAATGCGACCTATAGGCACCAGCTTTGCCAACGAGAACTTAGACTTGTTGATAAAATATTCTTCATTGGTTCTTTCTCCTCTCAATTTAAGTTAAGTTCATTTTAAGTTTAAGAATTACAATTGTCAAGAAATAAAACACAGAGCAAATAAAAAAGAACACCAAATGGTGTTCTTATGCTTTATTTGTCTTCTTTATTTTCGTCAGTTGGTTCGTCTTCATATGCGTCTAGATTGATTTGGTCATTGACCACTTTTGCATTATGAAGATCAGTACTTACCATTGAACTGGAAATTCCCCATCTGTAGAAGGCTAGGGAAACAATAATAATCACAACGAAGTCCAATGGATATGGAATCCAGTTTTGACCACCGAATGGTGTTGAACCTACGTATGACATTACTGAGATGAATACTAAGTAACCAATCATCCAGAAACTACCAGTGAATTGGGTCTTAGTCTTCTTCCAGTTAGTTTTCCATTCGAAGTAGAAGTAGAATGGAAGACCTAATAGAATAACTAGAATAACTTTAACAGTTGTTGGCCACATTGCCCAGTATGCAGCTAAACTAGCTAATACAAAGGCGAAAGGTGCCATGAATTGTAGCATTCTCATTCTAATTGGACGTTTGAAATTAGGTGCCATCTTTCTCAATGATGTTACTGTAACTGGACCAGTTAAGTAAGCAATCAAAGTTGAAGTAGAGATAACACTAGCAAGTGTACCCCAACTTCTGAATAGAGAAACTAATAGAACAGAGATGATCATGTTAACAACCATCGCGATTCTTGGGACACCCCAACGTTCATTCATTTTACCTAAGAACTTAGGCATGTGTTCATTTTGTACCATGGCAGCAAGAGTACGACTTGTTTGAGCAACGAATGAAACTCCTGTACCGAATGGTGAAATGAATGCGTCAAAGTATAGCAATACGGCAAGCCAGTGTAGACCTAACATGATTGCTAAGTCGGCGAATGGTGATTCAAAGTTGATACCATGCCAACCTACCTTGGCAAGTACTGATGGTTCTACGGCACTAATGAATGTAAATTGTAGGGCAACGTAGATAACAATACTAATAGCCAATGAAATGGTAATACCTAAAGCGATATTACGTTTAGGGTTCTTAATTTCTTTTCCCATGTTAATAACAACTTGGAATGCATTGTATGAGAAAATAATTCCTGAAGCTGTTGTAGCTGAGAAAATAGCGGCGCTACCATAAGGCATGAAGCCTTGTGATGCGAAGTTTCCACCATGGAATCCTGATAGGAGTAACATGATGATAGTAAGTAGCGGAATTCCTAGTTTGAAAATGGAAATGAAACTAGTGAATTTAGCTAGTAAATTAACAGACCAATAATTTAATAGCGTGAAGACTAATATGAAAAGAAAAACGACAAATAAACCTAGATTAGAAATTTCTCCATTTACTATAAAACCGTGAGTCCAGTGAGCCCACTTCCATGGCCATGAACCCATGTATTGGGTTGCGGCAACGGCTTCGATTGGAATCAAGGTAACTAATGATACCCAGTTAGACCAGGCAGCAATAAAACCTAATAGAGACCCGTGGGTGTATTGAGCGTACTTACTCATACCACCACTTTCGGGGAACATTGAACCTAGTTCGATGTAGTTAAAGGCGATAGCACCGATAACAATAGCACCGATTACCCATGAGATGATAGCGGCTGGACCAGCAACACGGGAAGCTTCCCATGAACCGAATAACCAACCTGAACCAATAATGGAACTAAGTCCCAACATTACAATTTGAAATAAACCTACTTTTCTTGATTTCTTATTTTTTTTCATAAAACTCCTTTCATGGTCTTTGAGTATACTAACAAAAATCCATGTCCATGTAAAATGTTTAAAGACCTACCATGACACAGTTTTTGCTGCTTATTGGGCATAATAATAACGTTTGTTAGCACTTAAAAATAATTAAAAAAAGTGTGATATTGATTATAATTCTTAATTAATATTCACAAATCTCAATTACATTTTTTTCTGGATCATTTATGAAAAGTGAATTCATTGGTCCATTTGAACCATGAACTTTTTTAGGGCCGTCGATGATGGTGACACCATAGTTGGCTAAATGGGCACTTAAGTCCGTTAATGAGTCCTTCACAATGATGCAGAATTTAGATGAACCCGGCGTAGGATTTTCCGGGACATTATCGTCACTGTCATTTTGAAGGAAGATTAGTTTTTGTTTGCCAAGTTGAAATTCAAGTCTGTCATCTGTGAATTTAATGATTGGTAAATCTAAAACTTCATGGTAAAAACGCATGCATAGCTTTAGATCATTGGCAAAGATTGTAATATGGTCAATATCTTTGACCTTCATTATGATCATTCCTTTTTTAAATTTTTACACATTCAATTATACCATTATCGACGGATTTGGAACGATTTAATGTTGCTGAAAACGCCGAAAAATTGACGTTTAGCCCTAAAATGTGTTAATTTTGTAATTATATATAAGTACGGAATAGAAAAAAGGAGAAAAAGACTGTGGCTTTATTAGATGTTAAAGATATCAGTATGGGTTTTGCCGACAAAAAGCTATACGATGAAGCAAGTTTTACCCTTAATAAGGGTGAACATATGGGAATTGTTGGACAAAACGGGGTAGGAAAGTCTACTTTGATTAAGATTATTACCGGAGTGGAATTGCCAATTTCAGGTTCAGTGAAGTGGCAAAACAATGTGAGCGTTGGTTACTTGGACCAATACGCTGATATTCCAGAAGGAATGACATTGATTGATTTTCTACACACGGCTTACCAAGATTTATACGATAAATCAAAGCACATGCAAGAATTGTATGAACAATATGCGGAAAACTTTGATGACAAGTTATTGGAACAAGCGGGAAGAATTCAAGAAGAACTAGAAGCAAAACGCTTCTATGATATTGAGACCGAAATTGAACGAGTAATCACTGGTTTAGGTCTAGATGATGTCAAACGTGATCAACAAATCACTAACATGTCAGGTGGACAACGTTCAAAGATTATCCTAGCTAAGTTAATTCTAGAAGATCCAGACGTTATCTTACTTGATGAACCTACTAACTACTTAGACGTTGCCCACATTGCGTGGTTGGAAGACTACATCAATGGTTTTGACGGTGCCGTAATGGTAATTTCCCATGATTACGACTTCTTGGAAAACGTTACTAACTGTATCGTAAACATTGCTTTTGGTAAGATTACCAAGTACCGTGGTGACTTCAAGTCAGCCATGCGTCAAAAGGCTGAACGTGAAATGGTTCAACAAAGAGAATACGATAAGCAACAAGTTGAAATTGAAAAGGCCAAAGCCTTCATTAGAAAGAACAAGGCCGGTTCAAAATCAACAATGGCTAAATCAAGAGAAAAGATGCTATCACATATGGAATTGGTTGATCCACCTTCGACTAACATCCACGCATCATTTAACTTCCCATACGAAGACACTGGCTCACAAAATGCATTGGTTGTTGACGAACTATCAGTTGGTTATGACAAACCATTACTAAAACCAGTTAGCTTCTCAGTTAATACTGATGAAAAGGTTGGTTTCCAAGGATTTAACGGGGTTGGTAAGTCAACTCTAATCAAGTCCATTCTAGGAATCCTAGAACCAAAGGGTGGAAAGGCAACATTCTCACCATCTGCTAAGGTTAGTTACTTTAGCCAAGATTTGGTATGGAGCAACAACAATGAAACTCCAATGCAAATCATCCAAAACAAGTTCCCTAAGTTGGAACAAAAAGAAATCAGAACAAAACTTGCTAAGTGTGGTTTGGATTCAGCAAATGCTTCTAAGCCAATCGGTGAATTATCCGGGGGAGAACAAACCAAGGTTAAGCTAGCGATGTTGGAATTCACTCCATCTAACTTCTTGATCATGGACGAACCCACTAACCACTTGGATGATGAAACCAAGGAATCACTAAAACACGCAATTAACAACTTCCCAGGAAACGCAATTATCGTATCTCACGAAACTAGCTTCTATAATGGACTAGTGGACAAGGTATTGGATGTTGAAAAACTAAGTCTAAGGGATGCCGACGAAATTGCGAAAGCACAAGGACAAGTAAATAACTAATTACAATAAGGAGGCGGACAACATCTATAATAGTCGAAAAGTATGGCTAATCATCGCAGATATTATGATGTTGATTTGGGCGCTTATATGTATCGAATGGTTAACCGTCAAAATTATTTTCATCGCCTTAGTATTATTCTTTGGTGGGCGAAATTTATACATCGACGATGGCCAATTAATTGATACAAGATACAGCGTCATAACAGCTGCCTGTTTTGCTTTATTTATTTTAATTAGTTTGTTTTAAAACCAAAAAAGAACCTACCAGAGTATGGTAGGTTCTTTTTATTTACATAAAGTTACTTGGTTCGTCAGCGTAGTCATTCATGAAGTTCTTAGCGTCACTGTATGAGGCAAACTGACTGATGATGGTGATGTCTTCTTTGTGTTGTCTGTCGTTTCGATAGTTGACCTGTTTGACCAAGAAGTATTCCTTAATATCATCTAGGGCCTGTGATTCATTATTTCTTACGTATATTTGAAGGTAAACGTGTTGGTTGGAGAATTCCAATTCACGTTTTGATAGCTTAATGTATCCCTTGGAATTCAATTGATTTTGGCGGGGGTGCTTTTCTGCAAGGGCGTTATCGCTGTTACAGAAGTAAACTAAGAACCAGTAAATATTCAAGAAGAACATGAATAAAGCGAAGCAGTTTCTAAATAGGGTTGGCCAGAAGTTGGAACCGGCCGCAAATGATCTGGCTTCGACGATGAACTTAAAGTCGATTAGACTTTCCAAGTTAGTAGCAAGCAAACAAACGGTGAAGACGATAATCCACACATATTTGTATAGCTTGATTAGTTGGCGCCAGAAGTTGTGATGCAAGTTATCAAGATAGCGATGGTGCATCGAAGCTTCTGATACCAGGAATAATCCGCACAATAGAATGAAACAGATTAATGGAATTTTGTAACTAGTAATTAAGTAGAAGATACTTAATAGGAAGTTATTCATTGAATTAGTTAGAAAAGACGGTACTCGATATCCAAAGATTTCAAGGACAACAAGGATAATTGCGCCTTCTCTGAATAGGTTGATGAATCGTTCAACACTGTTGCTGTTGGTTCGATTCAACACGATATTATAGACGTTTTGCATTTTGATGAACTCCTTTAATTCAGTAAAGATAGTTATACCACGAAAACATTAAAAATAATATAAAAAAAGAACCCAGTGGGTTCTTTTTTCAGACCCCGTAGGTCTTTTTTTCAGAACCTCGTGGGTTCTTTTTTCAGACCCCGTAGGTCTTTTTTTCAGAACCCCTTGGGCCTTTTTTCAGAACTTCAGAGTTTCAGAGAGTTCTTACTTATTAAATGTATCGTTTTCTACTTCACGAATGAAAGTAGCCAAGTGATCGTAGTAAACGGGAGCATTATCAATCATGTGATGATGACCAGCATTAGGAGTTGATACAAACTTAGCGTTTGGAATCATCTTAGCCATACGCTTACCAGTTTCAACAGGCATTGATTCATGTTCACCGAAGGTAACTAGGGTAGGGACATGGTTTTCTGATAGGTGATCAGTGTTGTGCCATTCACCTAATTTACCAGTGATAACGAATTCGTTGTCACCTTGGAACTTGTTGTAAATATCAGTGTTGGATACGCCGATTAAGTGTTCCAACTTAGATGGTTGTTTACGGTCGATGTAACCCTTGTTTAGTTGGTCAACATCGTTTTGGTAACGTTCGTTGTCGTAGTCGTTTTCGGCTTCACACTTCTTCATGAATGCTAATTCGTCTGGAGCAAATTCCTTTTCACGAATTTCGTCTAAGTGCTTAGTGTAATCGTCAATGTCATCGACCATTGATGAGATGATGGCACCTTTTAGGTGGTCACCATATTTTTGTGCGTATAGTTGAACTAACACACCACCCCAAGATTGACCGATTAAATAGAAGTCATCTAGACCTAATTTTTGTCTAACTTCTTCAACTTCGTCAACGTAGTAATCGTAAGTTAAAATTTTGTCAGCAACCTTAGGGTCTGAAAAATCAGGGGTATCGGAATACCATGAACCTAATTGATCGTAGTAGGTAACGGCAACATCTAGACCTTGCTTCTTTAATTGGTCAGCTGAGTCTTCCCAGTATTCGTGGGTTCCACCAGGGCCACCGTGTAGGGCAAGTAAGTTAATCTTACCCTCACCAGAAGTGTGGGTCCATAAATGATATCCATTATCTAAAGTGATAATTTTTGTTTGTTGTTTCATGACAATCCCTCGTTTCAATCTAAATTATTATTAATACTAGTCCTTGTTGAAGGGTAGTTCAACCGCTGAGTCTGATAAATCAATGGTGTACTTCACATCTTGGTTACCACGAATTGACTTGTCGAAGTCGGTTGCGTAGATGACAACAGCTAGTTGATGTCCGGCTTTAACCTTGTATACGTTTGGTTGTAAATCAAAGTTAACTTCGTAGAATTCATCAGCTTTTAGATCGCTTACTTGGTAAGCATTGTTTCTGTTTTGCATGTTGATGTGACCTTCAGCAATCTTCTTGAATGTGGTCTTCTTACGACTCATCTTGAATTCGCGAAGGGTATCTTCACGCCATAGATAGCCTAATTGAATCTTAGCGTGGTCAACAGATTCTGGTTGAGCGGTTAATCTGAAGTCTTCACCTAAATCGATTAGTTGAGCACTTAGCATACCGAAGTCTTTTGATGATGATGCGGTCAAGTGGATGTGAGCCTTACCGTTGATAGTGACATCCTTTAGAAGTTTGTCGAAGGTAAAGATGACACGGTTGTCGTTGATAGGAGCATCGCTTCCACCAATTACCAAGTCGTTTTCCCACTTGTTGACGTCATTGCAGTATGCTTCAAAGGCCTTTTCATCTAGTGAGTCTGAGAAACTAACCTTGTCGTCAGTAACTTCAGAATCATCTGATGGTTTAGCTAATTCAAAACGTTTTAGGTTTTCATCTTCGTCGAATTCATCGATTGCATACCAGTTTTGGTCGGTCGCATTGTCTTGAACCAAGATGTTAGGGATTAGGTTGTCGGCGTCGTTTTCAACTTCCATCAACTTATTGGTGAACCATAGGTTGACCATGTCAGTGAAATCAAGTGATTGGAATGCGTTGATGTAGATGTGTTGACCTTGGTGTAAAATCATCTTCTTTGAGATGTTTAATGAATCAACGGCATGCCAGATGTTAGCGACATTAATTGGTTTGACGTTTTCGTCGTTTAAACCGTGAACGAAGAACATGTCGGCCTTTATCTTCTTAGCAGCGTTTAGGTAGTTACGCTTGTTCCAAAAGGCGTTGTAATCACCAGAATTACGATCCTGTTCATTAGTAATGTTGGTTAATTGGATTTCCCATTTCTTTTCGTTCTTGATGTCTTCGGCAGCTGACTTCTTACGACTGTAAGTTTCGGCAGCTAGAACATCAGCATCTTCACCTTGGAAACCACCTGGTGCCATGACTAGTCCGTTTTCACGGTAGTAGTCATACCAACTAGAAATAGCGGCTTCAACTAGGCAGGCCTTTAATCCGGCAACACCAGTTGTGGCAGCGGCGATTTGTAGAGTGCCTAGGTAAGAACGACCAGACATTGCGACGTTTCCGTTTGACCAGTAGGCTTCGATTTGGTTGTTGTCGGTACGGTTGGTAAATGCAACACGGTTGCCGGCAAGCCATTCGATAACGGCAGTTGCTGAGATGGTTTCATATTTGTCACCAGTGGTTCTAAAACCGTCTGATTCGTAAGTCCCGATTCCAGCGGAGTAGACAACGGCGTATCCACGAGCCAAGAAGTAGTCATTTAGAGTGTAAGATTGTTCACGGCTAAATGTTTGTTCAGCCTTTCTGGTCTTACCTTCAACGTTACGTGCGGCAGGTAGTTCAGGTTCTTTTTCCTTCTTACTGATGTCTGATAGAGACACTGTGTTGGGTTCTTTGTGCTTAAGTCCTAGGTTAACGTTGTGGGTTAACTTTTCACCGTCGGCATCGTTGGTGCCTTGGTTGTAAGGACTAGCGGTAAAGATGACCGGAACGGCCTTCTTGTTGCTTTCCTTTGGACGAATGATTTCAGTCTTTAGTAGGTCTAGCTTACCGTCGTTGTCGGTGTCCATTGGTGCTTCGACGTAGACAACTTCACGAATTAAGTTGTTTGTGTCGTAGACCGGCATACTCTTACCATTGAAGATAAGTGGTTTGTCGAATTGGTTGTAGTTTTGCGCGAAGTATCCTTCACCGGCTAGGTAGTCGATTAAAGTCACACCGTACTTAGTGTGGGTGTTCAATAGAAGATACCATGCACAAATCACGTCGTATAGGTTCATTGGATCATGAACGTCGGCGACTGGTAGGTTTAAAGTTTGCATCTTAGTGATAGAGTTATCGATTAAGAAGTCTTCACCGACTGTGAATTGTAGAAGTTGTAATGCAATGTTGTAAAACGCGATCTTGGATAGTGGGGCGTTTTTGTCTAGGTAGGTTAGTGCGTCATCTTCGAAACTAGCCATGATTTGTGAGATTTTTTGTCCTCGGATGGCTAAACTTTGTGAATCTAAAAAGTAAGTCATCAAGAAGTGTTTTAATAATGCTGATGGGTTATCAATTTTATCAGTTTCTTCGTCTAAGAAATGAATAGCGCGTAATTCATTCTTAGCAACTTTTAAATTGTAATCAGCAATTGCATATTGATGATTTTTCATAATTATTCTCCTAACTTATGTATAGGTTTGTTTTCATTATATCAGATTAAGCAAAACATCTATTCAGTTTTACTGATAAATACTTAATGATAATCTAGCAAAATGATATAATGATATCAAATCAAATGTGGAGGGATGATTATGGTAACAGAGATTGACGGAGGTGCCATTGTGTACCGTGTAGTTGATAACAAACCAGTCTACCTATTGGAAAAAAGTGCTACTAGTGACTTCTGGGGCTTCCCTAAGGGCCACGTTGAAGGCGATGAAACGCTAGAACAAGCAGCAATTAGAGAAATTAAGGAAGAAACCGGCATTGACGCCACTATTGATACCGAATTTAGTATTGATGCAAACTATGACATGAAAAATGGTCACCATAAAGTGGTTACTTTCTATACTTCTCAAGTCGATAGTGATAAAGTAACGCTACAAGCTGAAGAAATCAGCGATTATGTCTGGGCTGCTTTTGATGAAGCAATGAAGACCGTTACCTTTGATAACCTAAAAGACATTTTGAAACAGACTAACGAATACATCGTAGAAAAGCTGGGATAGCCAATGGATGCAAAGAAACTAATAGTGATTACCGGTCCGGCGGGAAGTGGTAAGACTTCTCTTCGCGACTACGTGATTGACAAATACCACGCAGCTAAAGTAATTACGCATACCACAAGAGCGCCAAGAGATGGCGAACAAAATGGTATTGATTATTATTTTGAAAATGGCGAATCATTTAATCAATTGCATTTATTGGAACACGTTGAATATTCACATGCTAAGTACGGATCCTCGATGGAGGGCATTAACGAAGCATGGGCCAAAAATGATTTAGCAATTATTGTTTTAGACACATTGGGTGCAGCTACTTATAAGAAAAAACTAGGGGATCAAGCAATCGTCTGGTTTGTCCAAGTCAACGACCCAGTTATCTTACGCGAACGAATGATTAAACGCGGCGATGACATCGAACGTGTTAATCAAAGAATTTGCAGTAACGAATACAAACGTGATATCGAAATCCCAGATAACTTAAAGGATATAGCAACCATCATTGAGAATAATGATTGGCAAAAAGCACAAAACCAAGTTGATGAACTAATCAAAACAATCTAAAAAAAGACCTAACGCAAAGTTAGGTCTTTTTATTTATATTAATCGAATAATTGCTAATGAGATAATTCCGACAATCACGACCACCAATAAACTCTTGGTAATGATGGCAGCAATAACTGATGGAATTGATGCGATTAGGTTTTCCCAGTTGATGGAAGGTAAGTGGCCCAGATGTTGGACGAACAGTTGTGAAAACCACAATGTTGCCATGATCACGATGGGAACGAAACTTAAAAACTCTTCAACTGGTTTGGATAGTTTGAATTTCTTTAATAGGATGAACGGCATCACACGTGACAACCAGGTAACCAGCGTACATCCAATAATGGTTAGTAGAACGAAATTAAAAGAAGACATGTTTGATAATCACTCCAATCAGACAAGTAATTAGTGTTACTAATAGGATTAAAAGGTCGCCCGGAATAAAGATTAACCCAATAAATACCATGATGAGGGTGATTAAAATCATCAGTAGTTTTAATTTCATTGGCATACCATTTTTGGCAATCACTTGTAGGTATAATAATCCGATGAACATCGAGATAATTGCAAAGTCTAAGCCGATTGCGTAAGGATTATGAATAAAACTACCGGCGACAGCTCCGACAAATGAGGCACCGGCCCAAGTTAGGTAAGAAACGATGTTGGCGGTATTGAACCAGGCGAATGTTAACTGATTATCAGTGTAGTTGACCTTATTCATACCCAACGCAAAACTCTCATCGGTTAAAAACGAACCAATTAAGATGTTTTTGAACATCGAATCATTTTTGAAATATGGCGCCGTGGTAATGCTCATTAGGATCATTCTGGAGTTGACCAGAAAAATCGCAAGCACAATCGAGAAGATGGGATTGTGTAAAGCCATCATTGAGACCAAAATGAATTGCGCTGATCCAGCGTAAACGGTCAATGACAAAATGGCGACTAGCCAGGGGCTAAATCCAAGGGACTTCCCGATAATCCCAAATGCCAGACCAATTCCGATGTAGCCAAACATCGTGGGAATACTATCTTTAATTGCTGCTTTTGCAGTTAGCTGATTGTCGATACCTCATCACATCCTTGTAAAAAATTAGAAACTAATAATTAGTTTCTAATAATATATTGCTTAAAACGTTGACTGTCAACTGCGGTTAATTCCGCTTTAACCTTGGTTCCTTCAGCAACATATTCGGTTGAAAGCACGTTGGCCTTAGTGTTTAGATGGTTGACGATATCACCTTTATCAAACGGAATTAAAAATTCTTCGGTGACATAATCCTTGTAACTGTTTTCTCTGATGATTTGAACCAATTCATCGATGGAGTCTTCTTCAAGCGCTGCCATGATTAAGTTATCACCAGCACGTTGTGGACGAGGTTCATCTAAGATGTCGGCCTTATTGAAGACGGTGATCATTGGGATGTTTTCAACCCCGATTTCCTTCAATGTTTGTTCAGTGGTCTTCATCATTAGTTCCTTATTTTCATCGGCTTCGTCGACTACTTGGACCAATAAATCCGCATTAGCTGCTTCGGCTAATGTTGAACGGAAGGCCTTCACCAATTGGTGAGGTAACTTACTTACGAAACCAACGGTGTCTGATAACAACATTGTTTTATTGTCATCAAAAATTAGTTTTCTAACACTGGTATCCAAGGTAGCAAACAACATGTTTTTAACCATGACCTGCTTTTCTTGGTTTTCACCGTAGCGGTTAACCAGTTGGTTCATGATGGTCGACTTACCAGCATTGGTGTATCCAACTAGGGCAACAGTAGGGATGTTTTTACCATCACGTTGCTTTCTTTTGGTTAAGTCTGATTTTTGGATATCCTTTAGTTCTTGTTTGATGTGAGAAATATCCTTTTCAATCACACGACGGTTTAATTCCAGTTGAGATTCACCGGAACCACGGTTGGTGAATCCACCACCCCCGCTACCAGTTTGTTGATCTAGTCGTTGACTAGCGCTGGTGTGCAAACGGGGTAGTTGGTATTGCAATTTGGCCAATTGAACTTGAAGCTTGGCTTCATGAGTTCTGGCACGATTAGCAAAGATTTCTAAAATTAGACCAGTACGGTCGATGATTTTTGTTTCGGTTTGCTTTTCTAAGTTTCTGATTTGGCTAGGTGATAGTTCATCGTTAACAATGACCATGTCAGCGTCTTTATCTAAGACAGTCATCTTTAGTTCTTCAACTTTACCTTTACCGAAATATGTGGCTTTATCGGGATGATCTAGCTTTTGAACCAGACGAGCCACAACTTCTAGGTTATTAGCTTCAGCTAGGGCAGCTAATTCAGTCATTGAGTACTCGAATTGCTCATTGTCTAGGTTTAAACCGATGATAATGGCAGTTTGTTGTTCTGTATCCAAATGAATACCTCCTTGTTATTTTTATCCATTATACCATTTACGTATCATTAATAAGAATGGTTATAAAAAAAGAGAAAATCTAACAAAAATTAGAGAGTTTTAATATAATTATGAGCATATCTTTTATAATAATTAGATTATCTAAATCATTCATCCACCTTGATATATTAAGATTTTCTTTACTTTTGGAATTAAAAAAATTCAACTAAATTAGAATTAAATTAGAAAAAGTATTGCATTTTATAATTGGATGGTGGTATTATTTTCTCAATCCTTTTAAACAAAAACTTTTTAGTAAGGAAATTGGGGGTAATGGAAATGAAAATGAAATCCGTAGTAAAGCTAGGGGTTGTTGGTGCAGCATCAGCATTCCTACTAGCAGCTTGTGGTAATTCTTCAAAAGAATCCACAAGTAAGTATATTAACTGGCAAGAAAATTCACAGTTACCTACACTAGATGCTTCAAAAGCCACTGATACACTTAGTTTTAGTACATTAAACAATAGTAATGAAGGACTATTACTTAATGCTGCTAACAACAAGGTAAAACCTGGTGTAGCTGAAAGTTACAAGGTATCAAAAGACGGTAAGACATATACATTCAACTTACGTCATTCAAAATGGAGTGATGGTAAGCCCGTAACTGCCAAAGACTTCGTCTACGGTTGGCAACGTACTGTAAACCCTAAGACAGCTTCACAATACTCATACCTATTCGCAGATGTTAAAAATGCTGATGCAATCGGTAAGGGTACCGCACCTGTTTCATCATTAGGTATCAAAGCTGACGGTGATTACAAAGTTGTAGTTACATTAGACAAACCTCAAGATTACTTCAAGTACTTAGTAACCATGGCACCATTCTTACCACAAAGCGAATCAGCTGTTAAGAAGTTCGGTTCAGCTTACGGTACTACAAGTAAGGACATGGTATACAACGGACCATTCAAGGTTGAAGGATGGACTGGTACAAACAACTCATGGAACTTAATCAAGAACAAAGAATACTACAACGCAAGCAAGATCAAGGTTGCTGGTATTAAGATTAATGCTCAAAACGATGCTAACACTTCACTAAACCAATATGAAACTGGCCAATTTGATTCAGTTCAATTAGCTGGTGCACAACAAGTTGGTAAGTACAAGAACTCAAGTGAATACCACGCATTAAAACAAGCATCAACTTTCTACATCGAATTAAACGAAAAGAAAGATCCTATCTTTAAGAACGCAAACATTAGAAAAGCTATCTCATTAGCAATTGACCGTAACGAATACACTAAGAACACCTTAGGTGACGGTTCAATCTCTGCTGTTGGTTACGTATCACCAGGTATGTCAAAACGTGACGGTAAGGACTTCACTGAAGATGCCGGAACTAAGACTGGTGTAACTTACAACTTAGCAGAAGCTAAGAAACTATGGGCTAAGGGTCTAAAAGAAGTTGGTAAGAAGTCAGTTAACTACTCAATCCTATCTGATGACACTGATAACGGTAAGAAGACTACTGAATTCCTACAAACTGCTCTAGAAAAACTACCTGGCCTAAAGGTATCTACACAAAACATTCCATTCAAGTCAAGATTGAACCGTTCACAAAATGGTCAATTCGACATGGTTGTTAGTGCATGGGGTGCTGATTTCCCAGACCCAATTTCATTCCTACAACTATTTACTACTGATGGTTCATACAACAACGGTAAGTGGAGTAACGCTAAGTTCGACGCAGATGTTAAGAATGCTGAAGGCGTAGACGCAAACAACCCTGCAAAACGTTGGAACGATCTAGTAAATGCTGAAAAAGAACTAATGGCTGACCAAGGAATTATTCCTCTATACCACCAAGTTCAATCACGTGTTATCAAGCCTCGTGTAAGTGGAGTACAATTCTTCCCTACAGGTGCATCTTACGACTTTAGAGATGCTACTATCTCAAAGAAGTAAAAACTAATTAAATTAAGTTTTTCATTGTGAAGAGTTTTAGATAGCTACTATAATGGATGTAGTCGAATCTAAAACTCTTCCGTACATAAAGGGGAAATTTCCCTGAAAGATTGTGAGGATAAAAAAATATGGTTAAGTTTTTAGCAAAGCGAATTTTCTACTTGTTATTAACGTTATTCATTGTTGTCACTGTGACATTCTTCTTAATGAAGTTAATGCCAGGGACTCCATTGACTAACGAAGCTAAGCTTTCTCCAGCCGAACGTTACATGGTGTTAAAACAATACGGCTTGGATAAACCAGTTTGGCAACAATACATTAGTTACCTAGTAAACGCCGTTCAAGGTAACTTTGGAACATCATTCCAATTCAGTGATCAACCAGTTTCATACCTAATCTCAAGTCGTATGGGACCATCACTTCTATTGGGTGCTCAAGCAATGGTTGTCGGTGTTATCGCCGGTATCATTGTTGGTGCTGTCGGGGCAATCAAGAAGAGCACATGGGTTGATACTTCAACTACTATCATCTCAATTCTAGGAATTTCAATTCCTTCATTTGTCTTCTCAGTATTACTACAATACGTAATTGCTTTGAAGTGGGGATTACTACCAATCGCCGGTTGGAGCGGATTTGCATACACAATCCTTCCAACATTAGCATTGGCAGCAATGCCATTAGCCGAATCAGCACGTTTCGTACGTACTGAAATGGTTGACGTTTTAAGTTCAGACTACATTGAACTAGCAAGAGCCAAGGGTCTAAGCAAGTTCGGTATCATCTACCACCATGCTTTAAGAAATAGTTTAATCCCATTGGTAACAATCATCGGTCCATTGGCCGTAAACATCATGACTGGATCACTAGTTGTTGAAAACATTTTCGCAATTCCAGGTATTGGTGAACAATTCGTTAACTCAGTGTTAACAAACGATTACCCAACAATCATGGGACTTACAGTTATGTATTGTTTCCTATTATGTGTTGTATTATTAATCACCGACATCGTATACGGAATAATCGATCCAAGAATCAGAGTAGCAGGGGGAAGAGAATAAAATGGCAGATAAAGCAAAACAACTACCAAAAGACGCCTTTGAACCATTATCAGATGGTGCACATTTAGATAATGAAAAAATCGCGGCTCCTTCTCTTACTTTTGTGAAGGATTCATGGCGTCGTCTAAAGAAAAACAAAGCGGCAATGATTTCACTATACATTTTGATTTTCTTATTTGTCGTATCATTTGGATCAGCATTGATTCCTGCATTCAGCAGCATTTCAACTCATCCAAACTTAAACAACTTACCACCACGTATTCCTGGAATTGACATTCCTGGATTTAACGGAACTTTAGTGCAAGGTGGAGCACGTGTAAACGCCTATACAGGTGCTGCTGCTAACCATTACTTCTGGTTAGGTAGTGACTACTTAGGTCGTGACTTGTTCGCAAGAACATTATTCGGTACTAGAATTTCACTATTAATTGCCGTTGTCGCAACTTTCTTCGATTTAACTATCGGGGTTGCCTACGGAATTGTTTCAGGTTGGATTGGTGGAAAGGTTGATACTTTCATGCAACGTATCATCGAAATCCTACTATCAATTCCTAACCTAGTTGTTATGATTCTTCTACTATTGGTATTAAAACCAGGTATTCCTGCAATCATCATTGCGATTGCATTTACTAGTTGGATCAACATGGCTCGTTTAGTTCGTGCGCAAACACTTGAACTAAAGAGTCAAGAATTCGTGCTAGCTGCACGTTCACTGGGTGAAAGTTCATTTAAGATTGCTTTCAAGCACTTATTACCAAACTTAACTTCAGTGATTATCATTAATACTATGTTCACTATTCCAAGTGCTATCTTCTTCGAAGCATTCCTATCATTTATCGGAATTGGGGTTCCAGCTCCAGCTGCTTCATTAGGTACTTTGATTAGTAACGGTCAAAAGTCATTCCAATTCTTACCATATCAAATGTGGGTTCCAGCAGTCGTTCTTTCATTATTAATGATTGCATTCAACATTTTAGGTGATGGTCTAAGAGATGCATTTGACCCTAAATCAAGAGAGTAGGTGACAAGAATGGAAAACAAGGAAAACATCCTAGAAGTTAGAAATTTATCAATTAATTTCAAAACTTACGCGGGTACTGTTCAAGCCATTCGTGACATTAGTTTTGATTTAAAGAAGGGTGAAACCCTAGCAATCGTTGGGGAATCAGGTTCTGGTAAATCAGTAACTACTCGAAGCATTATGGGTTTGAACGCAACCAACGCTGATGTTGTCGACGGAAGCATCGAATTCGATGGCCAAGACATTTTAAAACTAGACGAAAAAGAATTAAGTAAATTACGTGGTAGCAAGATTGCTGAAATCTTCCAAGATCCAATGACTTCATTGGACCCAACTATGAAGATTGGTCGCCAAGTTGCTGAACCACTAATGATTCACCAAGGTTTATCCAAAGAAAAAGCAATGGCTAAAGCCTTGGAAATGTTAAAACTTGTAGGTATTACTAATGCCGAAGAACGAATCAATGACTATCCATATCAATTCTCTGGTGGGATGAGACAAAGAATCGTGATTGCGATTGCGTTAGTAAACTACCCAGAAATCTTAATCGCTGATGAACCAACCACTGCGTTGGACGTTACCATCCAAGCTAAGATTCTGGAATTAATGAAGGAATTACAAACCAAGATTAACACTTCAATCATCTTCATTACCCATGATTTAGGGGTAGTTGCAGGTATGGCTGATCGTGTTGCAGTTATGTATGCTGGTAAAATCGTTGAATACGGAACTGTTGATGAAATCTTCTACAATCCAAAACACCCATACACTTGGGGACTATTAGGC
The DNA here is from genome assembly GCF_026535805.1 of Lactobacillus sp. B3795. Lineage (NCBI taxonomy): Bacteria > Bacillati > Bacillota > Bacilli > Lactobacillales > Lactobacillaceae > Lactobacillus > Lactobacillus sp. B3795. The sequence continues at coordinate 240,321 of NZ_JAFNPE010000001.1, forward strand.
TCAATGCCTACTTTGGATACCAACGAAGATGTATTACCATCAATCCCAGGTACTCCTCCAGACCTATTGGAACCACCAGTAGGGGATGCATTTGCTGCTAGAAATAAGTATGCATTAAAGATTGACACAATTGAACAACCACCATTCTTTAAGGTTTCTGACACTCACTACGCAGCAACATGGTTGTTAGATGATAGAGCTCCTAAGGTGACTCCACCAGCTGACATCGTAAAGCGTCAAGAACACTTTAAAAAGACTAAACAAGGATAGGTGGTGACAATATGTTAGATAAAGATGCACCAAAAATTTTAGAAGTAAAAAACTTAAAACAATACTTTAACGTTGGTCGTAAAGACGAAGTTAGAGCTGTTGATGATATTACCTTCAATGTCCATGAAGGGGAAACCTTCGGACTAGTTGGTGAATCTGGCTCCGGAAAGACAACCACAGGTCGTGCAATTAGTCATTTGTATGAACCAACAGGTGGCGAAATCATCTTTGAAGGTAAAGATGTTTCAAAACTAAAGACTAAAAAAGATGAAAAAGAATTCAGAAGTGATATCCAAACCATCTTCCAAGATCCTTACGCATCATTAAACCCTCGTATGAAGGTTAAAGACATTATTGCCGAAGGTATCGACATTAACCACTTAGCCAAAGACAAGGCTGACCGTGATGCTCAAGTTGAAGAATTATTGGAAACTGTTGGTTTGAACAAAGAACATGCCAACAGATATCCTCATGAATTCTCTGGTGGACAACGTCAAAGAATTGGGATTGCCCGTGCCTTAGCTGTTAAACCTAAGTTCATCATCGCCGATGAACCTATCTCAGCATTGGACGTGTCAATCCAAGCTCAAGTAGTTAACCTACTTAAGGACTTACAAAAGAAACGTAAGCTAACATACTTATTTATTGCCCATGATTTATCAATGGTTAAATACATTAGTGACCGTATTGGTGTTATGCACTATGGTCGTATGTTAGAAATCGCTGATGCCGATGAACTATATGCTCATCCATTACACGATTACACCAGAAGTTTACTTTCAGCTGTTCCGGTACCGGACCCTGAATTTGAAAGACAACGTGAGATCGTAGATTACGATGCAAGTGTTGAAAGTGACGGAAAGCAACGTAAGTTAGTTGAAATTGCTCCTAACCATTATGTTCGTGCTGCCGATGACGAAATTCAAATGTACAAGGATCGCTTAAACAGCTAAAAAAATAACCGTTACTTTATTAAGTAACGGTTATTTTTACGTTGATTAGACGTTTTCACTCAAGTTGTTGTAGTATTCAACGCTGATTTCACTGGCGTCAGCATTTGATACTAGTTTTGAAACACTTCCGTTTTCGATTGGTTCGGAAACGTCGATGGTGTCATCCTTGAATTGGTCAACAGCCCATCTGATGATGGTACCGTGAGCAGCAATCATGATGTTGTCACCGTCGTTAGCGTTTTGAATGACTTTCTTTAAGCCGGGGATGAAACGATTCAATAAGTCTTGATTGTTTTCAGCATCACCGTATGGATCGTGGGCAGCAATTAAATCGGCTGTACCACCCATACCAAGTTTGCTAATCATCTTGGCGTAATTGTCCATGCCGTCTGGTCCACCAATTTGGTGCCATGCAGCTTCACTATCGTTTCCTTCAAAGTAACCAAAGTTTTCTTCACGGAAAGCTTTATCTGCAATAGGTTCTTCAATATCTGAGGGATTTTGTTGCAATACATATTTTCCAGTATCAAAAGCACGAGGCATATCACTGGAATATGCATGATTGAATGTAATTGAGCTTAATCTTTTTCCGGCATCAATGGCATCGGCAATTCCCTTTTCAGTAAGAGGGGCGTTGGCGATACCTTGAATACGGTTGTATTTATTTAAATAAGTTTGTCCATGACGAACAAGATAAATGTTAATCATCAGAAAAAACCTCCTGACATATTTGTATGCCTACATTTTATCATATATGGCAGGGGTAGAGAAAAGATTAGGTTAAGTCTGGGATGACTTTTCTTTCTATCATATATGTGCTAAAATTAATAACCAAATTTTAAGATAGGAGCGTAGCTCAAATGTCTGAATCAATTAAAGAACAAGAACAAAAACACTTAAATGATGTTTTAGCCAAGGTTGAAGTTGCCAAAGCTGAAGCCGTTAAGAAAATTAATCGTGCCGAAAAAGATGAACACGATATCAATAAAAACTTCTATAATGATGTGCGTTTGAAGACCAGTACCTATTCTGGAATGATGGAAACATCAGTCTCCATTCGTCAACAACAACAAATGCTAGAAGAACGTGAAAATAGTTGGAAACATGCAACTAAGGAATACGACAAGCTTGCTAAGATGCAAGAACGTCCTTACTTTGCTCGTCTAGATTTCGAAGAAGAAGGCGAACACAAGGCAGAAACTATTTATATCGGTTTAGGTTCTTTTGCCGATAGCCCAGATCACTACTTGATTTATGACTGGCGTGCTCCAATTTCGAGTATCTACTACGATAGCAAAATTGGTAAATTGACATACCACACACCAATGGGGGAACAAACCGTAAACGTGACTTTGAAACGTCAATTCCAAATCAAGGATGGCAAGATTGAAACCATCTTTGATACCGACCAAGTGGTTGGTGATCAAATGCTATTGGATAACCTAAATGGTAAATCCAATACCAAGATGAAGAGTATCGTTACTACCATCCAAAGAGAACAAAACAAGATTATCAGAGATACCAAGTCAGACTTGTTATTCGTACAAGGGGCTGCCGGTTCTGGTAAGACCGCTGCGGTATTGCAACGTGTTGCTTTCCTATTGTACCAATACAGAGGAAAACTAAGCTCAGCGCAAGTCGTATTGTTCTCACCTAACCAATTGTTCAACGATTACATCAACCAAGTGTTGCCTGAATTAGGTGAACAAAACATGGTGCAAATGACTTACTATCAATACAGTAGTTTGCGTGTACCTAAGTTTAAGGTGGAAACTCTTTCAGAACGTTTCGAAGAAGATAATTCAGAAGATAAGAACCTAAGAAATATCAACAACTTAAAGAACAGTCTTGAATTCTTCAAGGCTGAAACTGCCTACACTAACCACTTGAACAGTGAAGACATGAAGTTCAAGAACTTGAAGTTCCAAGGCGATATCTTTATCTCAAAGGAACAAATTGCAGAAATATATTACAGTTTCAATGAAAACTACAATCTTAGAAACCGTCTAGACGCTACTAAAGAACGTTTGATTAAGATTTTGAACCGTCGTGTTAAAGTTGAAATGAAGAAGCCTTGGGTAGAACAAGCGGTCCAAGACTTGAGTAGAGAACAAATTCAAGCCGTGCAAAACGCCCATCCAGACGAATTCGAAAACGCTGATAAGGAATTCGACTTCCTAGCAAGACACATCGTTATCGGTGCCTTCAAGCGTATTCGAAAACAAATCGTCCACGGTCGTTTCCTAGGGGTTAACAACCAACTAGTGCACTTCCTAAGAAACGTGCCAAACCTAATCGACTTATCCAAGTACGACCTAACCAAGGAAGACTGGACCAAGTCAGTTGATGCCTCAATCAACCAAATGAAGAACGGTCACATCTCAATGTCAGATGTTTCAGTATACCTATACCTATTCGATCGTATCTCAGGTAAACGTCCAAAGACCGACATCAAGTACCTATTCATTGATGAAGTCCAAGACTACACCGCATTCCAAATGGCATTTATGAAGTTCACCTTCCCACGTGCTCGTTTCACACTACTAGGGGACTTGAACCAAGCTATCTTCACTCATGAAAATAGTCATACTTTGCTATCAGAACTATCAACCATGTTTGATCCTGAAAAGACTAACGTCGTGCAACTTACTAAGTCATACCGTTCAACTGAACAAATCACTGACTTTACTAAGCACATTCTAGAAGGCGGTAGCCAAATCGAATCATTCGCGCGTGTCGGTGATAAACCGGTCATGCAAGTGGTTGAAAATAGGGATGCTGCTCTGGATAAGTTAGTCGCTAGAATTGATAATGATAAGGAAAAACACGATACAACAGCCATTATTGTCAAAACTTTGGCTGATGCGAAGTTATTATCCGAACAATTAGACAACAGAAACGTAAAAAATACGCTTATACAGACCGAGAACCAACGTTTGACTACTGGAACCCTAGTAATACCTGCTTACCTTGCTAAAGGGCTAGAATTTGACTCTGTGGTCATGTTTGACGCAGATGACAAACATTTTGGTGACGAAGCAGACCGTCAATTGGTTTACACAATCTGTACTCGTGCTATGCACGAACTAACAATTATCGCTGAAGGAAAGCCAACTCACTTGTTTGATGTTGTGCCTAACGATTTATATGATTTACAATAATCGCAATTAGTAACAAATAAAAGCGCCTATCCATAGGGATTAGGCGCTTTTTTGTCGTTTCTAAGATGTTCGGTGGTATTATGGACGTACTACTTTTATTTGAACGGAGGCGTAAAATTGTCAGATCCTATCAATTACTACGCATTTAAGAAAGACGAGTGGAAGGACTTATACAAGTTACGCTCGATTCCCGTTACTAACGACGGGCTAAAACAAATCAAGGCCTTTAACGATGAGATTTCGATTCAAGACGTGCGCGACGTCTACATTCCCATCGTTCATTTGTTGGACCTATGTACCCAAAACTTCAACCAATGGCAAAAGACCAAGACCGCCTTTTTGGATAAGCAAGATAGAAAGGTGCCATTTATCATCGGGATTTCCGGAAGTGTGGCCGTTGGTAAGTCAACTACCGCCAGACTGTTGGAAGTACTACTATCAAGATACTTTGAAGACAAGAAAATCCAATTAATCACTACCGATGGATTTTTGTACAATTCCGCTGAATTAAAGCGTCGTGGCATCATGGACAGAAAAGGATTTCCAGAAAGTTACGACATGAAGTCATTAATTAACTTCTTAAACGAGGTCAAGTCAGGTAAGCATAACGTCAAAGCACCGGTCTACTCACACGACGTCTACGACATCATTCCAGACAAGTTTGATATCATCGATCAACCGGACGTCTTGATTATCGAAGGAATTAACACGTTACAACTACCAAGTAACCAACAAATCTACGTTTCTGACTTTACCGACTTCTCAATCTACATCGACGCCGATGATGACTTGATTGAACAATGGTACATCGAACGTTTCGAAGAGCTAATGGATACCGCATTCCAAAATCCATCTAACTACTACTACGAAATGGCTCACACCAATCGTAAGAAGGCCATCGAGACCGCCAAGGATGTTTGGCAACAAATTAATTTACCTAATTTACTGGAAAATATTAAGCCTACCAAGACTAGGGCGGACCTAATTATTCACAAAACGGACAACCATCGTATCGATAAAATTTTGCTTAGAAAGTACTAGATTTAATTTGACGCCATTCATTTTTCTATGTATGATAAATACAATTTAATGATTGGAGAGTGAATGGTTTGGCTGAAATGGATTTATCATCGTTTGATAAAATCTTGGTGCTTGACTTCGGAAGTCAATACAATCAATTAATCACACGTCGTATTCGTGATTTTGGTGTATATTCTGAACTAAAGCCCCATGATATGACCATCGACGAAATCAAGGCTTTTAACCCTAAAGGGATTATCTTCTCTGGGGGTCCTAACAGTGTGTATGCAGAAGATGCATTAACTGTTGATCCTAAAATTTTCGAAATGAATATTCCAATTCTAGGTATTTGTTATGGTATGCAACTAATGGCATATAACCTAGGTGGAGGACAAGTTGATGGAGAAGACCATGGACAATATGGTCACGCTGACATCGACATTACCTCTGATAATGCGGAACTATTCAAAGATTTGCCTAAGGAAGAACCAGTTTGGATGAGTCATGGAGACCTTGTTCGTAAGGTTCCAGATGGCTTTGAAAATGTGGCAACTGCTGAAGGTTGCCCAATCACTGCAATGCAAGATACCGCTAGAAAGTTCTATGGAATTCAATTCCATGCGGAAGTTAGAAATACCAAGTACGGTACTGACATCCTAAAGAACTTCGTGTTTAACGTTTGTGGCGCAGAAGCTAACTGGTCAATGAATGACTTTATTGACTTACAAATCAAGCAAATCAGAGAAGAAGTTGGCGACAAGAAGGTTATCTTAGGTCTATCCGGTGGGGTAGATTCAAGTGTAACCGGTGTGTTATTGAATAAGGCCATTGGTGATCAACTAACTTGTATCTTTGTTGACCACGGTCTACTTCGTAAGAACGAAGTGAAGGAAGTAATGGATAGTCTAGAAGGTAAGTTTGGTCTAAACATCATCCAAGTTGATGCAAGCAAACGTTTCTTAGACAAGTTATCCGGTGTTACTGATCCTGAACAAAAGAGAAAGATTATCGGTAATGAATTTATCGAAGTCTTCAATGAAGAAGCTTTGAAACTTAAGGATGTTGATTTCTTGGCTCAAGGTACTCTATACACTGACGTTATTGAAAGTGGTACTAACACTGCTGAAACTATCAAGTCTCACCATAACGTTGGTGGTCTACCAGAAGACTTACAATTTAAACTAATCGAACCAGTTCGTTCATTATTTAAGGACGAAACTAGACGCTTGGGTGAAGAAATGGGTATGCCAGACTACTTAGTATGGCGTCAACCATTCCCAGGTCCTGGTCTAGGGATTCGTGTTATCGGTGAAGTTACTGAAGACAAGCTAGAAATTGTTAGAAATAGTGACTACATCCTACGTCGCGAAATTGCCGCTGCTGGATTAGATAAGGATATTTGGCAATACTTCACCATTCTACCTGGTTTTAGAAGTGTTGGTGTGATGGGTGACGGTCGTACTTACGACTACACAATCGCTATCCGTGCCGTTAATTCCATTGATGGAATGACTGCTGATTTCGCTAAGATTCCTTGGGATGTCTTATCAGAAATCTCAACTAAGATCACAAATGAAGTAGAAGGGGTAAACCGTGTAGTATACGATATTACTAGTAAGCCACCTTCGACAATTGAATGGGAATAATAAGTTCCTAAATAAAAAGAGCTCAACAATTGCTGTTGAGCTCTTTTTGTATATATGTGTTTTGCTTTGTTAAGAAAAGCTTAATACTCTTATTGTTTTCTTATTTTTATCTTTTTAATGGTATTATTTATAAGTGATTAAATTAATACATATGTTTTATATCTGGGGGGGAGATATTAATATGAACAAAACATTAATGACTACAATGGCAGCGGGTGCCTTATTCGGTGCTGGTGTTGTCGCCACACAAAATACTCAAGCACATGCTGATGCTAATAGTGATATTCAATCAGCACAAAAAAAGGTCAACGCTGCAAAAGCAAAGGTCGACAATTTAAGTAAGGGGACAAAAGTTACTGAAGTAAAACATGATCTACCATCTGTATTACAACAGCAACTAACCGATGCACAAAACAAAGTTAACAACGCACAACATACATTAGATGCAGGTAATGGAGACATGCAGTATTACCAAAACCAAAAAGTCATCTTGCAAAAGAAACTGGATGATGCAACAACCAAAGCAAATGCTGTTGGTGATAATGACCCATCTTTCAAACAAGTATGGACAGACTTTTATAGTGTACAATATGACGTGCAAGACAACGATGCTCAAATCCAAAACGCAACAGGATGGCTTAAGGCATATGCGACTGAACTACAAATAGCTAAGAATCAACTAAAGGCTGTTCAAGACAAGGCAAAAAAATATGGTGCTAAGACTGTAACTGTCAAGAAAGTAGACCAAGCAGCCTTAGCTGCTGCTAAGAAAGACTACCAAGATGCTGTTAAGGAATTAAAAGATGCCAAAGCAGGTAAAGCTAATTGGAAGATTCCAGCTACCAGTGGTCATAACAAGTACACAAGAAAGACTGCTAAGAAGGTTGTTAAAAAAGCTAATCAATTATTCAAGATTGATGTAAAGGCTAATAAAGTATATTCATACAAGACCATTGCGCTAAACAAAGCTGGCCGTAAATTGGAAAAGAAGGGAACTAAACTACCAGTTTACAAGATTGTGAAGAAGGATCATAAAGAGTTTTACCTAATCAAAGGTAACCGCGTAATTACAGCCAACAAGCACGACGTTATGAAAATTAAATAAACACAAAAAAAGAGCTCAACGATTGTTGTTGAGCTCTTTTTTATTTACTTTCTTGTTTGTCCGTCACCATTAATAACGTATTTATATGAAGTTAATGCTTCTAGCCCCATTGGACCTCTGGCGTGGAGTTTTTGAGTTGAGATACCGATTTCGGCACCGAAACCAAATTCGAAACCATCGGTGAAACGAGATGAGGCGTTGACGTAAACGCAAGCAGCATCAACTTGTTGTTGGAATGAAACTCCGGCAGCGTAGTCGTTAGAAACGATTACTTCAGAGTGGTGAGTTCCGTGTTCATTGATGTGATCAATGGCTGCTTGTCTGGAATCAACCACCTTAATGGAGATGATTAATGCATTGTATTCAGTGTCCCAGTCATCTGTGGTGGCAGGAATAACGTCGTTTACGATTGCGCGAGTGGCTTCGTCACCACGGACTTCAACACCGCGTTCGCGTAAATCACTGATGATGTCTGGTAGGTAGTCATCAGCGACATCCTTATTAATTAATACCTTTTCGGTGGCATTACATACGGAAGGTCGTTGCACCTTGCCGTTGATGATGATGTTTCGTGCCATTTGTTTGTCGGCATCCTTATCAACGTAGATGTGGCAGTTACCAGCACCGGTTTCAATCACTGGTACGGTTGCATTGCTTAATACGGTTTGGATTAAGCGGGCGCTTCCGCGGGGGATTAGGACATCGACGTAGTCGTTTAGTTCCATGAATGATTGAGCAAGTTCATGCGATGGATCATCGATGACTTGAATCATGTTTTCATCTAAGTCGTTTTGCTTTAAAACATCACGTAGGATATCGGCCAAGACGACGTTAGAGTTGATTGATTCTTTCCCACCACGGAGGATGACGGCGTTACCGGATTTGAAACAAAGACCAGCGGCATCGATTGTGACGTTTGGTCTGGCTTCATAAATAATACCGACGACACCAAGTGGGACACGTTGTTTGACGATTCTAAGGCCGTCTTCAGTTTCCCATCCGCCATCAATCTTAGCGGTAGGATCAGCTAGTCCGACCAGTTGTATTAGGCCGTTGGCCATGTCAGAGATGCGTTTTTTATCTAGTTTTAAACGGTCGATGAACTTGGCTTCGATTTGAGGATTTTGTAAATCCTTTTGGTTGGCAGCAATAATTTCATCGGTCTTATCAACAATTGCCTTGGCGAATTGCTTTAAGATGTCGTTCTTAGTAGTAGTAGATAGGCCAGCTGATTGGAAACTGGCTTTTTTAGCGTTTTTGCCTAATTGAATTAATTCTTGCTTATTCATTTGTACGACCCTCCATAGCTTCGGCACCAAAGTAGGTACCAACGGGGCGACCAGAAATGAAGTCGTTGATGATTGCTGGGTCATCACCATTTAGAATTGCCATCTTACGGTGGTTATCTAAGATGATTTTGGCGGCGTTTAGTTTGGTTTGCATACCACCGGTTCCGTATTGTGAACCGTGGCCACCGGCAACTTGCATCAAGTCATCGCTAATTTCAGGTACCCATGATAGTAGTTTTGCGTTCGGATTGTCCTTCGGGTTGGCATCGAACAATCCATCGATGTCGGATAGGATGATTAGTAGGTCAGCATCGACAAAGTTAGTCACGATGGCTGCTAATTGGTCGTTTTCACCGAAGCTAGTTTGGTGATTGAATTCGTCGACTGAGACGGCATCGTTTTCGTTGATGATGGGGATGACCTTATCATCTAAAAGGGTGTTAATGGTTTTAAGTACATTTTCACTGCTCTTAGGATAGTCAACCACGTCACGTGTTAATAGTAGTTGCGCCACGGTTTGGTCTGATTCCTTGAAACTATCGGAGTATAAATCCATTAGTTCACTTTGACCGATGGCGGACAAAGCTTGTAGTTTTCCAATGTCGGTAGGACGCGTCTTTAATCCAATGGTGTTCATACCGACACCAACGGCACCGGAAGTAACCAAAATCACCTCATGGCCGTTTTGATTTAATTGACTCAACACGGATGATAACGTGTGAATTGTTTTCATATTAATACTGTTATCAGAATTGATGATGGAGCTGGTCCCAATTTTGACAACGATTCGTTTATATTTACTTGTCATATTCATGATCTCCTGTTCTTTAAAACTAGTTTACTTTAATTTGAAAAAAGTAACAATATGTAAATTAAAATTGCATTAGAGATAGATTAGATGTATTGTAATCCTTAATATAAATTAAGGGGGCTAATTATGGCAGGCAAGGGAAAGTTAATTGGGCTTTTATTGGTAATTGTAGGTAGCATTTCATGGGGGGCTTCCGGAACACTCGCTGACTACATGTTTTTAACACAACATGTACCTGTACTTTGGGTCGTCGGTATTAGAATGATTCTAGCTGGAATTCTACTATTATTGTTATACAAGTTTACCGTTGGTGGCTCCATTTTTACGATTTGGCATAGCAAGAGCCAAGCGCTCTTATTAATTAGCTTTGCGATTTTTGGGATGTTGATGTCACAAGTTTGCTACCTATCAGCAGTCAGGTACGGGAACGCAGCGACCGCAACCGTCCTACAATTTACTGCCCCTGTCTTTATTATCCTCTATTATTCAATTTCGAGGCAAAAATTGCCTATCAGATTAGATGTTATTTCAATTATTTTAGCCGCAGCTGGTACATATTTACTAGCGACAAAAGGTGATTTTGGATCATTAACCATTTCTAAGTTGGGATTATTCTTTGGAATCGCTGCTGGAATTGCGGGTGCAAACTGTACGCTGATTCCAATCAAACTCTTAAATAAATACGATCCAAGATTAGTCTGTGGATGGGCGATGTTACTTGGTAGCTTACCGATTCAACCAATTGTCGTTATCGACACACCACACATAAACATCAATCCAACATTAATATTTGAATTGATTTTCATTACAATCGTAGGAACCATGGTCGCATACTTATTCTACGTTGCGAGTCTAAACTATTTAGAACCTGCGGTGACCGGAACCTTAAGTTCATTTGAACCGCTAACTGCTGCGATTTTATCCGTATCATTTCTGCATCTAAAGTTGACCTTTGTCGAATTAATCGGTGGGGCATTAATTTTAATGATGGCATTTGTTCAAGCGTTACCACAGAAAAATAAATTAGAATAAAAATTTTAAAAAATGATAGAGCCCTTATGAATAGTGATATCTTTCACAATCTTAGAGTTAAATGATAAAAATGTCATTAAAAATTTATTATTTTCCGCTTTATTATCGGACAATAAGGTGTTACATTATATGTGAAAACAATATCAAGTTTGTATTTATGAAGGAGATTTTATCAATGAAAGCTGCAGTAGTAAGAGACAACTCAGATGGATATGTAGATGTTAAAGATGTTCAACTTCGCCCAATTGAAAATGGTGAAGCTTTAGTTCAAGTTGAATACTGTGGTTTATGCCACACCGACTTACACGTTGCCAATGGAGACTTTGGTGACCAAGCTGGCCGTATTATCGGTCACGAAGGTGTAGGTAAAGTTATTCAAGTTGCCGATGATGTAGATAATCTAAAAATTGGTGATCGTGTATCAATCGCTTGGTTCTTCAAGGGATGCGGTCACTGTGAATACTGCCTAAGTGGTAGAGAAACATTATGTCGTGAAGTTAAGAATGCTGGTTTCACTGTTGACGGTGCTATGGCTGAACAAGTAATTGTTGATGCTAAGTACGCTGTTAAGGTTCCAGAAGGTTTGGACCCAATCGAAGCTACTTCACTAACTTGTGCCGGTGTTACTATGTACAAGGCACTAAAAGTTGGTCACACTAAGCCAGGTCAATGGGTTGAAATGGTAGGTGCCGGTGGTTTAGGTAACCTAGGTGTTCAATTCGCCAATAACGTTTTCGGTGCTAACGTTATCGCCGTTGCTCGTGGTAACAACCTAGAAAAGGCCGAAGAATTAGGTGCTAAGAAGGGTATCGACTACCGTTCTGAAAACCTATCAGAAAAGGTTAAGGAAGAAACTAACGGTGGTGCACACGTTTCAGTTATCACTGCTGTTAACCCAATCGCCTTTGATCAAGCTATCAATGCTTTACGTCCAGACGGTCACTTAGTTGCCGTTGCGCTACCAAAAGGTAACATGGACCTAAATATTGCCCAAACTGTATTAAACGGAATCCACGTTGAAGGTTCACTAGTTGGTACTAGAGAAGACCTACGTGAAACTTTCCAATTCGGTGCTGAAGGTAAGGTTAAGCCAATCGTTCACACTAGAAAGCTATCAGAAATCAACGATGTTATCGATGAAATGAAGAACGGTAAGATTGTTGGTAGAATGGTTATCGATTTTACTAAATAATTTTGAACTAATTAAAGCATTGTCTTTTGGACAATGCTTTTTTTGTACTAAAATAATGACATTAGGAGGTTTGGTTATGGCTAAATATATTTTTCATCCAAATGACATCAAAGAACTAAAGGAACATTATGATGTAGCAATCGTTGGTTCAGGTGCCACAGGATTAATTAGTGCAATTCAAGCTGCAGAACTGGGTCTAAAACCAGTCGTATTAGAAAAGATGGACAAGCTAGGCGGTAATTCTACCAGAGCTTCTTCTGGAATGAATGCTGCTGAAACTTCCGTTCAATTACAACACCATGTGGTAGATAGTTTCCAAGACTTCTACAACGATACATATATCGGTGGTGGCAAACAAAATAACGTTGATTTATTGAAATACTTTACTGAACATGCTGCGCTAACCGTTGATTGGTTAGCTCAACATGATATCAAACTAGATGACTTAACAATTACCGGTGCGATGAATACTAAACGTACACACCGCCCAAGTTCACAAGCTCCAATCGGGGCTTATCTAGTCACTAGTTTCCTACAAATCATTGAAAAGATGGGCATTGAAGTCTACAACAACGTCGATGTTACCAAGATTGATAAGTTCGGTTCCGACATATCAGGTGTCGAAGTCAAGGATGCAGACGGTAACGCGCACTCAATCAAGGCCAGTGCGGTCATTTTAGCTACCGGTGGTTTTGGTGCCAACAAGCAACTAATCGGTCAATACCGTGATGACTTGACCCATTACCGTACCACCAACCAAGAAGGAGCAACTGGGGATGGTTTGAAACTTGCCACCGATGTTGGTGCTGCCTTGGTCGATATGGACAAGATTCAAGTCCATCCAACCGTTCAACAAGACAATGATCACGCATTCTTGATTGGTGAAGCCATTCGTGGAGAAGGTGCCATCCTAGTAAACACCAAGGGTGAACGTTTCGTTAACGAATTGGACACCAGACAAAAGGTGACCGACGCAATCAACCAACAAGACACCAAGCATGCTTATTTAATCCTAGATGAAGAAGTCGTTAACCACGCTCAAGCAGTGAAGTTTTACGACTCCATGGGAATGGTGATTCATGGCGATACCATCGAAGAACTAGCCGGAAAGATTGGTGCAGATGAAAAGACATTGGAAGATACGATTGTTAAGTGGAATCAAGCTGTTGAAAGCGGTAAGGATGACTTAGGTCGTACCACTGGAATGAGTCATCAATTAACCCATCCAGATTACATGGCTATTCACATTGCGCCAGCAGTTCACTACACCATGGGTGGAATTAAGATTAACCACTTCACCCAAGTCCTAGATGACAACGATGACGTGATCAATGGTTTGTTTGCTGCCGGAGAAACATCCGGTGGTTTGCACGGTAACAACCGTATCGGTGGAAACTCAATCGCCGAAACAGTCGTCTTTGGACGACAAGCAGGCCAACAAGTTTTCAAGTATTTAAACAAATAAGATAGATAAAAATAAATAAAGGAGGTTTACATATGCACAGTGGAGAAATTGCAGAATGGGTCGCAGCGATTGCCGAAGCATCTTCAGTCGTAGTCGCATTATTCTTGCCGTACTATAACCAACATGTCGAAAATAAGCGTAAGTTACGTAACGTTAAAATGTTAATTCATCGAATGGGGAAACGTGCGATGAACGGGGATGAGGATGCGATGGAACATCTTCAAACCATTTTGACTACCGCCTACTTGAGAAACATGAATTCTAAGACAGAAGACGTCATTAATGACGGTCAACAAATTCTAGATATCATGAACATCAGCGATGGCAAACCTAACGCTGAACAAAAGAAGCAAATTAAAAAGTTGCTACACGAAATTGATGAAATCTAAAAAAGAAGCCGCATGGACGGCTTCTTTTTATTTATTGTAATATTGAACGTTTCTGTCGTTTAGTGCTTGGCAATCACGATTGTTTTTGCCAAATTGATCGATGAACCAATCGACTTGTTTGGGGCTCACCGTTAATTTTGAATTATCGATGACTAGCCATTCAATTCCTTCGGTTAAAGGTGGGGTGGTTAGTGATCCTTGATAATGAAAACCGGTGGCTAAACTTGAAATCCAATTGGTTAGTTTTAATGACACACTGTGGCGATTGCCTTCTTCAAAGTTATTGATGATATCTTGTAACTCAGAATTGGCATTACCTAAAGTAGGAAATACTGCCACCACAACGGTTTGGCCGATCTCGTTTTCATGAACAAGATGAATCTCAATCGGATTAACCATACCGTCGACGATATGCTCAGCGGGGGCATGGAAGTGCACCTGTTTGAACTTAAAGTCACGATTAAAGATGGTTGCATATCCCATTCCTGTCAAACGAATGGTAGTGTGGTCATCAATTTCTGTATTTAATTGGTAGAACTCATTGGCATGAATTGGCAGATAATCAGCAAAATGTTGACTGTCATGAGTTGATAGCATAATTGGTGATTGACGGTGACCAAAGTCATTCTCCCAATTATTTTGTTCACTATAATCTAACATATGATATGTATCTTCTTTCCATTAATAATATGAGTTTGCTTTTCTAGTATGTTAATATAACATACATGGTAATTAATACAACTCGGAGGAAATTATTGTGCAATTCACATGGCAAAATCAAGATGAACAAAATGCTGGTATCAAGAAGTTCTTAGGTGCCCATGGAGTCTCACATCGGATGTATAATGATGTTAAATCAACTGGGACAATTCTAGTGAATGGTAACGCAGTTGGCTTGGATTATAAGCTTGCCTTGGGCGATGAAGTGACGGTAATCTTTCCACCGGAAACAAGTGATGATGAGGTCGCATTTAGTGATGAACCCATCGATGTCATCTATGAAGATGATAATTGGCTGGTGGTGAACAAACCAGCAGGATTAACCAGTGTACCGGGACCATCTAATCGTGTCGATACGTTGGTCAACCGCATTAAGGGATATTTGAAAAAACAGGGTAGTACCGATTTAAGACCACATCTAATCACCCGTTTGGATCGTTTTACATCCGGCATCGTCTTGGTCGCCAAGAATCGTTTGGCCAATAGTCTAGCTAACCAGCAGGTGGCCCAACACAAGATAGATAAGATGTATTATGCTGTCGTTGCTGGTACTGGTTTAGACGACCACGGGATGGTTGATAAACCAATCGGTCGTGTCGGTGACAACTTTAGAAGAGAGGTTATCGAAGACGGTCAAAAGGCCAAGACCGAATACTGGAAGGTCGAAGAATTTGATGATGCCACATTAGTGCGTTTGAAACTCCACACTGGTCGAACTCATCAAATCAGAGTTCACATGACATCACTAGGGCATCCACTATTGGGGGATGAATTATATCAAGGCCCACTTGATAGGGGCATTGACCGCCAAGCACTTCACGCTTACTACTTACAGTTTGATGATGAATTAGCAAATCAAGTTCGTACTTTTGAAATTGAATTACCAGCGGATATGAAATCTGTGGTGAAGGAGGATCATAATGACTGAAAAAGCCAAATTAGTACATTGTATTGTCGATGATGCACAACTATATTCTGATGAAGGTTTCTACCTAGGAGACTTGGCTCAACCGATTTCCAATGCGGTCAAGGCTGATTATCCAGGAGCTAAGGTCACCAGTTTTATCTGTTCTCACCATCTATTGAAGTATCGAATGTCTAGGGTGGACTCATTAATCAACGCCGACTTAAAACAAAGTCAAAAGATTAATCGTAAACTAACCAAGGCACTCCAAAGCGATAACTATGAAATCAGAGATGTTAACGAAGCCTTACAACAAAGCCTAACCTTTGGTCAAAAGATTTCCGATGCGGTCGCTAGATTTGGTGGTAGTTGGACCTTTATCTTCATCTTTATCGTCATTTTGATTATTTGGATGGTCATTAATGGTTTGGCACTCTTCGGTGTCCACTTTGATCCATATCCATATATTCTATTGAACTTATTCTTGAGTTGTTTCTCAGCAATTCAAGCACCAATCATCATGATGAGTCAAAACCGTGCCGCTGAACGTGACCGTTTGCACTCAGAAAATGATTTTCATGTTAACTTAAAGTCAGAACATGAACTAAGAATTATTCACGCTAAGCTAGATCACTTAACTCAAAACCAATTGCCTCATGATTTGGAAGTTGAAAAACTACAATTACAAATCCTAGGTGAAGTTAGAAGTGAGCTAGCCAAGTTGCGTGACGAAAACACTAAATTAAAAGAAAAACTAAAACAACAGGAGAATCAATAATGGAAGATAACATTCAATTAGGTGCAGACGTCTTCAACAAGATGATGTTTGTGCTAGAAACACCAGTTACACAAGACAATCACAAGTACTACAAATTCATGGATCAAGAAATGCAAGAAATTGCCGACAACATCTGGGCAATGCCTGCATACATGAAGGAAGACGATGACTTCTCAATGTTCTTCATCATCACTGAAATCGAAAGTGGTGAAACAGTCGTAGCGTTCTCAGAAGGTAGTCTACAAGATGGTAACTTCTCATTAGGAGAACCAATGGTTTCTGGAAAGGGACTTAATATTTTAAACGAACATGATGAAAAAAGAGCGGCCTCAGTTCTTCATTTCTTAAACCAAATTTCCAAAGCAGCTGAAGGAAATTGGCGAATGATTGAGGACTAAAATCTTTCATTTTTAACGTGTTCTCAAGGTGCGTCATGATGGGTTTTATGAGAGTTTTCATAAAAGTCCATTTTTTTGTAAAAAAGTCTTTGCTTTTTGGAAAAATGGTGGTAATATTTTCTAGTCGCTAAAATGCTAAATATTTAAATCAAACACAAAAAGGGGGGCTTAGATCATGTTAATGAGAAGAGCACAAATCGAAGATTTTAACGCAATTGAACAAATTATTTTCGAAGGGAAGGAATTGCTTGCCAAACAGGGTGTGAACCAATGGCAAACAGGCTACCCAAATGCAGAATCATTAATGAACGACATCGTAAACGGATGGACTGTTGTACTTGAAGAAGATGGTGAAATCTTAGGCACAGCTGCCGTGATTGACGGACTAGACACTAGTTACGAAAATCTTGATGGTCAATGGTTGACTGACGGCCCTTACCTATCAATTCACCGCGTTGCAGTTTCCAACAGACACCACGGCAGAGGATTGGCTCAAAAGTTATTTGAAGGCATCTTCAATGCAGTGGAAAAAATGGACAACGTTCAAAGTGTTCGTATTGACACAAACCCACTTAACTTGGGCATGCAACATGTCATCAAGAAAGCTGGCTTTGTAGAAACCGGCAGAGTAGTTCCAATCTCTGCAACAGATCCATCAAACGTCGTAATGAACTACGCATACGAAAGAGTAATTAAACAACCAATGTTAATTGCCTAAGCTGATTTTTTTAAATCAGCTTTTTTTGTTTTCAGACAAAAGGTATAATGAAATTGAACAGAGGAGGTGTCATCATGCACGAACATGAACATAACGATGTTAACGCCATGTCGCAACGTCGTTTCTTTACAGTGACAATCTTAAACTCATTAATTACTTTAATTGAGTTTTTAGGGGGAGTTTTTTCAGGAAGTTTGTCACTATTATCAGATGCTTTTCACAATTTTGCGGATTCGGCATCAGTAGTCGGTAGTTATTATGCGCATCGAATTAGTCAAAGACCCCAAAATCAATTGAATACCTTTGGGTACAAGCGAGCTCAGATTATCTCAGCGTTTTTAAATTCACTATTTCTAGTGATTATCTCCGTTGTCTTAATCGTCGAAGGGGTGCAAAAACTATTTAAACCAGAACAGATTAACGGAAACTTAATGCTAATTGTTGCTGTGGTTTCGACAGTTGCTAATTTGTTATCCACACTACTACTAAGTCGTGGTTCAAAGCATAACCTAAACATTCGAGCTACATATCTACATCTATTGAGTGATACTTTAGCTTCACTTGGTGTTATCCTAGGTGGAATTTTAATTAAGTTATTCGATTGGGTGCTAGTCGATCCAATCATCACCATCATCGTGGCACTATACATTTCAGCTGAAGCATACCCAATCATCAAAAAGACCGTTAAGATTTTGATGCAGGGCTCACCAACGGTGGATTGCTATGCAATTCAAAAGGATATGATGAACATTGAAGGAATCACCGGAGTTCACCACGTTCACATCTGGTCGGTAGATGAAAACAGCATCGTATTCTCAGCCCACATTAACATGCAAGACATGCTAATTTCTGAGGCCGAAAAGATTTATGATCCGGTTGCCAAACTTTTACATGATAAGTACGGCATCGAACACGTTACACTTCAAGCCGAAGTGGAACGCGGGAAGAAAGAGGATTTATATCTCGATTCCAGAAACGATATTGATTAATCGATAAAATAAAAAAGACGCTTTTCAAAACGAAAAGAGTCTTTTTTGTTTTGAAAAACGGCCTTTTAAATTATACCCCGTGAGGAGCAGCTACAAATTGTCTGTCATACCACTCTTTCCAAGTGATTTCACTATTACCATTGGCGAAGTATTGCATATCTAATTCGCCCAATAACTTGGCATAGCTATGACTACAATAAATGATGGTGTCCTTAGCAGCATGTTCTAAAGATTCGAACTTGTTGCGATAGACCTCCTGATTGATTTGCCATAACATTGATTGGTCAGGAACCTGACTTAAAATCTCCATGTTTTGGCTTCTGTAACAACGAACATAAAATTCGCTGAATGACTTGATACTAATAACTTTGGCTTGTTCGCTAAGCTCATCGAAATGGAATAACTTTTCTCCCATAAAAACGCCTCACTTTCGTATCGTAGATATTAATATTTAATATCTCGCCCTAATTATATAATTTTCCCCGAAAAATAGAAATAAAAATGGTAAAATAGTATATAAAGTTGTAAGATACTCTTTAGTAGATTTGAATTTAGGAGACATGGATATAAAAATGACCCCAAAAAAAGAGGACTATTTAAAAATTATTTTTGAGCTAGGTGGAACCAAAGAAAAGGTATCCAACAAGAGGATTGCCATTAGTTTGGACATTGCACCAGGATCAGTTACTGAAATGGTTAACAAGCTATTAGATGAAGGATTAGTTGAACACGAACCATACTCTGGAGTGTCCTTAACTGACGACGGAATCAAGTTAGCTGAAGTCCTAGTTAGAAAACACCGTATTTGGGAAAGTTTTTTAGTAAACGAACTAGGATATCCACTTCCAGATGTTGATAAAGAAGCTGAAGTGTTGGAACATTCTACCAGTGGTAGATTGCTAGAAGCAATGTACAAAAAATTGGGGAACCCATCTCACTGTCCACATGGAGGAGTTATTCCAAACATGTCAGGACACTATAAAGAAGATAGCCATCGCCTATTAAATGATGCCGATGACGGCGAAACAGTTGTTGTTGACCGCTTCATCGATAATCACGACCTACTAACATATTTAGGCGACATTCAATTAGATATTGGCGACAAGCTTAAGGTAATTAAGCATTCACCATTTGAAGGACCGGTAACAGTCCAAAATCTAACTGATAATCAAGAAAGTGACATTAGCTACAAGGCTTCTCACTACGTATTTATAAGAAATGCTGATTAATTAAAAGACTGAATTGAAAAATTCAGTCTTTTTTATTATCATCATAATCAATGTTATAATTAGAAAAACATTAGATGACACGGAGGTGAGATGGTTGAACGAAAGACAAAGAAGTAAGTTAGTCGTTGAGACCTGTCTACTTGCTGGAAAGATTATGATTGAAAATGGATCTGAAATGGTCAGAGTCACCGATACCATTGATCGAATTTCAAGAAATGCCGGGGCTACCGAGGCTAGGGCGTACGTTACTTTGACTGGGATTATCATGTCAGCAACTCCTGACATGGGTTCGCAGGTCACAGCAATTGATAAAAGAACGTTTGATTTGGAGAAGGTATCAACGGTTAATGATTACTCTCGTCAGTTCGCTGATAAGAAAATCTCACTTGGTGAATTTTATCGCCGTTTAAAACGAATGGATAAGGATGTTAGACCATTCCCATTCTGGCTTCAAATGATTGGTGCTTTTATGGTTAGTTCCACTCTGGAAGTGGTATTTAGAAGTAACTACACCGATTTTTGGGCAGCCGGATTCGTTGGGATGTTGGGTTGGTGCATATATTGTTTGACCGATCACTACACGGACATTCGTTTCTTAAATGAATTTATTGCGGCGATTTGTATCGGCTTTATGTCGATTTTAATTATTCGAGCCGGCATCGCAAAGAGTGCCGATGATTTAATCATCGGGGGCTTGATGCCACTAGTTCCCGGAGTACCAATTACCAACGCGGTAAGAGATACGTTATCCGGTAACTTGGTATCGGGACCATCTAGAGGGATTGAAGCGATTATGAGCGCCTGTGCATTAGGCTTTGGTGTGGCAATGGCAATTAAGATTTTGGGGTGATTTATATTGGTAACCGTAATTGTTTATAGTGTGTGCGTTTATTTCGCCACCATCGGATTTGGTTTATTAATTAATCTACCCAGAAAAGCATTGAACATGGCCGGAATCGTTAGTTTGATTGGCTGGTTAGTCTTTCATACCGTCAACGTTCACATGGGCGGATACTTAGCCGCAGATATTTTAGGAACCTTCACTGTTGGAATATTGAGTATCTTCGCATCGCGCTACAAAAAGATGCCAGTTATTATTTTCAACATTCCAGCGTTGGTGCCACTAGTTCCCGGGGGACAGGCTTATCAAGTTATGAAGTGTCTAGCAATAGGTAACTATGCGCTAGCCAAGTCCAACTTGATCCAACTCATCTTCATCGCTGGTGGAATCGCATCAGGTTTCTTGTTTGCGGAATTTTTAAACCAACTATACCTAAGATTGAAAACATATTTGAGAACAAAAAAAGCAACGAGATAATCTCGTTGCTTTTTATTTTGCGTTTTATCCGAAGAAGAAACTGATGATTAAAACGATTAGAACGAATGTGGTAATCCAAACGTATAGCATATCCTTTTCCTTGTAGAAGGAATAGATTGATACGATTACTCGTAATACGGGAGTAAGGATTAGACAGAAGATTCCAAGCATCATAATCGCATATGGCTTTAATGTCGCAATCCCACTAAAGATTGCTTTGAAAGTAGTAGGGAAGGCGTCGTGAGCATATCCAGATTTACCGGTGATTAGAAGTAATAGTAGACCAATAATCATGATGGTAGCTGAGATGACAACACCGACACGTAAAATCTTTCCGATTACTAATTCGATACGATTCATTTCTTCTTTAGTTGCTGGTTGTTGTGTATTCATGATCTAACCTCCTAGAATCCTTTGTATAACATGCTACATGCGATGTAGAACATGATAGGGACAAAGATAATACGAATCCATCTAGCAGGAAGCACTTGCATGATGCGAGAACCAATTGTCGCACCGACTAGAATTCCTAGTGCTAATGGCACGGCAACTTGTGGCAAGATTGAACCGTTGAAGAAGTAAACAGTTGCTGAAGCAGCTGCGGTAACTCCCATCATTAGGTTACTAGTTGCACTTGATGGTTTTAAAGGCATCTTCATGAAGGTATCCATAGCGATTACCTTGAAAGCACCTGAACCAATTCCTAGCAGACCGGAAGCAAGACCGGCACCAAACATTACGGATAGACCACCGGGGATGTTTTCCACCTTGTAGTCGATTTGTTTCTTTTCAGCCTTATCGTAGTAACTTGAGTTAAGACGAAGTTTTTCAGCTAATTTATCATCTTTGGTGCTTAGATTGGACTTGTTTTTGTTCAATAATTTCTTGACCATATTAAATGCTGAGAATAGTAGTAATAGTCCAAATAGTATGTAAAGGTATTTAGGCTCTAGAATTCCTGTAAGTAAGGCCCCAGATAGTGCACCAATAGTAGTGGCAATTTCTAAAAACATTGCAACACGTAAGTTTAAAACTTCATCTTTTAGATAAGCGATAGTAGATCCAGAACTAGTGGCGATAACCACAACGATACTGGCCCCAATGGCGTATTTAATATCTAAATGGAAGAAGAGTGTTAGGACGGGGGTGACGATAATTCCACCACCCAATCCTAGGACAGCGCCACCGATACCCGCTAGGACACCGATGACAATCATTAGAATGACTGTTTCAATCATTTATAGCTCCTCCTAAAATTATAAATTACTTAATATTATAACAATTATTAGTTTCATTGCACCTATTCCAAGTTCTAAAATTAGAAAATACCCTTAAGAATAGCGTTAGCTGTGGTATAATGGCATTAAAAAGTGATTAGGAGGATCGATGCAT
Organism: Lactobacillus sp. B3795; assembly: GCF_026535805.1. Taxonomy (NCBI): domain Bacteria; kingdom Bacillati; phylum Bacillota; class Bacilli; order Lactobacillales; family Lactobacillaceae; genus Lactobacillus; species Lactobacillus sp. B3795. The sequence continues at coordinate 263,100 of NZ_JAFNPE010000001.1, forward strand.
TATGATCATCGATAAGGATTACACCCGCGGCATTAGACTTTTCGTTGGGTTAGTTTTATCATTATTTATTACTGCATCGGTAATGATTGACTCAGGGTACCTAAGATTTCTTGACTCAATCTTTATCGGTCAAATCCAAAAAACTACTGGCGGATTGAAGGATACAATCATGCACATGGCTACCACTTTAGCTAGTCCCAAGATGGATATCATCTGGATTTTCGTTTTGGCATTCTTTATGTGGGGATTCAAGTTTAAGCTTCAAGCTCTATGGGGAATCTTTACTTTAGCTGGTGCTGACGTAATTGGATTCATCGTTAAAAACATTGTTAGACGTGATCGTCCAGTATTCCACAGCGCATCTGATACCGGATTTAGTTTCCCAAGTGGACACGTATTAGGTATCTTCATCGTCATCGCGGTTGTATGGATTGTCATTCTTCCACATATCCAAAGTAACTTAATCAGAAGATTACTATATGTACTAACATTCCTATTTGTACTATTGGTAATGGTATCTAGAATTTATCTAAATGCCCATTTCCCAACCGACACTGTTGGTGCCGTAGTTATTGGTTACACTTGGGTACAAGTATCTGAAATGTTATATGTAAGATATGCGCCAAGATTAAAACAACACTGGCGTCCAGTTTTACATTCATACCTATAATAAAAAAGAACTGATGAAATTCATCAGTTCTTTTATTTTGCCCAGATTTCGTCTAACCAGGTGATGGCAAGGTCAAACCACTTGGCGACGCGGGCATTATTGGAGTCTTCATTCCAGGATGTAATGTTATTGGCGAGTCCCATTCCGTGAGGACCGTGGTGGAAAATGTGTAATTCATTATCCACATTGTATTCGTTTAACTTGATGGAATACTTAAGGGCGTTTTCCACAGGAACGAATGGATCGTCAGCCGTATGCCAGATAAATGTTGGCATGTTTTTAGCCGAGACGTGTTCGTCAGCCTTTACTTGTTGGTCGTCTGATACCCAGTTTAGGATGCTTTCCTTATCCTTGGGGAAACCATAGGTTAAGTTAGTCACAGGGTAGCTTAGGATAACTGCGTTTGGTTTTAAAATATCGGAGTTATCCACACCGGCTAGTTTTTGCATCCAATCGGTATGATAAAAGTCATTGTAAAGACTACAGATATGACCACCAATCGAGAATCCGGCAATCACGATGCGGTTTTCATCAATATTGAATTCGTTGGCATGTTCTCGAATGTATTTAATGCTGTTGGCCAATTCCTCTAGTGGATTGGGCATTAGTGGCATTGCTTCTTGTTCGAATGTGTATCTTAGATAGAAACTTTGGTAACCGTTGGCACTAAAATTAAGTGCGAAGCTTTCTGCTTGGTGGAGTGAAATGTGGGTGTAAGATCCACCGGGAATGACGATTACGGCAGGATATTTGTATTGATTAGTTTGCACATCTGCGGATTTAAGATATCCTTGAAGAAAAGCGTTTGAGTTTTGACGAATCGATTCTCTGATGATTCTCATGTAAGCACCTCTCAAATATGTTTTACATATATTTTAACGCAAGGAGATAATGATTGTGGATAAAAAGAATAATTCACCAAAAAAAGAAGTGGTAGTCACCGAATTACGCACAGATGACTTTGCTGACTATTATGAAATGATGCGCGATGAACAACTAGCTAAAAAGACCGGTTTTGAGCCGGTTAACGATGAAAGAAAGGCTCATATGCTGTTCGAATCCGAAAATGATACCAATAAAACCTACGCAATTCGACTTATCAACGGTGGAAAACTAATTGGGATTATCAATATTTTTCCGGAAATTGGGGATAACTTCGAACCGGATTACGAAAATATCGAATTAGGTTACTTTATTAACACAAGTTATCAACAGCGTGGATACATGACCTATGCATTGGGTGAAGTTTTAAATCACCTAAAGGCACCCGTAAAGGTGGTTGAAGCAACGGTTGAAGCCCGTAATTTACCTTCACAAAAAGTTTTACACAGTTTAGGTTTTGCACAGGTGGATGAATACGATAACAATCTCGTTTTTGAAATGAAAGTAAAATAGTATTGTAATCAAGTCCACATTAATATATAATATTCTAGAAATCTAAGAAGAGGCGCAGCTGACATTAGTAGCCATCATGAGTCGATAAAGCGACTATGATTGAGGGTGAAAGGGGATGCCTGCCGAAACGACCGTTTCCTTTATGAGACGAAGTTGTTGGGTTCTAGCTTAATAGGCTAGAGACTGTCGTGGTTAATTCCACGGAGTGCTTTGTGATCAATAATTAAAAGAAATTATTATGGTCTCTTCTTGTGTTTACAGGAAGGGACTTTTTTAGTTATTATCGGCACCTCTTAGAAATACTTATAGAGGGTGAAATACATCATGAGTGAAAACTCAAATAATCATGTAAAGAGAGGCTTGAAGACTAGACACGTTTCTATGATTGCCTTAGGTGGTTCAATCGGTACCGGTCTATTCGTTGCCTCTGGTTCAGTTATTAGTCAAGCTGGACCTGGTGGAGCATTAGTTGCTTACTTATTAATGGGACTAATGGTTTACTTTTTAATGACCAGTTTAGGTGAAATGGCAACCAACACACCTATCTCAGGTTCATTCGCGGCTTACGCAGGTAAGTACGTCGACCCAGCTCTTGGTTTTGCCATGGGTTGGAACTACTGGTTCAACTGGGCCATTACCGTTGCCGTTGATATCTCAACTGCAGCTTTAGTAATGAAGTTCTGGTTACCACACATGCCAGGTTGGATTTTCAGTGCGATTACCTTAGCACTAATCCTTTGTGTGAACGCATTATCAGTTAAGTCATTCGGTGAAACAGAATTCTGGATGTCATTGATCAAGGTTATTACAATCTTTATCTTCCTAGCTGTTGGTGTTTTAACTATTTTCGGTATCATGGGTGGCCACTACATTGGTCTATCTAACTTCACTTACAAGCAAGCACCATTCGTTGGTGGTCTTCCAATGATCTTAGCGGTATTCGTTGTCGCTGGTTTCTCATTCCAAGGAACTGAATTGGTTGGTATTACTGCTGGTGAATCAGATAACCCAAGACAAGCCGTTCCACGTGCCATCAAGGATGTTTTCTGGAGAATTATCTTATTCTACATCCTAGCAATCTTCGTAATTGGTGCAATCATTCCTTACACTAGTCCTGATCTATTAGGTTCAAGTGCTACCGATGTTGCAATTAGTCCATTTACAATTGTATTCAAGCGTGCCGGCCTAGCAGCCGCTGCTTCCGTTATGAACGCTGTTATCTTAACTTCAGTTATCTCATCAGCTAACTCTGGAATGTATGCTTCAACTAGAATGCTTTACTCAATGGCTCACCAAGGATTCGCTCCTAAGTCAATGGGTAAGACTAACCGTCGTGGTATTCCAATTGGTGCGCTAGCAGTTACCACTGTGATTGCTTTACTTACTTTCATTACAAGTATCGAAGGACCACAAATTTACCTATGGTTAGTTGCCGCTTCAGGTCTTACTGGTTTTATCGCCTGGGTCGGAATTGCACTATCACATTACCGTTTCAGAAGAGCCTTCATCAAGCAAGGCCATTCACTAGACGAATTGAAGTACCATGCTACTTGGTTCCCAATTGGACCAATCATTACTTTAATTCTATGTATCCTAGTTATCTGTGGTCAAAACGTAACCTCATTTGCTAACTGGGATTGGGAACAAATCGGAATTACTTACATCTCAGTACCACTTGTATTAATCCTATACATTGGTTACAAGATTAAGCACAAGACCCATCTAATTCCTTTAGACAAGGTTGATGTATCTCCTTCTGATTTAAGAGATGAAGAAAAATAATATAATGAAGATGCCGTTTTGACGGCATCTTTTTTGTTTGCCATCAATTTCTTCATATTCAAAACGACTTGAATGTATTAAAATAGTATATTAGAAAACGAAATTAAGGAGATTATTATGATAGTACTTGCTGGAACCATTGGAGCCGGAAAAACCTCTTTAACTAAGATCCTATCTGCTCATCTTGATTCAACTGGGTATTACGAATCAGTAGACGATAACGAAATTCTTCCATTGTTTTACAAGGATCCTAAGAAGTATGCATTCTTATTGCAAATCTATTTCTTAAATACCCGTCTAAACAATATTGAAAAGGCCCACAACGAAAAGTTAAGCGTTATGGACCGTTCTATCTACGAAGATTCATTACTATTTAGATTGAATGCGGATATGAAACGTGCCACTTCAACTGAAGCTGATATCTACGATTCATTGTTGGAAAATATGATGGAAGAAATTCCTGGTTCATTGAACCAAAAGAATCCTGACTTATTAATCCACATCAACATTTCATTCGATACCATGTTAAAACGAATCAAAAAACGTGGTAGAAGTTACGAGCAAGTGGATAAAGATCCAGAACTATACAATTATTACCAAGACTTAAATAGTCGTTACAACGATTGGTATGACAACTACGACTTATCTCCTAAGATGCAAATCGACGGGGACAAGTTTGACTTTATCGAAAACGATGAAGACTTAGCAGTAGTTCTAAAACAAATTGACGAAAAAATTGCTGAATTGAACTTAAAATAGTTGCCAATCACATTTTTTTATAATATTATTGAGTCAACAAATAAACGCAAGGTATGTTTTTAAGTAGACAACAAAGAGATGCAATGGTTGGTGTGAATTGCAAGTCGAAATTCCGGCATACGCAAAAGCGGGTAGGTAATGCTACACGGCAGGTGACCGTTATCTCCAAACGAGTGTTTAGCATGTGCTAAGAACTTGGGTGGTACCGCGAAAAGAAGACCTTCGTCCCAATGGATGGAGGTCTTCTTTTTTATTTGCAAAATTGGAGGTATTTACTATGTTAGATATGAAAATGATTCGTCAAAACGCTGACTGGGTTAAGGAAAAGTTAGCTACTAGAAATATCAAAGCTGAAACAATCGATGAACTATTAGGTTACGATGAAAAGCGTCGTGAACTAATCGTAAAAAGTGAAGGATTAAAAGCTAAGAAGAATGAAGTATCAAAGAAGATTGCGGAAGCAAAGCGTAACAAGGAAGACGCTGCTGATGCCATTGCTGAAATGCAACAAGTAGGTAAGGAAGTTAAGGAATTAGATGAACAACTTGAAAAGGTTGAACAAGATCAACAAGACTTGGCTGCACACTTACCAAACATTCCAGCCGATGACGTTCCAGTTAGTTTAACTGAAGAAGGTGCCGTTGAACTAAGAAAATACGGTGAACCTCGTAAGTTTGACTTCGAACCAAAACATCACTGGGACCTAGGTGAAAAACTAGGCATCTTAGACTTCGAAGCAAGTGCTAAGGTTGCTGGTAGTCGTTTTGTTTACTACATGGGTGCAGGTGCACAACTAGAACGTGCCATCTACAACTTCTACTTAGACCAAAACGCTAAGGCTGGTTACAAGGAAGTATTACCACCATACATGGTGAACTCAGCATCAATGTTTGGTACTGGTCAATTCCCTAAGTTTAAGGAAACAAAGGCCGGTTTCGAAATCGCTGACAGTGATTTAACAATGATTCCTACTGCCGAAGTACCATTGGTAAACTACTACAGAGATGAAGTAATGGATGCAGACAAACTCCCAGTTAAGTTCACTGCACTATCACCAGCATTTAGATCAGAAGCTGGTAGTGCCGGAAGAGATACTAGAGGTTTAATTCGTTTACACCAATTCAATAAGGTAGAAATGGTTCAATTCACTAAGCCTGAACAATCATGGGATGCACTAGAAAGCATCACTGCCCATGCAGAAGACCTATTGAAGATGTTAGGTATTCCATACCACGTAATTACACTAACTACTAGTGACATGAGTTTCACTGCTGCAATGACTCATGACATCGAAGTATGGATGCCAGCACAAGGTCGTTACCGTGAAATCTCAAGTTGTTCAAACACAACCGATTTCCAAGCACGTCGTGCACACATCCAATACAGGGATGAAAACGGCAAGCTACAATACGTTCACACTCTAAACGGTTCTGGTTTAGCTGTTGGTAGAACTGTAGCTGCTATCCTAGAAAACTTCCAAAATGAAGATGGATCAATCAACATTCCAGAAGTACTACAACCATACATGGGTGGTAAGACTAAGATTGAAAAAGAAGACTAATTGAATAGTTATAACTAAAGCGATAATCTAAAGATTGTCGCTTTTTTATTTTTTTAAAAAAAGGGGTAGACAGACAGCAGAAATTTAGATATAATATTTTTTGTTGAGTTAAAGAGAACGGCTCAGAAGCGAGTCATATCAACAATTAAGTAAAATTTCTTGTTGACATTGCTTGTTAGAAATGATATTATTAAATAGTTGTCTTGTTAAGAGATAACTTGAAAGACCTCATGGAGGATTAGCTCAGTTGGGAGAGCATCTGCCTTACAAGCAGGAGGTCACAGGTTCGAGCCCTGTATCCTCCATATGAGCCGTTAGCTCAGCCGGTAGAGCATCTGACTTTTAATCAGAGGGTCGGCAGTTCGAACCTGCCACGGCTCATTGGCTCTATGCCATATACATTTTAATATAATCATGCGGGCGTGGCGGAACTGGCAGACGCGCTAGATTTAGGTTCTAGTTTCCTTATGGAAGTGGGGGTTCGAATCCCTTCGCCCGCATTTGCAATTTGCATAATTGCTGCCGACTTAGCTCAGTTGGCTAGAGCGCTTCACTAGTAATGAAGAGGTCGGGTGTTCGAATCATCTAGTCGGCATTATGCGGAAGTAGTTCAGTGGTAGAACATCACCTTGCCATGGTGGGGGTCGCGGGTTCGAATCCCGTCT
>NZ_JAFNPE010000001.1:269953-320501 GCF_026535805.1 Lactobacillus sp. B3795
TTTCAAATAATTTAATACTATTATGCACCCATAGCGCAACTGGATAGAGTGTCTGACTACGAATCAGAAGGTTGTAGGTTCGACTCCTACTGGGTGCATTTTTTTATTTTCGGGAAGTAGCTCAGCTTGGTAGAGCACCTGGTTTGGGACCAGGGGGTCGCAGGTTCGAATCCTGTCTTCCCGATAATATAGTCAAAAGAGAAAACATTAATTTGTTTTCTCTTTTTTGTTTTTCGTTAAAAATCTTTGCATTTTCAATATAAGTCCGTATAATTATAGTCAGAATTAGTCAAAGAAAGAGGTGGTATTATGCAGGGTAAGAATATTTCAGATATTATTGAGAAGTATTTAAAGGAAATGATTGCTGAAGACGAGAGAGTCGAAATAAGTAGATCTGATATTGCCAGCCATTTCGATGTGGTTCCATCACAAATTAACTACGTTATTAAGACTAGGTTTACCATTCAAAATGGATACGTAGTCGAAAGTAAGCGTGGAGGCGGTGGATACATTCGTATTGAAAAGGTGAAGCTGCTTGATAATATAGATATTTTAGATACGCTGATTAATGCCATTGGTGACGGTTTAACTCAACGTGAAGGTAAGGCAATTATCAACACTTTGGTGTTAAATAATCTAATTACTGACAATGAAGCTGATTTAGTGTTAGCATCTATTAACAAGCAGACACTAGCTGTCGGCAACAAACTACTTGAAAATGAAATTAGAGCGAATATAATGGTCGCAATACTTGATCATTTAAGATACAAAAGCTAGAAAGTGAGGCACGATATGGATAACATTTTTACTCCAAGCGCAAAGAACGTATTGATTTTGGCACAAGAACAAGCCAAAGTGTTTGGCCACCAAGGGATTGGGACAGAACACTTATTACTAGCTTTATCAATGGAAGATAACGGAATCGCAAAGTCAGCCTTAAAGCAATGCGATGTTCATGAAGATGATATTAAAGGCGAAATGGAAATCTTGGTTGGATACGGTAACCTAACAGATTCAGACAAGGACACATACCTACCATACTCACCTAAGGCTGAAGCAATCTTGACCTTATCTGGTCAAATTGCGAAGAAATACGGTGCAATTAAGATAGGAACAGAACACTTATTACTTGCCATCCTAGATACTCCAGACACTTTAGCTGCTAGAATTCTAGTGGCACTAAACGTGGTCGAAGTAAACGATGTAAAGAAGGTACTATTACGTAAGATGGGATTCCCAGGTGATTCAAGTTCAAACTCAAAGAACATTCCACTACCAGGAACTAAAGCAGCTCGCAACAACGGAACTACTCCTACATTAGACTCACTTGCGACTGACCTTACTAAGTCAGCCAAGGATGGTCTAATCGATCCTACTATTGGTAGAGACGATGTTATCAAACGTGTGATTCAAATTCTTAGTCGTCGTACTAAAAACAACCCAGTGCTAATCGGGGAAGCAGGGGTAGGTAAGACTGCCGTTGTTGAAGGTTTGGCATTAAAGGTTGCTCACAGACAAGTTCCAGAAGACATGCAAAACAAACGGATCATGATGCTTGAAATGGGAACCCTAGTCGCTGGTACTAAGTACCGTGGTGAGTTTGAAAAACGTCTAATGAAGATTATCAGTGAAATCAAGTCAGTGGGTAACGTAATCCTATTCATTGACGAACTACACACTCTAATGGGTGCCGGTGGTGCTGAAGGAGCTATCGATGCTTCTAACATCCTAAAGCCAGCACTTGCTAGAGGAGATCTTCAAACAATCGGTGCTACTACTTTGGATGAATACCAAAAGTACATCGAAAAAGATGGTGCATTGGCTAGAAGATTCGCAACTGTTTCAGTTGATGAACCTACTAGAGATGAAGCTGTCGAAATTCTAAAGGGAATTCGTCCTAAGTACGAAAGCCATCACCAAGTAAAGATTACCGATGACGCAATCGAAAAGGCCGTTGATTTATCAAGCAGATACATCAGCAACCGTTTCCTACCTGATAAGGCAATCGACTTGATGGATGAAGCTGCTGCAATGGTTAGAATCAATAACCTAGACGAAAACAATCCATTAGAAGAACTAGAAAACAAAATCAACGAATACAGTACTCAAATGGAAAGCGCCATCGAAGAACAACGCTTCGAAGATGCCGTTTCACTTCGTCAAAAGGAACAAGAACTACAAGAAGAACTAAAGACTAAGCGTCAAGAAACCGCTGATATCAAAAAGCAACGTCAAGAAGACCACAACTTCGATATCGAAGAAACTGGTGAAGATGTCGCTAAAGTTGTCTCAGAATGGACTGGTGTTCCAGTAACTAAGATGACCAAGGCTGACAGCAAGCGTTTGGTTAACCTAGAATCAATCCTACACAAGAAGATTATTGGTCAAAACGAAGCTGTTTCTGCCGTATCACGTGCAATCAGACGTGCTAGAAGTGGTATCAAGGATCCAAACAGACCAATCGGTTCATTCATCTTCTTAGGTCCTACCGGTGTTGGTAAGACTGAACTAGCTAAGGACTTAGCTGAAGAAATGTTTGGTTCAAAGGACGACATTATCAGAATTGATATGTCAGAATACATGCAAAAGGAATCCGCTTCTCGAATGGTTGGTTCAGCTCCAGGATACGTTGGATACGATGAAGGTGGACAATTGACCGAAAAAGTAAGACAACATCCATACTCAGTTGTCCTATTCGATGAAGTAGAAAAAGCTCATCCAGATGTCTTCAATTTGTTACTACAAGTATTAGACGATGGATACCTAACGGATTCTAAGGGTAGACATGTCGACTTTAGAAACACTGTGCTAATCATGACTTCTAACCTTGGTGCTAGAACACTACGTGATAAGAAGACCGTTGGTTTTGGTGCTGAACTAGATCATGACGATGAAAACTACAAGCTAATGAGAAAGACAGTCGAAGAACAAATGAAGAGATTCTTCAGACCAGAATTCTTAAACCGTATCGATGAAACAATCATCTTCCACGAACTAAACGAAAAACAAGTTCAAGAAATTGTTAAGCTAATGGCTAACGATTTATTGAAACGAGTTCACGACTTAGGTATCAACGTGAAGATGACTCCAGCAGCAATCGAATTGATTGCTAAGAATGGTTTCAATCCTGAATACGGTGCGCGTCCAATTCGTCGTGCATTGCAAAATGATGTCGAAGATAAAGTTTCTGAAGAAATTCTTTCTGGTGAAATTAAACCAGGGGATGACGTTTCAATCGGAGCATCTAAAGGCAAGATTACAATCACTAAAAAAGAAGCCGTTAAGGCATAATAAAAAAGAGGGAATTATCCCTCTTTTTTATTGTCTAAATCTTGACTTTATATACCTTCGAGAGTATCATACTAAATATATAACTACGAAGTGAAATGTGTGTCGGCGATCTATTGTCCGTCAGACACGCCTATATTAACCAAAAATAAGCTTCAATTTGAATTGCTTATTTTGGTTTTTTTTTGCTCATTTTTAGATAAAAAGGGTAAAAAAATGCATTTGTAACACAATTGTAATATTTCACTTACGTAGAAATTTTTGGAGGGGTGAAGAACTTGGCAGGACATTTAGTTAAATATGGTAAACACCGTATTCGTAGAAGTTACTCTCAAATCAAGGAAGTTCTTGATTTACCTAATTTAATTGAAATTCAAACCGATTCATACAAGTGGTTCTTAGATGAAGGTTTGCGTGAAATGTTTAACAGCATTATGCCAATTGATGATTTCCAAGGAAAACTATCCTTAGAATTCGTTGATTACCAATTATTAGAACCTAAGTACACTGTTAATGAAGCAAGAGATCATGAGGCTAACTACTCAGCTCCACTTCATATCACATTGAAATTGACCAATCATGAAACTGGTGAAATTAAGACCCAAGATGTATTCTTTGGCGATTTCCCATTGATGACTGATCAAGGTACTTTCATTATTAACGGGGCAGAACGTGTAATTGTTTCACAATTAGTTCGTTCTCCTGGTGTATTCTTCCACAAAGAAGAAGACAAAAATGGACGTATCAGCTATGGTACTACTGTAATTCCTAACCGTGGTGCCTGGATGGAATTCGAAACTGACGCAAAGAACTTATCATACGTTCGTATTGATAGAACTAGAAAGCTACCAATTACTGAACTAGTTCGTGCATTAGGTTTCGGTTCAGATGACGAAATTACTCAAATTTTGGGTAGCAATGATAGTCTTTCATTGACTCTTGAAAAAGATGTCCACAAAGACACAGAAGATTCACGTGTTGAAGAAGCATTAAAGGACATTTACGAACGTCTACGTCCGGGTGAACCTAAGACTGCTGATTCCTCTCGTAGCCTATTGACTACTCGTTTCTTCGATCCAAAACGTTACGACATGGCTCCTGTTGGTAGATACAAGACTAACAACAAGCTAAGCCTAAAGACTCGTTTACTAGGATTAACCCTTGCTGAAACTTTAGCTGATCCATATACTGGTGAAATTATTGCTAAGAAGGGTACTGTAATTGATAAGAATGTCATGAAGGAATTAGCTCCATACTTGGACCGCGAAGACTTCAAGGCATACACTTTCAACCCTTCAGAACAATCAGTTGTTCCAGAACCAATGACTGTACAAATCATCAAAGTACAATCAGAAAAAGACCCAGATCATGTTGTTAACATGATTGGAAACGACAACATCTCATTGGATTACCATCACATCACTCCAGCAGATATCATTTCTGCTATCAACTACTTCTTCAACTTGCAAGAAGGAATTGGTGAACCTGATGATATTGACCATTTAGGTAACCGTCGTATCCGTTCTGTTGGTGAACTACTACAAAACCAATTCAGAATTGGTCTAGCAAGAATGGAACGTGTAGTAAGAGAACGTATGTCAATTCAAGACACTACTACTGTTACTCCACAACAATTAATCAACATTCGTCCTGTAGTAGCTTCAATTAAGGAATTCTTTGGTTCATCACAATTGTCACAATTCATGGACCAAACTAACCCATTGGGTGAATTAACTCATAAACGTCGTCTATCTGCATTGGGACCTGGTGGTTTGACCAGAGACCGTGCCGGATACGAAGTTCGTGACGTTCACTACACTCACTATGGTCGTATTTGTCCTATTGAAACTCCTGAAGGTCCTAACATTGGTTTGATTAACTCACTTTCAAGTTATTCTAAGGTTAACAAGTACGGTTTCGTGGAAACACCTTACCGTCGTGTATCATGGGATACTCACAAAGTAACTGATAAGATTGATTACTTATCAGCTGACGAAGAAGATAACTTCGTAGTTGCTCAAGCTAACTCTCCATTAAATGAAGACGGATCATTCAAGAACGATGTTGTTATGGCTAGATACAAGTCAAACAATATTGAAACTAAGATTGAAAATGTTGACTACATGGACGTTTCTCCTAAGCAAGTAGTTTCAGTTGCCACTGCATGTATTCCTTTCTTGGAAAACGATGACTCCAACCGTGCCTTGATGGGTGCCAACATGCAACGTCAAGCTGTTCCTTTGGTTAACCCACATGCACCACTAGTTGGTACTGGTATCGAATACAAGGCAGCTCATGACTCTGGTGTTGCTTTAATCTGTAAACACCCAGGTACTGTTGAATACGTTGATGCTGACGAAGTACGTGTTAGAAGAGAAGACGGTTCATTAGATACTTACAAGCTAATGAAGTTCCAACGTTCAAACGGTGGTAAGAACTACAACCAACGTCCAATCGTTCGTGTAAACGACAAGGTTGACGCTGATGAAATTCTAGCTGACGGTCCTTCAATGGAAAACGGAGAACTTGCTTTAGGTCAAAACCCAGTTGTTGCGTTCATGACTTGGCAAGGTTACAACTTCGAAGATGCCATTGGTATTTCAGAAAGATTAGTTCGTGAAGATGTATACACTTCAATCCATATTGAAGAATATGAATCAGAAACTAGAGATACCAAACTTGGACCTGAAGAAATGACTAGAGAAATTCCTAACGTTGGGGAAGACGCTTTAAGAAACCTTGACGAAGAAGGAACTATCAGAATTGGTGCTGAAGTACATGATGGTGACATCTTGGTTGGTAAGGTTACTCCTAAGGGTGTAACAGAATTATCAGCTGAAGAACGTTTACTACATGCTATCTTCGGTGAAAAGTCTAGAGAAGTCCGTGATACTTCACTACGTGTACCTCACGGTGGTGGCGGTATCGTTCAAGACGTTAAGGTCTTCACTAGAGAAAATGGTGATGAATTAGCACCAGGTGTAAACAAGATGGTTCGAGTTTACATTGCTCAAAAACGTAAGATCCAAGTAGGGGACAAGATGTCTGGTCGTCACGGTAACAAGGGTACTGTTTCCATTGTTATTCCTGAAGAAGATATGCCTTACTTACCAGATGGTACTCCAATTGACATCCTATTGAGTCCCATGGGTGTGCCTTCACGTATGAACATTGGACAAGTTCTTGAATTACACTTAGGTATGGCTGCTAGAAAATTAGGTATCCACGTAAGTACTCCGGTATTCGATGGTGCTCGTGATTCAGATATCTGGGACGCTGTTAAGGAAGCTGGTATGGCTTCAGACGGTAAGTCAGTTGTTTACGATGGTAGAACCGGTGAACCATTCGATAAACGTGTTGCAGTTGGTGTAATGCACTACTTGAAACTTGCTCACATGGTTGACGATAAGATCCATGCTCGTTCAATTGGACCTTACTCACTAGTTACTCAACAACCACTTGGTGGTAAAGCACAATTTGGTGGACAACGTTTTGGTGAAATGGAAGTTTGGGCCCTAGAAGCTTATGGTGCCGCATACACACTACAAGAAATCTTGACTTACAAGTCAGATGACGTTGTTGGTCGTGTTAAGACATACGAAGCTATTGTTAAGGGTGAACCAATTCCTAAGCCAGGTGTTCCTGAATCATTCCGTGTTCTTGTAAAAGAACTTCAAGCTCTAGGATTAGACATGAAGGTTCTTAACGAAGACAACCAAGAAATCGAACTTCGTGACTTAGACAGCGAAGAAGACGACGGTGTTGTTAACGTTGATGCTTTAAGCAAACTAGCTGAAAAGCAAAAGAAAGAACAAGAAGAAAAAGATGAAGAAAAGTCTGAACAAGACGACAAAGCAAACACCAACTTTAAGGAATAAAGAAAGGGGACTATCCATTGGTCGATGTAAACAAATTTTCAAGCATGCAAATTGGATTAGCTTCTTCTGATAAAATTCGTAGTTGGTCATTTGGTGAAGTTAAAAAGCCAGAAACTATCAACTACAGAACTTTAAAACCAGAAAAAGATGGTCTATTCGACGAAAGAATTTTCGGTCCTACAAAGGATTGGGAATGTGCTTGTGGTAAATATAAACGTATTAGATACAAGGGTATCGTCTGTGATCGTTGTGGAGTAGAAGTTACACGTGCTAAAGTACGTCGTGAACGTATGGGTCACATTGAATTGGCTGCTCCAGTAACTCACATTTGGTACTTCAAAGGAATTCCAAGTCGTATGGGTCTTGTATTAGACATGAGCCCACGTGCTTTGGAAGAAATTATCTACTTTGCTTCATACGTTGTTACAGATCCTGGTGATACTCCACTAGAAAACAAGCAACTAATCTCAGAACAAGATTACCGTGAAAAGAAACTTGAATATGGTAACCGTTTCGAAGCTAAGATTGGTGCTGAAGCAATTAGAACTTTATTGAACAATGTTGATATCAATAAAGAAGTTGCTGAACTAAAAGATGAACTAAAGAAGGCTACTGGTCAAAAGCGTGTTAGAGCGGTTAGACGTCTAGATATTCTAGAAGCCTTCCTACAATCAGGTAATGACTTGTCATGGATGGTAATGGAAGCAATTCCAGTTATTCCACCTGACTTAAGACCAATGGTACAACTAGAAGGTGGCCGTTTCGCCACTTCTGACTTAAACGACTTGTACCGTCGTGTTATTAACAGAAATAACCGTCTAAAGAGATTGCTAGATCTACATGCTCCTGGTATCATCGTTCAAAACGAAAAACGTATGCTACAAGAAGCTGTTGATGCTTTAATCGATAACGGTCGTCGTGGTCGTCCTGTTGCCGGTCCTGGTAACCGTCCACTTAAGTCACTATCACACATGCTTAAAGGTAAGCAAGGTCGTTTCAGACAAAACTTACTTGGTAAGCGTGTTGACTACTCTGGTCGTTCTGTTATTGATGTTGGACCATTCTTGAAGTTCAACCAAATGGGACTTCCAGTTCCAATGGCCATGGAATTATTCAAGCCTTTCATTATGAAAGAACTTGTAAAACGTGGTAGTGCTTCAAACATTAAGTCTGCTAAACGTCAAATCGAACGTAAAGATGAAGAAGTATTCGATGTATTGGATGACGTAATTAAGGAACATCCAGTATTACTTAACCGTGCGCCTACATTGCATAGATTAGGTATTCAAGCATTCGAACCAGTATTGGTTTCAGGTAAATCAATGCGTCTTCACCCATTAGCTTGTGAAGCTTACAACGCCGATTTTGATGGTGACCAAATGGCCATCCACGTTCCTTTATCAGACGAAGCACAAGCTGAATCAAGACTATTGATGCTAGCTGCTACTCATATTCTTGCCCCTCGTGATGGAAACCCAATCGTTGCTCCTTCTCAAGATATGGTTATCGGTAACTACTACCTAACTATGGAAGAAGAAGGCCGTGAAGGTGAAGGTATGATCTTCAACACACCTGAAGAAGCTAAACTTTCATACCAAAGTGGTTTAACTCACTGGCACACTCGTGTTGGTATTGCCGCTTCATCAATGAGCGAAAAGCCATTCACTGACGAACAAAAGGACAAGATTTTGGTAACAACTATTGGTAAGATTATCTTCAACGGTATTCTTCCAAAGACATTCCAATACTTGAACGAACCAACTGATACTAACCTACATGGTCACTTATCTGACAGTTTCTTCTTAGAACCTGGTGAAGATATCCATGAACACTTGAAGAATGCCCCTCTAAACGGTGCTTTCAAGAAAGGTTTCTTATCAGACATCATTGCTGAAGTTTACAAGCAATACAAGGTAACTGAAACTTCACAACTACTAGATAGAATGAAGGACTTAGGTTACAACGAATCAACTAAGTCAGGTTTAACTGTTGGTATCACTGATGTTACTGACCTTAAGTCAAAACCTCAAATTATTGCTGATTCACACAAAAAAGTTGAAAACGTTACAAAACAATTCCGTCGTGGTTTAATTACTGACCAAGAACGTTACGAAAGAGTTATCGGTATCTGGAGCGATGCTAAGGATGAAATTCAAAACGACTTGTTGAAGAACTTCGATCCTCAAAACCCTATCTTTATGATGAGTGACTCTGGTGCCCGTGGTAATATCTCTAACTTTACTCAATTAGCTGGTATGCGTGGTTTGATGGCCGCACCTAATGGTGAAATCATGGAACTACCTATCACTGCTAACTTCCGTGAAGGTCTATCAGTTCTTGAAATGTTCATTTCTACCCACGGTGCCCGTAAGGGTATGACTGATACTGCCTTGAAGACTGCCAACTCAGGTTACTTAACTCGTCGTCTAGTTGATGTGGCTCAAGACGTTATTATCAGAGAAGAAGATTGTAACACTGACCGTGGAGTTATCGTTGCTGCATTGAAGCAAGGTAACGAAATGATTGAACCTCTATACGACAGAATCATTGGTAGATATGCTATGAAGACAGTTAAGAACCCAGAAACTGGTGAAGTAATTGTTAAGCATAACCAAATGATTAACGAACCTGAAGCTGAAGCAATTGAAGCTGCTGGAATTGAAGAAGTTGAAATTCGTTCAGCATTCACTTGTAACACAGTTCACGGGGTTTGTGAAAAATGTTACGGTCGTAACTTAGCTACTGGTTCACCTGTAGAAGTTGGTGAAGCAGTTGGTACTGTTGCTGCTCAATCAATTGGTGAACCTGGTACTCAATTAACTATGCGTAACTTCCATACCGGTGGGGTTGCTGGTAACGCCGATATCACACAAGGTCTTCCTCGTGTTCAAGAAATCTTCGAAGCTAGAAACCCTAAAGGTAAAGCAGAAATTACTGAAGTTACAGGTACTGTATCTCTAATTGAAGAAAATCCTGCTGAAAGAGTGAAGGAAGTTACTGTTAAAGGTGACGCCGACACTAGAACTTACAAGGTTCCAATTAACGCTCGTATGAACGTGGCTGAAGGTGACTTCATCCGTCGTGGACAAGCTATTAACGAAGGTTCAATTGATCCTAAGGAACTAATCAAGGTTCGTGACTCACTATCAACTGAAGTATACTTGCTAAGTGAAGTTCAAAAGACTTACCGTATGCAAGGGGTAGAAGTTAGTGATAAGCATGCTGAAATCATGGTTCGTCAAATGCTACGTAAGGTAAGAATCATGGACTCAGGTGACACTGACGTTCTTCCAGGTACTTTAATGGATATTAACGACTTTAAGGAAGCTAATGCTGACGCAGTTATTTCTGGTAAGATTCCAGCAACTGCACGTCCAGTTATCTTAGGTATTACTAAGGCTGCCCTAGAAACTAACAGTTTCTTATCAGCTGCATCATTCCAAGAAACTACTCGTGTTCTAACAGATGCTGCCATCCGTGGAAAGAACGATCCATTAGTTGGTCTTAAAGAAAATGTTATTATTGGTAAGCTAATTCCAGCTGGTACTGGAATGAAGACTTACGGTGAAATCAACGCTAAAGTTGAAGAACAAGAATCACCAAAAGTTGATTCAAACGACGTTTACTCAATTAGCCAAATTGAAAAACGTATGAATGAAGAAGACGTAAATAACCAATAATTTACAACTTAAAAATAGCAATCGCTGAATAGCGGTTGCTATTTTTTTATACATAGAAACATCAAATAGGATAGATATATAAATGGAATAAACGGAATCTTCCCGCTAATCTGTTTGATAAACGGATAGGACACTAGGGCGAAGAGACTGGCCACAAAGATAATTAATAGAATATGATTACCGGTTAACAAAAACAAAATCGCAAACAGATCGATATCTGCTTCACCGATGAAGTGGTAGTTGTAGTTTAAAAGGTAGAAGAAAAAATAAATGGGCATTAATATCAAAATTCTAGAGAAGGGGAGAGCAAAAATAAAAACAATTAATAGCAGTGAGTGTAGAATAATACTTGAAACCATTTGCTTGTGCATATCTTCTAGACTTAAGTAGAAAAGATAGACAATGATAAGCAATGGCAGCATGCTTCTGGTTTCAATAAATATTAATGGAAAGATTGTGCCTAAGAACACTTCGTTTACAAACGAGAAACTTGAGTAGGTCTTATGACAGTACCTGCATCTACCATGATTGAGTAGATAAGAGAAGATAGGGATTAAATCAATCACTTCTAGTCGATGTTTGCAGACATCACAATGGGAAAATCCGAGTAGACTTTCTTGATGTTCTAGTCGATAGAATAGTGCAGTGAGAAACGATCCAAAGGAAGAACCCAGGATAAATAAAATGAATAAAAACATATTTAAAACCTCCAATATTATTTACGAAAGAATTCCTAAGTTTCATTGACACAAATGAGACGTCGTGATAATATTATTAAGTGCTTATTCATCCGGTGAACTTTTACATAAAAAAGAACCACCTGGATGTGTGGACTTAAAAATAAATTTTATTGGAAGGAGGAATTTTTAGATGCCTACTATTAACCAATTAGTACGTAAAGGTCGTCATTCTAGAAGTTCTAAATCAAAAGCCCCAGCTTTAAACCATGGGTACAACAGTTACAAGAAGAAGCAAACTAACAACCCTGCTCCTCAAAAACGTGGAGTAGCTACCCGTGTTGGTACTATGACTCCAAAGAAGCCTAACTCAGCTCTACGTAAGTACGCCCGTGTTAGACTTTCAAACTTGATTGAAGTTACTGCATACATTCCTGGTATTGGTCACAACCTTCAAGAACATAGTGTTGTTTTAATTCGTGGTGGTCGTGTTAAGGATTTACCTGGGGTACGTTACCACATCGTTCGTGGTGCTCTAGATACTGCCGGTGTTGCTGACCGTCGTCAAGGTCGTTCAAAATACGGTACTAAGAAGCCTAAAGACTAAAACATTTATTCCGCTATAAGAAAACAAGGAGGATTTTTAAATGCCAAGAAAAGGAAATGTTCAAAAACGTGAAGTTCTTCCTGATCCAATCTACAACTCAAAATTGGTTTCAAGCTTAATTAACCGTTTGATGTTAGATGGTAAGAGAGGAACTGCATCAGAAATTTTATATGGTGCATTTGATCTTATTAAGAAAGAAACTGGAAATGACCCAGTTGACGTATTCGAAGAAGCTATGAACAACGTTATGCCTGTACTAGAAGTTAAGGCTCGTCGTGTTGGTGGATCAAACTACCAAGTTCCTATCGAAGTACGTCCTGACCGTCGTGTTACTCTAGGTTTACGTTGGATCGTAAACTACGCACGTCTACGTGGTGAACACACAATGGTTGAACGCCTAGGTCGTGAACTTATGGATGCTGCTAACAACACAGGTGCTTCAGTTAAGAAACGTGAAGACACTCATAAGATGGCAGAAGCTAACCGTGCATTTGCTCACTACCGTTGGTAAAATAAACGTACAAACTTATTTGTACATTTAATTGAGTGGCTAATGTGTTATTATATTAGCCACTTTTTTACAAAAGAGATTTATTTTTGAGAGGAGAAACTTTTTATAATGGCTAACAAACGTGAATTCCCATTAGAAAAAACTCGTAATATCGGTATCACTGCTCATATTGATGCCGGTAAGACTACTGCTACTGAACGTATCTTGTACTACACTGGTAGAATCCACAAAATTGGTGAAACTCATGATGGTGCTTCACAAATGGACTGGATGGTACAAGAACAAGAACGTGGTATCACTATCACTTCAGCTGCTACTACTGCACGTTGGAAAGATACTCGTATCAACATCATCGATACACCAGGACACGTGGACTTCACTGCCGAAGTTGAACGTTCACTACGTGTTCTAGATGGTTCAATTACTATCTTGGATGCTGCTGCTGGGGTTGAACCTCAAACAGAAACTGTTTGGCGTCAAGCTTCAGAATACGAAGTTCCTCGTATCGTATTCGCTAACAAGATGGATAAGCTAGGTGCTGACTTCGAAGCTTCTGTAGAATCTCTACACGAACGTCTAGATGCTAACGCACACGCTATCCAAATTCCTATCGGTAAGGAAGACACTTTCCAAGGTGTTATCGACTTAGTAGAAATGAAAGCATACATCTACGATCTAGATGAAAATGGTTCAAACTACGATATCGTTGATATTCCTGACGAATACAAAGAAAAAGCTGATGAAGCACGTGCTAACTTAATCGAATCACTTGCTGACATCAACGACGGAATCATGGAAAAATACCTTGAAGGTGAAGAAATTTCTGTACCTGAAATCAAGGCTGCCATCCGTCAAGGTACTCTTAACCTAGAATACTACCCAGTATTAGCTGGTTCAGCATTCAAGAACAAGGGTATCCAAATGTTAATGGACGCCGTATTGGACTTCTTACCATCACCACTTGATGTTCGTCCATACAAGGCTACTGACCCTGAATCAGGTGAAGATGTTGAACTTAAGGCTGATGACAGCAAGCCATTTGCTGCCCTAGCATTTAAGGTTGCAACTGACCCATTCGTTGGTCGTTTAACTTTCATTCGTGTATACCAAGGTACTCTAGAATCAGGTTCATACGTTCTTAACGCAACTAAGGACAAACGTGAACGTGTTGGTCGTTTACTACAAATGCACTCAAATGATAGAACTGAAATCCCAGAAGTATTCTCTGGTGATATCGCTGCCGCTATCGGTTTGAAGAACACCACTACTGGTGACTCACTAACTGATCAAAAGCACCCATTACACCTAGAATCAATGGTATTCCCAGATCCAGTTATTTCTGTTTCTGTTGAACCTAAGACTAAGGCTGACCAAGACAAGATGAACATTGCCCTACAAAAGCTATCAGAAGAAGATCCTACATTTAAGGCTGAAACTGATAACGAAACTGGTGAAACTATTATCGCCGGAATGGGTGAACTTCACTTGAACATCATCGTTGATCGTATGAAACGTGAATTCAAGGTTGAAGCTACTATTGGTCAACCACAAGTTGCCTACAGAGAAGCATTTACTAAGCCAACTAAGGCTCAAGGTAAATTCGTTCGTCAATCTGGTGGTAAAGGTCAATATGGTGACGTTTGGATTGAATTTACTCCAAATGAAACTGGTAAAGGTTTCGAATTCGAAAATGCTATCGTTGGTGGGGTTGTTCCTCGTGAATACATTCCTTCAGTTGAACAAGGTCTAAAAGAATCAATGGCAAACGGTGTTCTTGCTGGTTACCCATTGATTGACGTTAAGGCTAAGTTATATGATGGTAGTTACCATGATGTCGATTCATCAGAAGCTGCATTTAAGGTTGCTGCATCATTAGCATTAAGAAATGCTGCTAAGTCAGCTGGCCCAGTTATCCTAGAACCAATCATGAAAGTTGATATCGTGGTTCCAGAAGAATACATGGGTGATGTTATGGGACAAGTTACTGCACGTCGTGGTAACGTTGACGGTATGGAAGTTAGAAACAAAGCTCAACTAATCCATGCTATGGTTCCACTATCAGAAATGTTCGGTTACGCAACTACATTGCGTTCAGCATCTCAAGGTAGAGGTACTTTCTCAATGACATTCGATCACTACTCACCAGTTCCAGCCGCAGTTCAAGAAGAAATTATTGAAAAGAACGGTGGAAACAAGTAATTAGTGTTTCTAAATTAAGAAGTGTTGATTAATTTCAACGCTTCTTTTTTTGTACATAAAAAATTATTCATAAAAAAAGGGATTTCTTCTATAAATATAGATAAAAAATAAATTAAATAATATTTTTTGTGATTTGTTATTTAATTTAATAAGTTAGTTCTATGATCAAATAAATATAATATGGAAGAAAAAATAAAAAAATTTCAATTTTTTTGAAAAAAGTTTTAATGAAAAAATTTAAAAATAATTTCAATAAAATGAGTGAAAACCCTTGAAACACCGCAGAAAATCTAGTATTATATACAAGTACCTGTTCGAGGGGTTAGTATGCTCTCAAGCAGATATGAGAAAAGCGTTGATGTGGGAGGTTGCGACACACCCGGCCACTTTGTCATGAAGGGTGCGCCGGTAATTTCCACGGAGTTAGTCGTATTTAAAATACAGACGAGGAGGGAAAATAATGGCAAAGCAAAAGATTCGTATCCGTTTAAAGGCATATGAACACCGTACTTTAGATCAATCAGCTGAAAAGATTGTGGCTACTGCGCAAAGAACTGGTGCTAGTGTTTCTGGTCCAATTCCATTGCCAACAGATAGAACTGTTTATACTGTTCTAGCTTCACCACATAAGTTTAAGAAGTCACGTGAACAATTTGAAATGTTGACTCACAAACGTCTTATCGACATCTTAAACCCAACACCAAAAACAGTTGATTCACTAATGAAGCTTGATTTACCAAGCGGTGTTGATATCGAAATTAAACTATAATTAATCAAAATTACAATATATCGGAGGTGTACTCATGACCAGAAAAGGAATCTTAGGTAGAAAAGTCGGAATGACTCAAGTTTTCACTGAAAACGGTGAATTAGTACCAGTTACTGTTGTAGATGTAACTCCAAACGTTGTTCTACAAACTAAATCAACTGAAACTGATGGATACAACGCTATCCAACTTGGTTACGAAGACAAACGTGATGTTTTAAGTAACAAACCAGAAAAAGGTCATGTAGCAAAAGCAAATACAAATCCTAAGCGCTTCATTAAAGAAATCAGAGATGTTGAGCTTAGCGATTACAATGTAGCAGACGAAATCAAGGCAGACATTTTTGAAGCCGGTGACATCGTAGATGTAACAGGTATCACAAAGGGTCATGGTTACCAAGGTAACATTCATAAGGATGGTCAAGCTAGAGGTCCTGAAACTCACGGTTCTAGATACCACCGTCGTCCTGGTTCACTTGGTGTAATTATCAACCGTGTTACTAAGGGTATGAAATTACCAGGTAGAATGGGTAACAAGCAAGTTACTATTCAAAATCTTGAAGTAGTTAAGGCTGACGTTGACAACAACGTAATCCTAATTAAGGGTAACGTTCCTGGTGCCAACAAGTCATTCCTAACTGTTAAATCTGCAGCTCGCGGATCACAAAAATAAGAAAGGAGGAACCATAAATGACAAGCGTAGCATTATACAAACAAGATGGTAGCAAGAACGGAAACGTTGAATTAAACGATGAAATCTTTGCTATCGAACAAAACGACAGTGTTGTATTTGACGTTGTTTTGATGCAAAGAGCATCAATGCGCCAAGGTACACACGCTGTAAAGAACAGAAGCGCTGTTAGAGGTGGTGGTAAGAAGCCATGGCGTCAAAAGGGTACTGGACGTGCTCGTCAAGGTTCAATCCGTTCACCACAATGGCGTGGGGGTGGAATTGTCTTCGGACCAACTCCTCGTTCATACAGCTACCACTTACCAAAGAAGGTTAGCCGTCTAGCTATCAAGTCTGTTCTATCAGAAAAGGTTGCTAACGACAACTTCGTAGTTGTTGACTCATTAAGCTTCGATGCTCCTAAGACTAAAGACTTCTCAGAAGCACTAAACAAGCTAAATGCTTCAACTAAGACATTAGTAGTCTTGGAAGAAGACAACAAGAACGCTGTATTATCAGCTCGTAACCTAAAGAACGTTGAAATCGTTTCAGCTAAAGGTTTAAACACATTGAGCGTTGTAAACAGTGACAAGATTGTCATCACAAAGGCTGCTCTTTCTCAAGTAGAGGAGGTGCTCGCATAATGGAATCACGTGATATTATCCTACGTCCCGTTATTACAGAACAATCAACTGCTATGATGGACGAAAAGAAATACACTTTTGATGTTGACTTACGAGCAACTAAAACACAAGTGAAGAACGCAATTCAAGACATCTTTGATGTTAAAGTTGCAAATGTAAATATTATGAATCTTAAAGGTAAGCTAAAGCGCCAAGGTCGTTTCTCAGGTTACACTAAGAAGCGTCGTAAAGCGATCGTTACTTTATCAAACGATTCAAAAGAAATTAACTTATTTAGCAATAAATAAAATATCAATTTAGGAGGAAAACACCGTGGCTATTAAAAAATACAAGGCAACCAGTAATGGTCGTCGTAACATGACTAGCATTGACTACAGTGTTTTGACTACTTCAAAACCTGAAAAGTCATTATTGGCTCCTAAGTCACACACTGCTGGTCGTAACAACTATGGTCATATGACTGTTCGTCACCGTGGTGGTGGTAACAAGAATCAATACCGTATTATTGATTTCAAGCGTAACCATGACGACGTTGATGGTATCGTTAAGACTATCGAATACGATCCAAACCGTACTGCTAACATTGCGTTAGTTGTTTACACTGACGGTATCAAGTCATACATTCTAGCACCTAAGGGTCTAAAAGTTGGCGACAAGGTTCAATCAGGACCAAACGCTGATATCAAACCAGGTAATGCATTAGCATTGAAGGATATCCCTGTAGGTACAGTTATTCACAATATCGAATTAAAACCAGGTAAGGGTGGACAATTAGTTCGTTCTGCTGGTACTTCAGCTCAACTATTGGGTAAGGAAGGAAAATACGTACTAGTTCGTCTAGCATCTGGTGAAGTTCGTATGATTCTTTCAGTTAACCGTGCAACTATTGGTAGCATTGGTAACGAAGAACACTCATTAGTTAACATTGGTAAAGCTGGTCGTAACCGTTACAAGGGCCAACGTCCACACGTTCGTGGTTCTGTAATGAACCCTAACGATCACCCTCATGGTGGTGGTGAAGGTAAAGCTCCAGTTGGTTACCCATCACCATTATCACCATGGCACAAGAAGACTGTTGGTAAGAAGACTCGTAGTAAGAAGGCTCGTTCCAACAAGTTCATTGTTCGCCGTCGTAAGGGATCAAAGATGTAATAAACTAAGTTATACCTTCGGGTATACACTTCCCTATACTGATTTTGAAGAGGAGGTTTCATAATGTCTCGTAGTTTAAAAAAGGGACCTTTTGCCGATAAGCATCTTTTAAAGAAAATCGATGCTCAAAAAGACCAAGACAAGAAAGACGTAATCAAGACATGGTCACGTCGTTCAACAATCTTCCCTAGTTTCATTGGCTACACTATCGCTGTTTATGATGGAAGAAAGAACGTTCCAGTATATATTCAAGAAGATATGGTAGGTCACAAACTAGGTGAATTCGTACCAACTCGTACTTTCCATGGACATGGAAACGACGATAAGAAAACTGTTTAAGCAAGGAGGATAACAAATGGCTGAACAAGTTACATCAGCAAAAGCTACTGCTAGAACTGTTCGCATTGCCGCACGTAAGGTCCGCCTTGTAGTTGATCTTATTAGAGGTAAAAGCGTTTCAGAAGCAGCTGCAATCTTGAAGTTCACTCCAAGAGGAGCTTCACCAGTTGTTTCAAAAGTTTTAATGTCAGCTGTAGCAAATGCAGAAAATAATTTTGATTTAGATCGTGAAGACTTGGTAGTAAGCGAAGTTTTTGTTAACGAAGGACCAACTTTAAAACGTTTCCGTCCAAGAGCAAAAGGTTCTGCTTCTCCAATCAACAAACGTACTAGTCATATCACAGTTGTAGTATCAGAAAAATAGGAGGGATTAGCCGTGGGTCAAAAAGTAAATCCTACTGGATTACGTGTCGGAGTTATTCGCGATTGGGACGCAAAATGGTACGCTGAAAAAGCTGACTTTGCTAACGATCTTAACGAAGACCTAAAAATCCGTGAATACATTAGTAAGAGACTCGCTGACGCTTCCGTATCAAGAGTTGTTATCGAACGTGCTGCAAAGCGTGTTAACGTTTCAATTCACACTGCTAAACCAGGTATGGTTATCGGTAAAGGCGGATCAGAAGTCGAAAATCTTCGTAAAGAATTAAACAATTTAACAGGTAAGAGAGTTCACATCAACATCATCGAAATCAAGAAACCTGATTTAGATGCAAAACTTGTTGGTGAAAACATTGCTCGTCAATTGGAAGGCCGTGTAGCATTCCGTCGTGCAATGCGTCAATCAATGCAACGCTCTCGTCGTGCCGGTGCTAAGGGTATCAAAACTCAAGTTGCTGGTCGTCTAAATGGTGCAGATATGTCACGTGTGGAAGCATACGCTGAAGGAACTGTTCCATTGCATACACTAAGAGCAGACATCGACTATGCTTGGGAAGAAGCTCACACTACTTACGGATCAATTGGTGTAAAAACTTGGATCTACCGTGGTGAAGTTTTACCACAAGCAGTTAACGATGCTCAAGAAAACGATAAAGGAGGGAAATAAACATGCTAGTACCAAAACGTGTTAAGTTCCGTCGTGAACACCGTGGTAAGTTACGTGGTCATTCAAAGGGTGGAAACACTGTTTCATTCGGTGAATTTGGTTTACAATCAATCGATTCACATTGGATCACTAACCGTCAAATCGAAGCTTGTCGTATTGCTATGACAAGACATATGAAGCGTGGTGGGAAAGTTTGGATTAAGATTTTCCCTCACAAGTCATACACTGAAAAAGGTGTAGGGGTTCGTATGGGTAATGGTAAAGGTTCTCCAGCAGGATGGGTTGCTCCAGTTAAACGTGGAAAAGTCCTATTCGAAGTTGGTGGAGTTTCTGAAGAAGTTGCTCTAGAAGCTTTACGTTTAGCTTCAGCTAAACTTCCTGTTCGAACAAAGATTATTAAACGTGAGGAAGTAGGTGGCGAATCAAATGAAGGCTAAAGAAATTAATGAACTAACCACTGCTCAAATGCATGAAAAAGAACAAAGCTATAAAGAAGAACTATTCAACCTTCGTTTTCAATTAGCTACTGGTCAATTGGAAAACACTGCAAGATTGAAGCAAGTTCGTAAGAACATTGCACGTATCAAAACTGCTTTGCGTCAACAAGAACTAAACAAATAGAATACGATAGGAGGTCAATGTAATATGGAACGTAATATGCGTAAGGTCTACAGAGGCCGTGTTGTTTCAGACAAGATGGACAAAACCATCACTGTTGTTGTTGAAACTTACAAAACACATCCTACTTACGGAAAACGTGTTAAGTACTCAAAGAAGTACAAGGCTCATGATGAAAACAATGAAGCTAAGATGGGCGATATTGTAGAAATTATGGAAACACGTAAGCTATCAGCTACTAAGAATTTCCGTCTAGTTAATATCGTTGAAAAAGCTGTTATTATCTAACATAAGAATTTTATCGTATTCTGAGTAAATACCGGAAGGAGGGTATTAGCTAATGATTCAACAAGAAAGTCGTTTGAAAGTTGCTGATAACTCAGGTGCTCGTGAACTTTTAACTATCAAAGTTTTAGGTGGATCAAGCAGAAGATATGCAGGTATCGGTGATATCATTGTTGCTACTGTTAAGCAAGCAACACCAGGTGGCGTTGTCAAAAAGGGTGACGTTGTTAAGGCTGTAATCGTAAGAACTAAGTCAGTATCACGTCGTGCAGATGGTTCATACATCCGTTTCGATGAAAATGCTGCCGTACTTGTTCAAGATGATAAAAGTCCAAAGGGAACTCGTATTTTCGGACCAGTTGCACGTGAACTACGTGACAACGAATTCATGAAGATCGTTTCTCTAGCCCCTGAAGTACTTTAATTAATCAATGTCAACCAAGGAGGTGCCAAGAAATGTTTATTAAAACCGGTGACAAAGTTCGCGTTATTAGTGGTAAGGATAAAGGTAAAGAAGGTACTGTTACCAAGACTATCGCTTCAAAAGATCGCGTAATCGTTGAAGGCATTAACATTGTTAAGAAACATCAAAAAGCTTCACAAGCTAACCCACAAGGTGGCATTAATGAAGTTGAAGCTCCTATTCATGTTTCAAACGTTATGTTAATTGACCCATCAACTAACGAACCAACTAAGGTTGGATTCAAAATTGAAAATGGTAAGAAAGTTCGTATTTCTAAAAAATCAAACAAATCAATCGATTAAAATTTAATTGAAAGGAGGATACCTTTCCATGTCAAACCGTTTACAAGAAAAGTACAAAAATGAAATTACAAAAGCATTAGTTGAAAAGTTTAACTACTCTTCAGTTATGCAAGCTCCAAAAATTGAAAAGATCGTTCTAAACATGGGTGTTGGTGACGCTGTTACTAACGCTAAGAACTTAGACGAAGCTGTTTCAGAATTAACTCTAATTTCTGGTCAAAAACCTCTAGTAACTAAGGCTAAGAAATCAATCGCCGGCTTCCGTTTACGTGAAGGTATGTCAATTGGTGCCAAAGTTACTCTACGTGGTGAACGTATGTATGACTTCTTAGACAAGTTAGTTAACGTTTCATTACCACGTGTTCGTGATTTCCATGGTGTTAACAACCGTTCATTCGACGGTCGTGGTAACTACACTCTAGGTATTCGTGAACAATTAATTTTCCCAGAAATTAACTACGATAACGTTAACCGTGTACGTGGATTAGACATCGTTATTGTTACAACTGCTAACACTGACGAAGAATCCAAAGAATTGTTAACTCAATTCGGTATGCCATTTGCAAAATAATAGGAGGGTATAAATAATATGGCTAGAAAAGCATTAGTTGTAAAAAGTGAACGTCCTGCTAAATTCTCAACAAGAAATTACACTCGTTGCGAACGCTGTGGTAGACCTCATTCAGTTTACAAGAAGTTTCATTTATGCCGTCTATGCATCAGAGATCTTGCGCACAAAGGCCAAATCCCTGGTATGAAGAAGGCAAGTTGGTAAAATTAACTATAATTAGATAGGAGGTCTACGTTAATGTCCATGACAGATCCAATCGCTGACTTATTAACTAGAATTCGTAACGCCAACATGGCTCGTCACGATTCAGTTGAAGTTCCAGCTTCAAAAATCAAAAACAACATTGCTGAAATCTTAAAACGTGAAGGTTTCGTTCGCGATGTTGAATACGTTGAAGACGACAAACAAGGCGTTATCCGCGTATTCCTAAAATATGGTAAGAACAATGAACGTGTTATCACTGGTTTGAAGCGTATTTCAAAACCTGGTCTACGTTCATACGTAAAATCTGATTCAATTCCTAAGGTATTAAATGGTTTAGGTATTGCAATTATCTCAACTTCTGAAGGTGTTATCACTGATAAAGAAGCTCGTGCTAAAAAAATTGGTGGAGAAGTATTAGCTTACATTTGGTAATACTTTTTGCTTGAATTGGAGGTGTAATGAAATGAGTCGTATTGGTTACAGAAAGATTGTTTTACCTGAAGGTGTTGAATTATCAACTGAAGGTAACAACGTAACTGTTAAAGGTGCTAAGGGTTCACTAACTCGTGAATTCTCACCAATTATCAAGATGAACGTTAATGATAACGTTGTAACTTTTGAACCAGCAGTTAGATACGATAACAAGACCCGTGCAATGCACGGTACTATGCGTGCTAACTTAAACAACATGGTTGAAGGTGTATCAAATGGTTTTACTAAGACACTTAAGCTAGTCGGTGTTGGTTACCGTGCTCAAGCTAAAGGTTCTGTCCTAGAATTAAACGTTGGTTACTCCAACCCTGTTGAAATGCAAATCAATGATGATCTTAAGGTTGAAACTCCAGATAGTTTAACTATTACTATCAGCGGTATCAACAAAGAACACGTTGGTGACTTTGCAGCTCGTGTTCGTGCTGTTCGTTCACCTGAACCTTACAAGGGTAAAGGTATTCGTTACGAAAACGAAGTTGTTCGTCGTAAGGAAGGTAAGACAGGTAAGTAATGAGTTAGATCTCATTGCTTAACTATTTTAATTAATATTTAAGAGGTGACTATTTTGATTAATAAACCAGATAAAAACAAGACACGTCAACGTCGTCACTTGCGTGTCCGTAACAAAATCTCTGGTACTGCTGTGTGCCCACGTTTGAACGTTTACCGTTCTAACAAAAACATCTACGCTCAAGTTATTGATGACGTAGCGGGTGTTACGCTTGCTAGTGCCTCAACTCTAGACAAAGAAGTTAACGGTTCAAACAAGACTGAACAAGCATCATCTGTTGGTGCTTTAGTTGCCAAACGTGCCGTTGAAAAAAATGTTAAAAATGTTGTTTTCGACCGTGGTGGTTACTTATACCATGGACGTGTACAAGCTCTTGCTGAAGCTGCACGTGAAAACGGACTAGAATTTTAATAAAAGGAGGAATAACCGCAATGGCTGAATTTATTGATCCAAATAAATTAGAACTTGAAGATACTGTCGTATCAATCAACCGTATTACTAAGGTTGTTAAAGGTGGACGTCGTCTACGTTTTGCTGCTTTAGTTGTTGTTGGTGATAGAAATGGTCACGTCGGATTCGGTACTGGTAAAGCTCAAGAAGTTCCAGATGCTATCCGTAAGGCTGTTGAAGATGGTCGTAAGAACTTAATTAGTGTTCCTAAGGTTGGTACTACTATTCCTCATGAAATTATCGGTACTTATGGTGGTGGTAAGATCATGTTAAAACCTGCTGAAGAAGGTTCTGGTGTTGCCGCTGGTGGTGCCGTTCGTTCAGTTATGGAATTAGCTGGTATTGACGATGTTACAAGTAAGCGTTTAGGTTCAGATACTCCAATCAATGCTATTCGTGCTACTTTTGAAGGACTAAAAGCATTGAAGAGTGCAGAAAAAGTTGCTACTTTACGTGGCGTTTCTGCTCAACATTTAGCAGAATAAGGAGGGGTTAGAAGATGGCTCAATTAAAGATTACTTTAACTCACAGTGCAGAACACCGTCTCCCCAAACAACGTAAAATTGTTAAGGCGCTAGGTTTAGGTCGTATTAACAGTACTGTTGTTAAACCTGACAACGAAGCAACTCGTGGAGCATTGTTCCATATCGCACACTTAGTTAAAGTTGAACAAGTTAAGTAATAAATAACAAGGAGGTGCACTTCAAATGAAATTACATGAATTAAAAGCTGCCGAAGGTTCACGTTCATCAAGACAACGTCTAGGTCGTGGATTAGGAAGTAAAGGTAAGACTTCTGGTCGTGGACAAAAGGGTCAAAAGGCTCGTAGTAAGACACGTGTTGGATTCGAAGGGGGCCAAATGCCTTTCTACCGTAGAATTCCTAAGCGTGGTTTCACTAACATTAACCGTAAGGAATACGCTATCGTTAACTTATCTACTTTAGATCAATTTGACGACGGTGTTGAAGTTACACCAGAAACTTTAATGGAAGCTGGTATCGTTAAGAGTGCCAAGGATGGAATTAAGATTCTAGGTAACGGTGAACTTAACAAGAAGCTAACTGTTAAGGCTAACAAATTTTCTGATGCTGCTAAATCAGCCATCGAAAATGCTGGCGGTAAGATCGAGGTGATCTAAATGCTATCAGCCTTGAAAAACGCTTTTAAGGTAAAAGATATTAGAAATAAAATCATGTTTACTTTGGGAGTATTGATTGTTTTTAGATTAGGTGCTTATATTACAGTTCCTGGTATAAATGCTAAAGCACTCCAAAGCGTTGCTTCATCTGGCTTGGTTAGCATTTTAAACACCTTTAGTGGTGGTGGATTAACTAACTATTCACTATTTGCTATGGGTGTTTCACCATATATTACTGCGCAAATCATCGTTCAACTATTACAAATGGACATCGTTCCTCGTTTTGTTGAATGGAGCAAACAAGGTGACGTTGGTAGACGTAAGTTGAACCAAGTTACCAGAATACTTACAGTATTTCTTGCTTTCGTGCAGTCTATTGGAATTACAGCCGGATTTAACACTTTAAGCAGTTTGAACCTTGTTCAAAATCCTGGTCCTGCTACTTATTTGAGTATCGGTTTAATTTTAACCGGTGGTTCAATGTTAACAACTTGGATGGGTGACATGATTACTGATCGTGGTATCGGTCAAGGTGTTTCAATGATCATCTTCGCCGGTATTATCGCAAGAATTCCTACAGGAGTTCAACAATTATATAAGGAATACATCGTTGGAGATACTTCTTCACAATTATGGCCTTCTATCTTATTCTTAGCTGCGCTATTCGTTGTAATTCTAATAATTGTTACTTTTGTTACCTGGTTCCAACAAGCTGAACGTAGGATTCCAATTCAATATACTAGAAGAGAAACAGGCGCGGGTGACAATAGTTACCTACCTTTAAAGGTTAACGTTGCCGGTGTTATCCCTGTTATCTTCGCCAGTTCGTTTATCTCAACACCACAAGCAATCTTGCTTTTCTTTGCAGGTAAACATTCTGGTGATGGTTGGTACCAAGTATTGAGTAACGTATTTAATATGCAAACTCTATCAGGTGCTACCTTATACACTGTATTAATTGTTGTCTTTACATTCTTTTACGCTTTTGTTCAAGTTAACCCTGAAAAACTTTCAGAAAACTTGCAAAAACAAGGAAGCTATATTCCAGGTGTTTGGCCAGGAAATGGAACTCAAACTTACGTATCAAAAGTCTTAATGAGACTTAGCGTAGTTGGAGCCCTATTCCTAGGAATTGTTGCTTTAATTCCTTTAATTGCACAAAACGTTTGGAGCTTAGACGAATCCATCGGTTTAGGTGGTACTAGTTTACTAATTGTTGTTGGTGTTGCCATCGAAACAATTAGACAAATTCGTGGTTTAATGATGAAACAAGAATATGTTGGATTCATTCAATCACCTCGTCCAAATGATTTATAAAAGTGTGAATGGAGGTAATTAAATATGTCAATGAACTTAATCTTAATGGGGCTTCCTGGAGCTGGTAAAGGTACACAAGCTGAATCCATTATTGAAAATTATGGTATTCCACATATCTCTACTGGAGATATCTTTCGTGCCGCTATAAAAGACCAAACTGAAATGGGATTAAAGGCAAAACAATATATTGACAAAGGGAACTTGGTTCCTGATGATGTAACATGTGGAATTGTTAAAGATCGTCTTGCACAAGATGATACTAAAAAAGGATATATGTTAGACGGTTTTCCTAGAACTATCGAACAAGCAAATGCTTTACAAGAAATTTGTAAAGAGCTTGATCGTCCATTGGATGCTGTTATAAATATTGACGTTGACCCTAAAGTTCTTGTTGATCGACTTTCTGGTAGATTTATTTGTAAGAACTGTGGTGCCACTTACCACAAGCTATACAAAATGCCAAAAGTTGAAGATACTTGTGATATTTGTGGTGGCCATGAATTTTATCAACGTAGTGATGACAAGCCTGAAACAGTTAAGAATCGTTTAGATGTAAACATCAAGATGAATACACCATTAATTGATTTTTACAAAGAACGTGATTTATTATTCACTGTTGATGGTGGTCAAGATATTGATGATGTTACTAAAGACATTGACAAAATACTTAAGCAATTCTAGTAATTGCTTCTGCGGCTAGCATTTGTTGCTGGAAGTATGTTTGTGTGATAAACTAACCCATGTGTATTTGCGATTAGCTACATGGCGGTCTTTGTCGATAATATCTTGGCATTTGGCTACCTTTATGTAGTAATCGTATTTTTCGAGGAGGAAAATTCTTTGTCTAAAGATAATGTTATTGAAATTGAAGGTAAGGTTAGCGAAACCTTACCAAATGCTATGTTTCGTGTTGAACTAGAAAATGGTCACGAAATTTTAGCTCACGTTTCCGGTAAGATCAGAATGCATTACATTCGTATCTTACCTGGTGATCGTGTCACAGTTGAAATGTCACCATATGATTTAAGCAAGGGACGTATTACTTACCGTTATAAGTAAGGATACTGTCTTGAAGTATAGGAGGGTTATATAATGAAGGTTCGTCCATCAGTAAAACCAATGTGTGAAAATTGTAAAGTAATTAAGAGAAAAGGCCGTGTTATGGTCATTTGCTCAAATCCAAAACATAAACAAAGACAAGGTAAGTAATTTTATATAAACAGGAGGTGTGTTTGAATGGCTCGTATCGCCGGAATTGATTTACCACGTGATAAGCGTATCGTTATTGGTCTAACTAGCATCTTTGGAATCGGTCAAAGCAGAGCTGCTGAAATCCTTTCAAAGGCTGGCGTTTCAGAAGATGTTCGTGTTCGTGATCTAACTCCAGACCAAGAAGATAAAATCCGTGAAGTTGTTGACAATTACAAAATTGAAGGTGACTTACGTCGTGAAGTAAGAATGAATATCAAGAAGCTTCAAGAAATTGGTTCTTACCGTGGAATGCGTCACCGTCGTGGTTTACCTGTTAGAGGTCAACACACAAAGAACAACGCCCGTACTCGTAAGGGTAAAAAAGTAACTATTGCTGGTAAGAAAAAATAATAAATAAAGGAGGTTAGTAAATCATGGTTCAAAAGAAAGGTTCTCGTAAGCGTAGAGTAAAGAAGAACATCGAATCTGGTGTTGCTCACATTCACTCTACTTTTAATAACACATTAGTTATGATTACCGACATGCAAGGTAATGCAATTGCTTGGTCATCTGCTGGTGCTTTAGGATTCCGTGGAAGTCGTAAATCAACTCCATTTGCTGCACAAATGGCTTCAGAAGCCGCTGCTAAGACAGCTATGGAACATGGTATGAAGACTGTTGAAGTTGCTGTTAAAGGTCCTGGTTCAGGTCGTGAATCAGCTATCCGTGCACTTCAATCAACTGGTTTAGAAGTTGCTGCTATTCGTGATGTTACTCCAGTTCCACATAATGGATCTCGTCCTCCAAAGCGTCGTAGAGTTTAATTTATTCTCATCTCTGTATGATGGACTAATTAATATTTAACTCAGAGCGTTTTGAAAGGGGTAGAAGATAAGAATGATTGAATTTGAAAAACCTAATATTCATAAGATTGATGAAACTGATAATTATGGAGAAGTTGTTGTTGAACCACTAGAACGTGGATACGGAACAACTCTTGGAAACTCGTTGCGTAGAATTTTACTTTCATCTTTACCTGGTGCAGCCGTAACTAGCATTCAAATTGATGATGTTTTACATGAATTTTCTACAGTACCTGGTGTTGTAGAAGACGTAACTCAAATTATTTTAAATGTTAAGAAGATTTCATTGAAGTTGGATGCCGAAGATGGCGAAGACAAAGAAATGGAAATCAATGTTACAGGTCCAGCTCAAGTAACTGCTGGAGACATTCAGGCTGATGGTGATGTAACTGTCTTAAATCCAGACTTACACATCGCTACAGTTGCTGAAGGTTCTACATTCCACATGAGAATGACTGCAAACAAGGGTCGCGGATATGTTTCTGCTGATGAGAATAAGGCTCGTAATGATGGAATGCCAATCGGTGTCTTACCAGTTGATTCCATTTATACCCCAATCGAACGTGTTAATTATCAAGTTGAAAACGCACGTGTTGGTCAAAGATCTGACTTTGATAAGCTAACTCTTGACGTTTGGACTGATGGTTCCATCACTCCTAGTGAAGCAATTAGTTTAGCAGCCAAGATTCTAAACGACCATCTTGCTATGTTTGTTGATCTTACCGATGAAGCCAAGAACACTGAAGTTATGGTTGAAAAGGAAGAAACACACAAAGAAAAGATGCTTGAAATGACAATTGAAGAATTGGACTTATCAGTTCGTTCATACAACTGTTTGAAGCGTGCAGGAATCAACACTGTTCAAGAATTAACCAACAAAAGCGAAGCAGACATGATGAAGGTTCGTAACTTAGGACGTAAGTCACTTGTTGAAGTAAAGAATAAGTTAGAAGCCCTTGGATTGTCATTGCGTAAAGAAGATTAGTATAAAGGAGGATATCCATTTATGAGTTACCGTAAATTACAACGTACTAGTGCACACCGTCGTTCATTACTACGTAACCTAACTACTGACTTGTTAGTAAACGGTGAAATTAAGACCACTGAAGCTCGTGCTAAAGAAGTACGCTCAACTGCTGAAAAGATGATTACTCTTGGTAAGCGTGGAGATCTTCATGCTCGTCGTCAAGCTGCAGCATTCCTACAAAACGTAGTTGCTGACGCTAAAGAAGATGGT
The DNA here is from genome assembly GCF_026535805.1 of Lactobacillus sp. B3795. NCBI lineage: Bacteria > Bacillati > Bacillota > Bacilli > Lactobacillales > Lactobacillaceae > Lactobacillus > Lactobacillus sp. B3795. Next base: position 299,056 of record NZ_JAFNPE010000001.1, read on the forward strand.
GATGACGTAACTGTTACTACTGCATTACAAAAGCTATTTGATGAAATTGCTCCTAAGTATGCAGAACGTAACGGTGGTTACACTCGTATTCTAAAGACTATGCCTCGTCGTGGTGACGGTGCATCAATGGTTATTTTACAATTAGTTGATTAATTAATCGTAAACTTAATTAAATAGTAACAACAAATCACTAGGGCTATTGATATAAAGCGTTATGATGATGGGCAAGCCCCAAGTCTAGCTTGAATGGAGCTTTGCTTCGCATCAATAGCCTATTAGTGATTTTTTTATACATAATTTTAAACGGGGTGAATGAAGTGTCTAGTAAGATTATCAATGTATCAAACCTAAAATTTAAATATACTGATTCAACCAACTTTGCTGTAAATGATTTATCCTTTGATATTAATGAAGGTGAATGGGTATCCATTATCGGAAAAAACGGTAGTGGAAAATCGACACTAATTAGCTTACTAGATGGTTTATTAAAGGCCCAAAGCGGCAGTATCAAAGTTGATGGAATTGAATTAAACGAAGATACTGTTAATGACATAAGAGATAGAATTGGGATTGTTTTCCAAGATCCTAACAACCAGTTTGTGGCATCAACGGTGCAAGATGATATCGCATTTGGTTTAGAAAACAGAAACATGCCACAGGATAAGATGAAGGCTGCGGTTGAAAAGGCGTTAACTGACGTTGATATGTTGGACTATGCTGAAAAGGACCCAACAAGATTGTCAGGTGGACAAAAGCAACGTGTTGCCATTGCGGGGATTCTAGCCATGAATCCAAAGATTATTATCTTGGATGAAGCCACTAGCATGTTAGATCCAAAAGCAAAATACTTAATAACAAATTTGATTAATGAGGTTAGAACAAAGTATAATCTAACTGTATTATCGATTTCACACGATATTAACGAAATCGAAAAATCAGATCGTACGATTCTAATTCGTGACGGTAAGATGGTATTAGATACCACTCCACAAAAGCTATTCACTGAATTAGACAATGTCGAGGAATATGGTTTGAAGCTACCTTTCTCAGAACAACTACGTTTGAGATTAAAGGAAGAGGGCTTTGATATTTCTGATGACTATTTGAATGACGAGGAGATTGTAGAATGGATAACGCAATATTATTCAAAAATGTAAGCCACGTATATCAAGAAAACACGCCATTAGAATTTCATGCTCTAGAAGATGTCTCATTGAAGATAAAGAGTGGTTCTTTTGTTTCAATTATCGGTAAGACTGGTAGTGGAAAATCGACATTGATTAAACACATCAATGCCTTATTAAAGCCAACTAGTGGTAGTGTCACAATTGGTGATAAGGAAATCACAAGTCGTACTAATAACAAGCACCTAAAGCCACTCCGTCAAAAGATTGGCATGGTATTCCAGTTTCCAGAACAACAACTGTTTGCGGAAACAGTGGAGGAAGACATTGCCTTTGGTCCAAGTAACTTTGGCGTTACCGGAGACGAACTAAACGATACTGTGATGCATGCATCTGACTTGGTGCATTTAGACCATGACCTATTGAAGAAGTCACCATTTGATTTATCGGGTGGTCAAAAGAGAAGGGTAGCGATTGCTGGAGTTTTAGCAATGAACCCAGAAATCCTAGTGTTGGACGAACCAACTGCTGGTTTAGATTTAGAGGGACAACAATATATCCTCGACTTGATTAGAAGACTTAATCGAGAAGAAAACATGACAATCGTTTTAGTTAGTCACCAAATGGATGACGTCGCTAAATACTCTGATCGAGTAGTCGTGATGAGTGGCGGTAAGGTTGTTAAAAAATGTTATCCTGACGAACTATTCACGGATGTGGATTTCTTGAACAAGTATGATTTACAAGTACCTGAGACTGTTAAGATTACCAAGGATTTGGCTGATAAAGGTGTAGAACTTGATAAGTTATCTTTAGACGCGGACGAATTAATTAACGGCATCATTAATAAATTAAGGAATGAAGATAAGGATGAATAACTTTATATTTGGAAGATACCTTCCTGGTAACTCACTAATTCATAAAATGAATCCAGCCGCCAAGATGTTAATCGCATTTGCCTATATCATCATGGTTTTCTTTGCCAACAATTTAATTACATACGTCGTGATGGCAGCAACTGTGTTGTTATTCGTCTTGTTATCAAAGTGTTCTTTTGGATACTTCATCAAGGGATTAATGCCAATGCTGTGGGTAATTATCTTCACAGTCATGATTCAGGTATTCTTTGGATCAGGTGGTCACGTTTACTTCTCATGGGGAATTGTTAAATTAACAAGCTATGGAATTTTAAACGCAATCGTATTAACGATTCGTTTTATGCTAATCATTGCGATGTCGACTGTGTTGACACTAACGACATCACCACTTGAAATCTCACAAGGTATTAGTGCGTTATTAAAACCACTAAAGCAATTTAATTTCCCGGTTGAAACTTTCTCTTTGATGATTTCAATCTCATTGAGATTCGTGCCAACCTTAACGGATGAAACTAAATTAATCATGGATGCACAACGTTCTCGTGGTGTCGACTTCGGTGATGGGGGACTAATCAAACGTGTTAAGGCGTTTGTCCCATTATTGATACCTTTGTTTGTCAGTGCTTTTAAGCATGCCGATGATTTAAGTATCGCGATGGAAGCAAGGGGATATCAGACTAACAAGGAACGCTCTCACTTTCATACATTTAAATGGAAACCAAATGATTTTGTATGCATGCTATTAATTTTAGTCATGGCGATAGTTATATTTATATATAGGAGTTAGATAATAGAAATGTCATATCGTTATAAAATCACGATGGCTTATGATGGAACCGACTTTTATGGTTTCCAACGTCAGCCAAAGAAAAGAACCATCGAAGGAATCTTAACCAAGATTGTTAATAAGATGGCCAAAAATCCGGACCCAGCAATTACCGTGTATGGATCCGGTAGAACAGACGCAGGGGTTCATGCATTAGGACAGGTCGCTCATTTTGACTTTCCATACGACCTTCCTGAAGAAAACATGCTAAAGGCATTGAACAGCATGCTACCTTTGGATGTTCAAATTAAAAAGGTAGAAAAGGTCCCAAGTGACTTTCACGCAAGATACGATGTATCAGGGAAGCGATACATGTATCGAATGGATATGGGTGAATTCCGTAATCCGTTTAAACGCAGATATACAGCGCAATGGAGATTCCCGGTTGATATTGACAAGATTAACATTGCGCTAAAGGACTTGATTGGTGAACATGACTTTACTAGTTTTGTTGCCTCAGGTTCATCAGCTAGAACCAATGTCAGAACCATCTACGAAGCAAAATGTCGAATTGATGAAAAAGAAAATGAATTGATATTCGAATTTTACGGTAATGGTTTCCTATATAACATGGTCAGAATCATGGTAGGGGTTTTAGTTGAAATTGGTTCAGGTTCAAGGGATGTACATGATATTTTAAGACTATACGAAGTTAAGGATCGTACTGAAGCAAGAAGAACGGTTCCCGCTAGCGGACTATACTTAAAACATGTATACTATGAGGGAGATGATCCTGCTCATCCTACAAAACTACCTCATCATCAAAGATGATTTTAGGTTGACTTTATAATTAAAAAATTGTAGTATAAAGCATGGTATTGTTTGCCCCACAATAAGCCCCGGAAACTTATATTGGTGTCGAACAAACACAGAAACATGGAGGAAGATTAAAGTGCGTACAACATATATGGCAAAACCAGGTGAAGTAGAACGCAAGTGGTACATCATTGACGCAACTGATATCAGTTTAGGTCGTCTATCAACTGTCGTTGCTTCTATTTTACGAGGAAAAAACAAGCCAACATTTACACCTCATGTAGATACTGGCGATAACGTTATTGTTATTAATGCTTCAAAAGTTGCATTAACAGGTCGTAAAGCTAGCGATAAGCTATACTCCCACCACACAGGTTATTTAGGTGGTCTAAAACAAAAAACTGCTGGTCAAATGTTAAATGATACTCCAGACAAGTTAGTTGAAACATCAGTTAAAGGTATGCTACCAAGTGGTACATTAGCTCACAAGCAATTACTACACTTACACGTATACGCTGATGCTAACCATGCTCACCAAGCACAAAACCCTGAAGTATTAGACATTAATAACCTAATTTAAGGAGGAAACTTAATTGGCTCAAGTACAATATCGCGGCACAGGCCGTCGTAAAGACTCAGTAGCCCGAGTAATTTTAGTACCCGGTACTGGTAAAGTTGTTATGAACAAAAAGGATATTGAAGATTACATTCCATTCCCTAACTTAAGAGCAGTGGTAATGCAACCATTCAATGTTACTGAAACATCAGGTAACTACGATGCTTTAATCAATGTTAACGGTGGTGGTTTCTCAGGACAAGCTGGTGCAGCTCGTCACGGAATCGCTCGTGCATTGCTAGAAGTAGATCCTGACTTCCGTGCTTCATTAAAGAGTGCCGGTTTATTAACTCGTGACGCTCGTATGAAAGAACGTAAGAAACCAGGTCTTAAGAAAGCTCGTAAAGCTGGTCAATTCTCAAAACGTTAAGATACACTTATCTTTCTGTTTTCAAAAGAACTTCCCGTGTGGAAGTTCTTTTTTTATACATAAGTGGACTTATTAATGAAAATAGTGTTTAATATTCAATGTTGTTTTATATGAAAGTAAAATCTCAAAGAGGAGATGATGATCATTAGAAATAAAGCTTATAAGATGAACATCTTATCCGTGTTTATCGCAATAATTATCATACAAACAAGTATCCCTGGATTGGGAAACATTCCAATTGGACCACTTAGCGTTACAATTATTCCAATCACAGTTGTCTTAGCTGCAATTCTGCTTGGCACTAAAGAGGGGGCAATTGTCGGTGGTGTTTGGGGATTAATTACATTTGTCCGCGCATTCTGGTGGCCAACTAGTCCATTGGCAATCTATGTATTTACGAACCCACTAGTTTCTGTACTACCAAGAATCCTAGTTGGGTTAGTCGCTGGATTAGTTTTTAAACGTCTATACAAACCTAACAAGCCATATCGCATGTACATGGCAATCACTGGTTTTGTTAGTTCACTAGTTAACACCATTGTGGTGTTAGGATTAATCTATGTATTCTATCGTGGGGATGCATTTAACATTTACCACATTAATGTTGATCAACTACTACCATATCTATTATTTGTAGCAGCAACCAACGGGTTAGTGGAAGCCATCCTATCTGGTGCATTGGTACCAGTGATTGGCTCACCATTATTGAAAATACGCAAAAAAAGCACCGATGACTAATGTCATCAGTGCTTTTTATTACTTTTCGTCGGCTTCACTATCTTTGTTTTTACCTTTTGAGTTGTGAGGTCCTTCTTTTACCATGGTGATGTTCTTGTTGTTAATAACGATCTTTCCGTGGTATTTGTCCTCTAATGCAGGATCGGTAGTTTGAAAACCAATCATGTATGAGTTGTTGTATCCTTTTTCAATGATTCCTTGGAATTTCTTCTTTTCTAGCATGAATGAAACTTGGTCACCAACATCAAATGGTGATTTGTCATTGCTTGTTAATTTATCTTTTACCAAAAGCATACATCTCCTAACTTATACCTTAAAATTACAGAAAAATGAGTCATTTGTCAATTAAACAATATTTAAGTTAAAATTTGATTTTCTTTTTTTTAGCGAATAGTTTAGAATATTAAATAATATAAGGAGAGGTTCTGTGAGTAAAAGAAGATATCGAAAAAGAAGAAAGAAGAAAACATCTAACTTTGGATGTCTTATTTTTATTTTAATCGTTGGCGTACTCTTATTCGCAGGTGGGATGAAGATATTTGATCGCATTTACACGTATGATTCATATACACAACAGAATGTGTTAAAGAAGCATCGTAAGTTCATCAATGCTTTATTACCGGCCGCAAATGACGTGCAAAGGCGTTACAACATCCTAGTTAGTATCAGTTTGGCCCAAGCAATCCTTGAGTCAAACTGGGGAACTAGTCAATTATCTAGTCAATATAATAACTTATACGGTGTTAAAGCGTCTGGAAACCAACCATCTGTGAATCTTTCTACCCAAGAGTTCGTAAACGGCCAATTTATCACCATCACTGGTCGTTTTAGAGTATATAACAGTTGGTCCGAGTCAGTCGAAAGCCACGCGTTATTGCTCGTAAATGGGACTGATTGGAACCCAAATCAGTATAAGGATGTAATTGACTCAGATAATTACGTTGCTGCTGCCAAGGGTCTACAAGTTGACGGATATGCGACAGATCCAACATATCGCAATAAGATTATTGAAATCATCCGTAAATACAAGCTATATCAATATGATAAACAAACTACCACTACAGGAGGAACATCAAATGAAACTACTGGAAGATAAGATTAAAGAAGTCGGTCGTGTACTACCAGGGGATGTATTAAAAGTTGATGCATTTCTAAACCATCAGGTTGATCCTAGATTGATGGCTGAAATGGGTAAGGAATTTGCCAGACTATTTAAGGACGACAACATTACTAGAATCGTAACTGTTGAATCTTCTGGAATTGCTCCTGCAGTAATGGCTGGATTATACATGGATGTCCCAGTTGTGTTTGCTAGAAAACATAAAAGTTTAACACTAACAGATGACGTATATACTAGTGAGGTATATTCATACACTAAACAAACCAGCAACCAAATTAGTATTGATAAAAGATTTATTCAACCAAATGACCGTCTATTAATCATTGATGATTTCTTAGCCAATGGCCAAGCCGTTCAAGGATTATTGGACGTAGCAAAGCAAGCTAATGTATCAGTTAATGGAATTGGTATCGTAATTGAAAAATCATACCAAAAGGGCCACGATTTGATTGAAAAGACAGGGATTCATCTAGAATCACTTGCAAAAATTAAATCATTGGATAACGACAAAGTCACTTTTGTAGAAGATTAAAAAGAGTCGGCATAATTTGCCGACTTTTTTATTTGGTGCTAAATGAAAATATGCCCAGCTATGATATAATTAAACTATATATAAATTTGAGAGGATTGTGTTTTTTGTGCCAGTAAATGATTTAATTTCAGGAATGAATGATAAACAAAAAGAAGCAGTATTATGTACCGAAGGTCCTCTATTGATAATGGCCGGTGCAGGTAGTGGTAAGACCCGTGTCTTAACCCATCGCATTGCTTACTTAATCGAAGAAAAAAACGTATTGCCATGGAATATCCTAGCAATTACCTTTACCAATAAAGCAGCTCGTGAAATGAAAGAACGTGTTTCTAACCTACTAGATTACGGTGGAAACGACGTTTGGATTTCAACTTTCCATGCTCTATGTGTCAGAATTTTAAGAAGACACATCGATAAGATTGGTTTTAACCGTGCATTTACCATTGCCGGTAGTAGTGAACAAAGAACCTTGGTAAAGAGAATTCTAAAGGACTTCGATATTGATCCTAAGAAGAACGACCCAAGAGCAATTCTTTCAGCTATTTCAAACGCTAAAAATGATTTATTAGACCCAATTCAATACAGTGAATCAATTGACCATAACAGTCCATTTGAAGAAACTGTATCAAAGGTTTATGAAGAATACCAAAAACGTCTTCACGGAAACCAAGCATTGGACTTTGATGATTTAATCATGTTAACCATCCAATTGTTTGAATCTGACAAGGAAACATTGGAATACTATCAAAACAAATTCCAATACATTCACGTTGATGAATACCAAGATACCAACGAAGCTCAATACAAACTAGTTACTATGCTTGCTAAGAAGTACAGAAACATCTGTGTTGTTGGGGATTCTGACCAAAGTATCTACGGTTGGCGTGGTGCCAACATGAACAACATCTTGAACTTCCAAGATGACTACAACGATGCTCACACAACATTACTTGAACAAAACTACCGTTCAACTAAGAACATCTTAAGTGCTGCTAACGACGTTATTCAAAACAACGTTGCTAGAAAGGCTAAGAACCTTTGGACCGAAAACAAAGAAGGGGACAAGGTTTCATACTACCGTGGACAAAGCGAAATTGATGAAGCACGTTTCGCAGTTACCCAAATTCAAAAGATTATGGATGAAAAGCATTACTCATACAATGATTTTGCTATCCTATACCGTACCAACGCTCAATCACGTATCATTGAAGAAACACTTCTAAAATCAAACATTCCATACAACATTGTTGGTGGACACAAGTTCTACGACCGAAAGGAAATCCAAGACATCTTGGCTTACCTAACATTAGTCGCTAACCCAAGTGATTCAATGAGTTTGGAACGAATCATCAATGAACCTAAACGTGGAATTGGGGCATCAAGTGTTGATAAACTAAGAATTTTCTCCGGTGAAAACGGTTGGTCAATGCTAGAAGCTGCTAAGAATGTTGATTTAAATAACACACTTTCAAGTCGTGCTAGAAACTCAATTGCTGACTTTGCCAACGTAATGACTAAGATTCAAAAGGTTGCCAAAGAAGGTAGCGTAACTGATGTTGCCCAACACGTATTGGATGACACTGGTTACCTAGCTGAACTAAAGAAGACCAACTCACTTGAAAACAAGGCACGAATTGAAAATATTGAAGAATTTATTTCAGTAACTCAACAATTCGATACCAACAGAAGTGAAGAAGAAAACGAAGATGGTAACGAACCATTAACCGACTTCTTAGCAGATCTAGCCTTAGTTTCCGCACAAGACGACGTCGAAGAAAACGCTCCACAAGTTACCTTAATGACACTTCATGCTGCCAAGGGACTAGAATTCCCAGTCGTATTCTTAATGGGAATGGAAGAAGGAATCTTCCCACTAGGTCGTTCAATGGAAAACGAAAAGGAACTAGAAGAAGAACGTCGTTTAGCATACGTGGGAATTACCCGTGCGCAAGAAAAACTATTCTTAACTAACGCGTTCTCAAGAATGTTATATGGTCGTCGTCAAACTAATCCTGAATCTCGTTTTGTAAACGAAATTTCACCAGAATTGATTGAATCAGAAAACAACTTCGCACAAAGCAGTACTGTAAAGACACCATTTGATTCAAACAGAAGCCAACGTAATGCGCGTTTTGCTCAACAACGTGCTTACAAGCAACCAGCTAAGAAGGTTCAAAAACCTGAAGGAACTGGTGCTGACAAGAAGGCATGGACCGTTGGTGACAAAGTTGAACACAAGGCCTGGGGAACAGGTACTGTTGTTAAAGTTAACGGTACTGGCGAAGATATGGAACTAGATATCGCATTCCCAGACAAGGGATTAAAGAGACTATTAGCTGCATTCGCACCAATTCAAAAAGTTCAATAGAGGTGAGCTAATTGACTGATCAAAGTAACGATATTCAAACTGAATACAATAAATTAAAAGACCAACTAAAGACCTGGAGTCGTCAATACTATCAAGAAGATAGTCCAAGTGTAGAAGATCATGTTTATGATATGAGCTACCGTCGACTTCAAGAAATCGAAGCTAGTCATCCTGATTTAATCGCTATTGATTCACCAACTCAAAACGTTGGGGGCCAAACCTTACCTGGTTTCAACAAGGTCAACCATGAAATTCCGATGCTTTCTTTAGGGGATGTCTTCTCTGAAGAAGAACTAAAGGACTTCATCGACCGATTAGATAAGAACTTTCCAGAAATCACCGAGTACAACTGTGAATTAAAGATTGATGGTTTAGCAATTTCACTTCGCTATGAAAACGGGATTTTAGTTCAAGGTTCAACTCGTGGAAACGGAACAATTGGTGAAGATATCACCAACAACCTAAAGACGATTGAATCAATTCCACAAAAGCTAACTCGTCCAATCGATATCGAGGTGCGTGGTGAATGCTACATGCCTAAGTCATCTTTTGTGAAACTAAATGAACAACGTGAAAAAGATGGTGAATCAGTTTTCGCCAATCCACGTAATGCGGCAGCCGGAAGTCTAAGACAATTAGACTCAAAGGTTACCGCTCATCGTAAGCTAAGTACCTTCATGTACAACGTTGCAAACTACGATGATCTAGAAACTAATACCCAAGCAGGATTATTGGAAGAACTTAAGGATTTAGGTTTCACCATTAATCCCACATACCGTGTGATTAAAAACATGGACGATGTTCATGACTACATCGAATATTACACACAACGTCGTGATGAACTAAGCTATGGTATCGATGGAATTGTTATTAAGGAAAATGACTTATCCTTACAAGAACAAATCGGAACCACTGTGAAGGTGCCAAAGTGGGCGATTGCTTACAAGTTCCCACCAGAAGAAGTTGAAACTAAACTACTAGATATCGAATGGACGGTCGGTAGAACCGGTGTTGTTACACCAACTGCCATCATGAACGAAGTTCAATTAGCTGGTACCAAGGTTTCCAAGGCATCATTGCACAACCCCGATTACCTAGAAGAAAAGGGTGTCCGCATTGGTGACACTGTGAAATTGCACAAGGCCGGAGATATCATTCCAGAAATTTCTGAATATATCCCAAGCAAACGGCCAGCTGACAGTGAAGAATATGTCATTCCAACCACTTGTCCATCATGTGGTGATAAGCTAGTTCACTTGGATGATGAAGTTGCTTTGAGATGTATTAATCCAAAGTGTCCAGCTCAATTAAGTGAACAAATCAATCACTTTGCTTCCAGAAATGCGATGAACATTGATGGATTGGGTCCAAGAATTGTCCAACAACTATTCGATCGTCACATGTTAGATGATGCGGCTAGTTTGTACAAACTAACTCAAGAAGAACTTGAAACCCTAGATAAGTTTGGTAGCAAGTCCGCAACGAACTTGTTATCTGCAATTGATAATAGCCGTAGTAATTCCGTTGAAAGATTACTATTTGGTCTAGGAATCAGACACGTCGGTGCTAAGGCTGCTAGAATTATCTCAGAACACTTCGGTAATATGGATAAGCTAATGGAAGCCAGTGCCGAAGACATTGCTGAGATTAACGGAATGGGTCAAACAATCGCTGATAGCATTGTGACTTACTTCGAAAATCCTGAAGCACAAAAACTAATTGATGAATTCAAATCAGTTGGCGTGAACATGCAATATCTAGGAGCTACACAAGAGGATATTGAGATTTCTGATTCACCAGTTGCTGGAAAGACAATGGTCTTAACCGGAAAGCTTTCAGAATGGACACGTCCAAAGGCCAGCGAATGGTTGGAAAACCACGGTGCAAAGGTTACCGGAAGCGTTTCTAAGAAGACTGATGTTTTAATCGTCGGTGAAGATGCCGGAAGTAAGTTAACAAAGGCCCAAAGCCTCGGCGTAGATGTATGGACCGAACAAGATTTTATTGCTGTAGTTAATGAAACTAAGTAATTTGTGGAGGAAAGCAAGTTGAAAAAATTAAACGTTTTATTTGTAGCACTACTAAGTGCATTAGTGTTAGCAGCCTGTGGAAGCAACGATAACAGTAGCAGTTCATCTGGTACTCAAGTTATTTCCCAAACTAATAGCAATTATTATCAAGGTGTAATTAAGAATGGTCACTATTTAACAAGTAAATCCAGAGGGGTTTCTGTTCAACAAAATGACAACCAATTGAACCTAAAAGGGTTTGAAAATGGTTTACTAAGTATCTCAAAGGATCAATTCCCAACAGATACATACATCCTACAAGAAGGCCAATACATCGACACTAGTACTGCTGAAGATTGGTTGGGTCGTAAGAGTAAGAACAACCCTGATGGTTTAAACCCAGCAGGTAGTGATACTAAGGAACCACTTTACTTACAACAAATGGATGAACAAGATTTCATGGAACAAAGTCATGGCTCTCTAAAGATTAAGGGAATGACTGTTGGTCTTGGAATTAACTCCGTTTACTACTACCGTAAGGAAGCTTATGGTGCCGTTTACCAGAAGAAATTAAGCGATAGTGATATTGAAAAACAAGGTAAGGAAATTGCCGACAAGGTATTACAACGTCTAAGACAAAAGAAGGACCTAAAGAACATTCCAATCGTGATTGCTTTATACAAACAAGCATCTAACGATAGTCTAGTCGGTGGTAACTTCTACTCATATTCAGTTAACAAGGCTGGATCAACCAGTGTTGATAACTGGAAGTCACTAAACATTAAGAACTATGTCCTACCAGATAGTTCAACTAGTGAAGTTAACAGTAATGACGAAGACGCTTTTGAAAACTTCAAGAACCAAGTACAAAAGTTCTTCCCTAACTTAAGTGGTGTTACCGCTCAAGCTCATTACGTTGATGGAAGTTTGCGTGGTCTACACGTTAACATCACCACTCAATTTTATGGTCAAAGTGAAATCATCAGTTTCACTCAATACGTAGCTTCTACAGCTAAGAAGTACTTACCAAACAACATTCCAATTGATATCCAAGTTAGTTCTTCAGAAGGAATTCAAAGTTTCCTATCAAGAAAAACTGGATCAAAGAATTTCTATACTCACGTTTTTACCAGTTACTAATGTGAATGTGTTAAAATACTGATAGCAGTATTATCAAATATATATAAGAAAGAGGGAACAACGATGTCTGAAAAAATTAGTAAAGAGACAGTAAGTCACGTTGCATCATTGGCTAAGCTAGAATTAACCGATGAACAACTACCATACTTTACTGACCAATTAGGTAGTATCATGGGAATTTTTGATTCCTTAAATGATGTAGATACTAGCAATGTCGAACCAACATTTAGTGTTACAGATCAAATTAACGTTATGAGAGAAGATGTTGCTGATAATTGGGGACAAAGGGATGCATTACTAGATAATGCACCAGACGTTTCCGACGGATTAATTAGAACACCTACAATCATTGATGAAAGCGGGGACTAGTGAAGATGGACTATTTAGGAAAAGATATTTTTAGCATTCACGAAAGCCTAGTTAATGGTGATATTACCGCCGAAGAATTAACAAGACAAACAATTGAAAATGCTAAGAAGAACGATGAAGATATTAACGCTTTCGTCGTTTTCGATGAAGAAAATGCAATTAAGCAAGCCCAAGAAATTGATAAGGCCGGAATTGACCCAGATAACGTATTATCAGGTATTCCAGTTGCAATGAAAGATAACATGTTAACCAAAGGTGTATTAACATCTGCAGGTTCAAAGATGCTATCAAACTTCAAACCAATCATTGATGGTACAGCCGTTGCTAAGATGAAAGAAGCAGGCACTATCAACATTGGTAAGACCAACATGGATGAATTTGCCATGGGTGGTTCAACTGAAACTTCATTCCATGGTAAGACTAAGAACCCATGGAACTTAGACAAGGTACCTGGTGGATCATCAGGTGGTGCCGCTGCTGCAGTTGCTGCAGGGGATGTCTTAGTATCACTAGGTTCAGATACCGGTGGTTCAATCAGACAACCAGCATCATTTAATGGTATCGTTGGTATGAAACCAACATACGGTCGTGTATCTAGATGGGGATTAATTGCATTCGCATCAAGTTTAGACCAAATCGGTCCATTGACTAGAACTGTTAAGGACAACGCCGTAGTTCTAAATGCCATTGCCGGTAAAGATGAACATGATATGACAAGTTCAAACAAGGAAGTTCCTGACTTTACTGCAAACATCGATAAGGGTGTTAAAGGTATGAAGATTGCTTTACCTAAGGAATACTTAGGTGAAGGTGTTGATAAGGATGTTCAAGATGCTATTTTAGCCGCTGCTGACAAGTACCGTGAATTAGGTGCAACTGTTGAAGAAGTATCTCTTCCAAACAGTAAGTACGGTGTAGCAGCTTACTACATCATTGCTCCTTCAGAAGCATCATCAAACTTACAACGTTTCGATGGTATTCGTTATGGTTACAGAGCGCAAGATGCTAATAACCTAGAAGAACTATACGTTAAGAGTCGTTCACAAGGTTTTGGTGACGAAGTTAAGCGTCGTATCATGGTTGGTACTTACTCACTATCAGCTGGTTTCTTTGATGCTTACTTCAAGAAGGCCGCTGAAGTTCGTACTTTAATCATTGACGACTTCAAGAAGGTTTTCCAAGATTACGATGTAATCTTAACTCCAACAGCTCCTACTCCAGCTTACAGCTTGAAGGATGAAAAAGACCCAATCACTATGTACATGAATGATATTTTAACCATTCCTGTTAACATGGCAGGTCTTCCAGGAATGTCAGTTCCTGCAGGTTTCTCAGACGGACTACCAATTGGTATGCAATTAATCGGTAAGCCATTTGATGAATCAACTCTATACCAAGCTGCTTACGCTTTCGAACAAAACACTGATTTCCATAAGCAAGATCCAAAGATGGGGGGAGCACAATAATGAACTTTGAAACTACAATTGGACTAGAAGTCCACGTTGAATTAAAGACTAACTCTAAGATTTTCAGTCCATCTCCCGTACAATACGGGGTTGACCCTAACTTAAACACCAACGTAATTGATTGGGGATACCCAGGGGTATTACCATCAACCAACAAAGGTGTTGTTAAATCAGGTATTATGGCTGCTTTAGCACTACACGCTGAAGTTGAAAAGCACCCTCACTTTGATCGTAAGAACTACTTCTACCCAGATAATCCAAAGGCTTACCAAATCACACAAAAGGATACTCCTGATGCGCATGATGGTTGGATTGAAATCGAAGTAGACGGTAAGAAGAAGAAAATCGGTATCGAAGAAATGCACATTGAAGAAGATGCCGGTAAGAATACCCACGGAAACAAGTTCTCTTACGTTGACTTGAACCGTCAAGGGACTCCACTTATCGAAATTGTTTCAAAACCAGATATCGCTTCACCTGATGAAGCATATGCTTACCTAGAAGCTTTACGTGAAAGAATCCTATTTACAGGAATTTCTGACGTTAAGATGGAAGAAGGTTCAATGCGTGTGGACGTTAACGTTTCAATCCGCCCATACGGTCAAAAAGAATTCGGTACTAAGGTCGAATTAAAGAACTTGAACTCATTTAACTACGTAAGAAAAGGTCTTGCATACGAAGAAAAACGTCAACAACGTGTAATCATGGCTGGTGGCGAAATTCAACAAGAAACTAGACGTTTCGATGAAACAACTGGTAAGACTGTCCTAATGCGTGTTAAGGAAGGTGCGGATGATTACAGATACTTCCCAGAACCTGACCTACCAGCACTAGACATAACAGATGCATGGATCAACGAAATTAACGATTCAATGCCTGAAATGCCAGCTAGTCGTCGTCAACGTTACGTTAACGACTTTGGTTTGAAGGACTACGATGCAATGGTTCTTACTCAAACTAAGGAAATGGCTGACTTCTTCGACGCCATGATTAAATTAGGTGCAGATCCTAAGATGGCATCTAACTACCTACAAGTTAACGTTAACGCTTACTTGAATGATGAACAAAAAGACCTATCTGAAACTGAAATTACACCAGAAAACTTAGCTACAATGATTAAGCTAATTGAAGACGGCACTATTTCATCTAAGATGGCTAAGAAAGTCTTCAAGGGTATTACTGAAGGTAAAGAACCTAAGAAGTTCGTTGAAGACAACGGAATGGTTCAATTATCAGACCCAGCACAATTACAACCAATTATTGATGAAGTGCTATCAAACAACCCACAATCTGTGGAAGACTTCCATAATGGTAAAGACCGTGCTATTGGTTTCTTAGTTGGTCAAATTATGAAACAAACTCGTGGTAAAGCTAACCCACAAGTTGTTAACAAGTTATTAATGGCATCCATTAATAAATAAAGTTTAGGAGAATTTGGAAATGCAAAAAAGGGCACGTGTAATATACAATCCAACATCTGGCCGTGAGGCTTTGAAACGCAACCTGATTGATATTCTCGCTGTTTTCGAAGAAGCTGGTTATGAAACTAGTGCATACGCAACCACTCCTAAACCTAACTCAGCACGCGATGAAGCCAAGAGAGCATCATTAGATGGTTTTGACTTGATCGTAGCTGCTGGTGGGGATGGAACTATTAACGAAGTAGTTAATGGGATTGCACCACTAGAAAAACGTCCTAAGCTAGCAATTATTCCAGCTGGGACTACCAATGACTTTGCCCGTGCATTGCATATTCCAAGAGAAAATCCAATTGAGGCGGCCAAAGTTGTTTTGAAAGGTCAAACTTTCAACATGGACATTGGTAAAGCTGGAGAAAAATACTTCATGAATATCGCTGGTGGAGGTTTGTTAACCGAATTAACCTACGATGTTCCTTCAGATTTAAAGACCATTTTTGGTTACTTGGCTTATCTAGTTCGTGGAGCTGAATTGCTTCCAAGAATTAAGCCAATTGAAATGGATCTTGAATATGATGGTGGAGAATTCAAAGGTAAAGCTTCAATGTTTTTACTTGCTATGACTAACTCAATCGGTGGCTTGGAACAAATCGTTCCTGACGCCAAGTTAGATGATGGTAAGTTTACAATGATTATTGTTAAGACCAGTAACATCGTTGAAATTGTTCAACTACTTGCTAAAGTCTTAAGTGGTGGTCGCCATATCAATGACCCTCGAATCATTTACAAGAAGACCAGCAAGTTAGTCGCTAATCCTGTCGAAGACAAGATGCAAATTAACTTGGATGGTGAATATGGTGGCGACGCACCAATGACGTTTATTGACTTAAAGCAACACATCGAAATGTTTGCTAATGTCGATGAAATGCCAAAGAAGTCTATCAGTTTTGATGCTGAAAAGGCCGAAAGAGAATTCGTCGATAAAGTTGATAAATTATCATAGTAGAATTTAAAAACGAAAAGTTTTGTTGTATGATTATTTTAGAAGATTACAACAAAACTTTTTTGTTTAGAAAAAGGGGTAAATATGAAATTTAAAGCACCAGTTACAAAGAACGAAGAATATGAAGTCGATATTGTCGACTTGACTTACCAAGGCTTGGGAGTAGCCAAGATTGAGGATTATCCTTTGTTTATTGAAGACACTCTTCCAGGCGAAAAAGCTTTGATTAAGGTAATCAAAGTTAACCAAAACTTTGGTTTCGCAAAGTTAGAAAAGTTACTAACTAAATCACCAGATCGTGTAGAAAACATCGACAGAAACTACACTCGTACAGGAATCGCTCCATTACAACATCTAAAATACGATGCACAATTGGAATTCAAACAACACCAAATCCAAGAACTTTTCGATAAGTCCAAGATGGATGTTGAAGTATTGCCAACTATTGGGATGGATAACCCAACTCATTACAGAAATAAGGCCCAAATTCCAGTTCGCTCAATTAATGGAAAACTACAAACTGGTTTCTTCCGTAAGCATTCACACGACCTAGTAACCATTGAAGATTTCTACATCCAAGATCCTGAAATCGACAAGTCTATCGTAGTAGTTAGAGACATCCTACGTAAGTACCACATCGAACCATACAATGAAACTAAGCACAGTGGTGTGATTAGAAACATCATGGTTAGAAGAGGTCACTACACTAACGAAATGATGATTGGTTTGATTACTCGTACCAAGAAGATTCCTATGGTTGATATCATTGTTCGTGAAATCAAGGAAGCCTTACCAGAAGTAACAAGTATCATGCAAAACATCAACTTGTCAGATGGTAATGGATTGTTAGGAAAGAGTACTGTTTGCCTAGATGGTAAGAAGTACATCGAAGACAAGTTACTTGGATTGAAGTTCGCTATTTCATTGAACTCATTCTATCAAGTTAACCCGGAACAAACTGAAAAGCTTTACTCTCTAGCAATTGAAAAGGCACAACTAGATGGTACTCAAACAGTGATCGATGCTTACTGTGGTATCGGTACTATCTCACTAGCCGTTGCTGAACATGCTAAGAAGGTTTACGGTGTGGAAATCGTTAAGGAAGCCATCGAAGATGCTAAGATTAACGCTCAAAAGAACCACATCAACAACACTACTTTCGTAACCGGTAGTGCTGAAGATCAAATGGAAAAATGGCAATCACAAGGATTAAAGCCAGATGTTATCATGGTTGATCCTCCACGTAAGGGACTTGCATCATCATTCATCGACAGTGCTGCTCAAGTAGCACCTAAGAAGATTGTTTATGTATCATGTAACCCATCAACATTAGTACGTGATGCTCGTCGTTTAGCTGAATACGGTTATGAAATTACTCAACCAGTTCAACCAGTTGACCAATTCCCACAAACTGTTCACGTTGAATCAGTTACTGTATTTGAAAAGAAATAGGTAAGAAAAAAGACACCCTGCGACAGGGTGTCTTTTTATTTCTCATTAACTGACATTGTTAACAGTTAAGCTAAGCTTTATAATTAAACTTATAATAAAAAACATGGAGGCATTTTCTTATGTCTAAAACTAAGCAGGATATTGAAGAAGAAAAGGCAATGATAGAAGCCCTAAAAGTTATGCAAACTCTCGGAGGGAAAATGACCCGAAAAGAAATTAGGGGTGAAATTAGAGATAATTCTGATGTATTTTCTGAAGACGAAGTCGACAAAGTAAAGGTTTCAAAAAAATCTGGTGCTAAATATCATCCTTTCCAATACCTATTTAATCATGCGGTTAAGAAGTTAATAAAATCAGGTTATTTTATAACTGAAGATAATAGAGTTTTAGAATTATCTGAAAGTGGAAGAACTGTTGACTTGAATAACTTTTCCAGAAGTAGGGATGTATTGCCATTTTTGAATGATGATAAGAAATCGAAGGCTAAGGTTGATGAAATTGTTGATGATCTTGATGATTCAGTAGATAATGAACCTTGGAGAGACCAATTATTGAATGCATTGGTAAGTATGAGCCCACAAAAGTTTGAACTATTTAGCCGAGGCTTATTAAAGCAAATGGGGGTCGATATCGATGATGAAATTGGCATCCAATATGTTGCTGACGGTGGATTAGATGGATTTGGATACATTACATCTGACGACTTTAGAACTACTAGAGTTGCACTACAATCTAAAAGATGGGAAAACAAGGTTTCAACACCTGAAATTGATAAGTTTAGAGGCGCAATGGATAAATATAATGCGGAGTTTGGTATTTTTATTACCACCTCAGACTTTACAAGAGAAGCAATTAAAGTCGCTAGACAAGGAACAAGAGTGATTACTTTAATTAATGGTGATAAGATATGTGACCTTGTTGCTAAATACCAATATTATGTTCAACCTGTTACTACATATAAACTTGGTAGCTTTTACACTGATAAAGATTAATTAATAAAGACACCCCTTCAGGTGTCTTTTTTTGCACTTCCCACATTTTAGGTATATATTACTTTTTATTAAAAACATAAAAAAATTAAATATAAAAGTAGGCGAAAAATTATGCGTATTAATATTATTCAACATACTCCAAACGAACGACCAGGTTCGATTTTGGATTGGGCACATGACAGGGGACATGATGTTTACATTTACCATCCATACCAATTTGGTATCCTACCAAAGGTAGATGAAACAGATATGTTAGTTATCATGGGTGGTCCAATGAGTGTTAACGATGATATTGATTGGATTGAGTTCGAACGAGACATCATTAGAGAACTTGCTGAAAAAGACGTTCCTATCTATGGTGCCTGTTTTGGTGCGCAACAAATTGCTAAAACATTCGGTGCCAAGATTACCACTTCAACAGCTAAGGAAGTGGGATGGGCACCAGTATACTTAAGATCCGAACGCATTCCTGGAATTTACAACAAGCTTACTGCAATGCACTGGCATGGTGAAATGTTTGAAATTCCCAAGAACGGTGAATTATTATTCTCAAGTGATTTGGTGGAAAACCAAGGATTCATCATTGGCAACAGAATTGTTGGTTTACAATTCCACTTTGAATTAGGTACTGACGAAGTTAGAGAAATTGTTACCAACGACAATAAATACGTCGAAGGATCTGTTTTAAATCAAACAAATGAAGACATCTTAGCTAGACCAGTACCAAAAGAAAACAAACAAGTGATGTATGCAATCTTAGATTACATTACAAAATAAAAATTATAATATGAAGTAGTATGTCATATTAAACCTCTAAAATTGATTTTGAAATTATAGAAAGAGGTATTGTTAATATGGCAAACCCAATTACTTTTATTGAAATTACTTCAAACAATTCAAAAGAAATGGTAGATTTTTATCAAAACGTTTTTGGATGGAATGTTTATCCACCTGCTGGTGAGATGGAATATCGAGTAATGGACCCAAAAAGTCCTAACCATATGCTAGCGGCAATTGCAGATCCTTACTCAAAAGATAAAGAAGAATGGGTCGCTTTCTACATTGGTGTTGAAAGTGTTGATGACACTATTGATGAAGTTTTAAATAATGGTGGCAGTGTCGTTGTACCTAAGTTCACAACTGACACTGGTTTTACTCAAGCACTAGTAAAAGATAATAAGGGGCATGTTTTAGGAATCCAAGAACAACAATAGCAAAAAGGAGATGGGATTCCATCTCCTTTTTTATAAGGAGGAGCTAGTTTGCAACAAACTGAAAGAATCATCAAAATCTGGTTATATATTTATATGCATCGTCAATTCACCACGAATGAGTTGTCCAAACACTTTGATGTTTCCACTAGGACTATTTTTCGGGACCTAGAGACGCTTTCATCTTTAAGTGTGCCCATTTATGCCGAAAAAGGGAAAAATGGCGGATATCGCGTTTTAGATAGTATAAAACTTCCGCCGATTTCTTTTTCATCAGAAGAAGCAAAAGCAATACTATTCTCCTTGCAAATGTTAAACAAAGTAATTGAAACACCTTTTTCTACAACTTCAGAACAAATTCAATTAAAAATCAAAGACTGGTTTGAAAAATACGATGTTGAAGAAGACATGGGGGTTAAATTTATCTATCCGAATCGTGGATTAAAGGTAAAAAATATAAAACAAATATATGATTATGTTGGCAAAAAAATGTTAATCATGGTTAGTTATAAAAATGAAGAAAAAAAGCTAATACCGATTGGTCTATACGCATGGAATGGATTTTGGTATATGGTAGGATATGATATCAATGATGGGACATATCCAAATGTTAGAGTTGATCAGATTACGGTTTTAAATGAATATCCTGGATATAAAATACCGACCGATATCATGTCATTTAATGAGTGGTATCAAAAAGGATTAGATGATGATGAATGGATAAAGATAAAAATAATCGTTAATAAAAGGAATAAAGACGATATTACTAATCATTGGTTATACAATGGTATATATTCTAAATATGACAAGGGAAAACTAATGTTAAAGGCATCATTTCCAAAAAGTCATACAAAGTACGTTATTTCTGATATTTTGCGTCTAGGAGTAAACGCAAAAGTTATATCGCCAAGTAGCATTGTTGAAAATGTCAAAAGCGAAATTAAAAAGATGAATCATTTATATAAATAAAAAGCATTCTGACCTGAACCCCTAAAATTGGAGGATGGTTATGCAATTTTCTGGGAGGAATTGTTCCGGTATTCAACCGGTGACATTCC
>NZ_JAFNPE010000002.1:0-832 GCF_026535805.1 Lactobacillus sp. B3795
AAAGGGCGGTAGGTGGGAATCGAACCCACGCGTGTCGGAACCACAATCCGATGTGTTAACCACTTCACCACTACCGCCATAGCAACATTAACAGGGATAGCAGGAGTTGAACCCGCACCAACGGTTTTGGAGACCGTTGTACTACCATTATACTATATCCCTATGGTGGAGGGGAGTGGATTCGAACCACCGAACCCGAAGGAGCGGATTTACAGTCCGCCGCGTTTAGCCAGACTTCGCTACCCCTNATAAATGGCGCGGGACAGAATCGAACTGCCGACACACGGAGCTTCAATCCGTTGCTCTACCAACTGAGCTACCGAGCCATACCATTTATGTTTTGCTATAGATAAATATTCAATTATGTTGTCATTGACAACAACGGTTCGTACGAGACTCGAACTCGTGACCTCCTGCGTGACAGGCAGGCGTCCTAAACCAACTAGACCAACGAACCAGTCCAATATATTTGGAATGGAGGATACAGGGCTCGAACCTGTGACCTCCTGCTTGTAAGGCAGATGCTCTCCCAACTGAGCTAATCCTCCAAATATAAATGACCCGTACGGGATTCGAACCCATGTTACTGCCGTGAAAGGGCAGTGTCTTAAACCACTTGACCAACGGGTCATAACTATAAGGTATACGGAGAGTAAGGGATTCGAACCCTTGAAACAGGCATTCACCCGTTTACATCATTTCCAATGATGCTCCTTCGGCCAACTCGGACAACTCTCCAAGACCAGTTATAACTCCGAATGTCAGACTCGAACTGACGACAACCTGATTAACAGTCAGGTGCTCTACCAACTGAGCTAATTCGGAATAACGC